>JBJXEX010000454.1:0-17591 GCA_046156195.1 Planctomycetaceae bacterium | reverse complement strand
GGAATTGGCCGAGGCCAATTCCGAAATTCCGAAGTGCCTGACCCCTGAATCGCCCCTGATTCGGTTTACCGATTGAGATTCCAATTTGGCTGCGAGACTTGGCCGGGGCCGTAGATCGGGTGGTTCTCGCTGTATTCGACGTGTCGAACCGGTTTGGGCAGGCGGATGCCGGGTTCGTGTTTCACGTCGATCAGCATGTGGTCCACGGGATCGGGGAGTTCGGTCTTGGTCAGGTTGCGAACGGTGTGGGACTTGAGTCCGGCGGGTGCTCCGTAGGGGAGGTGTGGCGGGCCGGGTAATCCAATCGGGGTCGCGGTGTTGGGCATTCCCCACATCGGGGTGCCGTTCATTCCGGCGATGGGTCCGTTCGGGCCACCGGAGCCGCCCACGATCACCGGGCCGGGGACTCCGGCGTAGATGGTGCCATTCACTTCGACGGGCACGGGGTTGATCAGCTCACCCTTCTCGCCGTCGGCGTTGTAGCTGATTTGTTGCAGTCCATTGTCCGCTTGAGCGGATGGATTGCCGGCCGTTTCTTGTTCGAGGTTCTTATTGCCGACTCGCAACACAACCATGATCGTGCCGCGACGATCGGCTTCCGAAACCGGATCAACGCCCGGATCGAGCCGCGTTGAGGAGAGGGTCTCGACACCGGCGATGGCCAGCTCTTGGAACTTCGGATCGGGCAGATAGATGACCTTGGTCACGAAGTTGTTGGACTCGATTTGATCGATGTCTTCGTCGGTCAATTCGATGGGGATGCTATTGTGGCTGAGGTACGCATCGGTCGTGGGATGACCGGGGTAGATCTGCAACGTGGGATAGAGCGTCAGCCCTTCGCGACCAGAGACGCTGGTCAGCTTCAGCCGGAAGGTCGCGCCTTGGGCGAACTGCCAGCGAGCGGGTGAGACCAACTGGTTCTCGGCGTAGTTCTGACCGATCTTCCAACCGATCTTCATGCCGATCGGCCCGACGAAGCGGACCTGAGTGGTCTGCTCTTGAAAGGCTCGATTCTGCGGCGGCCCCATCGGCGGGAAGATCGCCGGGTACGGCAGATCGACCATCGGGCCGGGTCGCTGCATCAACGCGGCCGGGGGAGCCACATACTCGCCCTTGTCGATCAACCGTTGTCCATCGACGTTGCAGCCGAAGCAGACGACGACCAACGTTCCGAGTGCCAGAAAATAAAATCTCATCACGAGTCCCTTCGACCTGAGACGGCCAGTGCTCCCCGACCTTGGGGTCGCTCAACTGACAAGCTGGAACTAAGCTCCCGCCGCGAATTGCTTCTCCGCGACACAGGGATCATTCCGGTGAAGTTAGTTTCGGTTCCGCCCGATCCGAATCTTTGGCAAATCCGTCATCTTCGAGGCAATATGAAAAGTCTTCCCAGATTGACGCTGGCGGTCTTCGTTCTGGCCGCCGCTGGTTACTGGCTGACAACGACTTCGCTGTTCGGTTTTCAGGAGCCTGCCGGCAAGAGGCCACCCGCGACGCCCGCGACAAAGGACTCCGCCAAGGACTCTCCGAAGGAACGCTCGGCAGATGCTGCCGGTCCTGAGTCGGCCGAGGCCAAGGGGGCGCTCGATCAAGCTCGGCAACGGTTGCTCCGTTACAAGTCCATCAAAGCCAAACTGGTCGAGACCGTCGCTCTCAGCAGCCGACGTTTCACCGTTCACGGGAGCTACCTGCAAGGGAGCAGCGCGGACTTGAAGCTGCGGCTGGAATTTCAAGTCAAGTTGGGTGACACGGAAGGCTCGGTCTTGGAAGTCTGCGATGGCCAGGTGGTCTGGTCGCGACACCAAATTGGCGATGAGCCGGCCCGGATCACGCGCCGCGACGTGCGGCAGATTCTGAAAGCCGCCGCCGACCACGGTTACACCGATAACCTCGTCACCGTGGATTTGGGGTTCGGCGGACTCCCCGGCTTGTTCGCGTCGATCGAGCAGTCGATGCAGTTCGACCAATTCAAAGCGGACACCGCCGAAGGCCAAAAGCTCGTCGTGATCGAAGGGGGCTGGAAGGATCACATGCTGAAGGGGTGGCAGGGGAACAATCCGAAAGCTCAGCTTCCCGAATATGTCCCGTCGCGGATTCGGATTTATTTCGACGGCGAGTCGTTGTTTCCGCGCCGCATCCTGTACCTCCGCCGCAATCCCGATCAGCGTCTGCGGCCGATGGTGAGTCTCGACTTTTCGGAAGTCGAGACCGACATCGCGATCCCCGCCGGCAAGTTCAAGTTCGTCCCTCCCGACGGCGTCTTCCCCGATGACCTGACGCCGCAGTTCGTGAAACAAATCGAGCAACGCAAAAAGCTCGGTGGCCAATGAAACCAAGTCCGCGTGCCGAATTCACTCCCTTCATTCCTTTGACCAGATTCCTTTGATTCAACAGGCTAACTTGCGTTGAAAGATTTGAATCAGAGGAATCTGGTCAAAGGAATGGAACGAATGAATTCGGGACTTATTCTTGGTGGCGTGGTCGAATTTGTTCGAAAGAACGCAACTTCAAAACCGACGCTTCGGGTTCGTGCGATCGCAGCCAACTGGATCGGGACATCATGCAAACTACGCCCGAACTGAAACTGGATTCTGGTGTGGACGACGGCAGCGTGCGATTAAATGTCCTCGTGCCGAGTTGGTTGTTGTCGATCGCCACTCACATCGTGCTGTTCTTCGTGATGGCGTTGATTCTGCGCGGCTGCTCGGCATCGGGATCGGTCGGGCCGAAGGCGGGAGATACTCAGTTTCGTGAGGTCGGACTGCACGTCACTCGCGACTCGGTCAAACCGCCGAGCGACCTCGCGAACCCGAATCCCACCGAAGCAGTGACGAACGATGCCGGACTCCCGCAGCCAGAGAAGTCGGTGCTCGGCGATGATGCTTCGATCAATGACTTGCTCAGCTTGCCGGCCGACTCGCGCTTACCGGTAATCGGTGCCGGTCGAACCGCATCGCTGCGCACGCCCACGGATGCTCAAGACCTCATCAAGTCTTCCGGCCGACGCAATGCCGGTGGCGACGAAGCGTCCGGGACCGGCAAGACCACCTTCTTCGACATCGCCGCCAAGGGGAATCGCTTTGTCTATGTCGTCGATCGCTCCGGCAGCATGTACGACCACGGAGCCATTCACGTCGCCAAGGAAGAACTGATCGTCAGCCTCTCGGCCCTGGAACAAACGCAGCAGTTCCAAGTCTTGTTCTACAACCAGAAGTTGTCGGAACTGAGCGGCCACGACGATCGCCCCCAGATGCAATGGGCGACTGACATCAATCGCACGATGGCTCGCAAGTTCATCTCCGAGATTCAACCTGATGGTGGCACCGATCACATGCCGGCGTTGAAGAAAGCTCTCCGCTTTCAAACCGACCATCTCTTCTTTCTGACCGATGCCGACCAGCCGATCCTGTCGGCTCGCGAGCTGCACGAACTCAAAACGCTGAACGCTGGCCGCACGAAAATTCACTGCGTCGAATTCGGCAAAGGCCCAGAGCTTTCCGGCGACAACTTTCTGAAACGGCTCGCCCGCGAGAACGACGGCACCTACCGCTATCGCGACGTGACCCGCTTCGGCCGCCGGTGAGGCGACCGGTGTCGGATCAGTTGTTTAACCCCAACGCCATCGGCGTGGGCGCGCGGGCGAAACGACTGTCGCGCACGCCGATGGCGTGGCGGTTAAACATCTCACTCATCGTCACGCTCGCCTCAACGGCGTTTCTTGCGGCAATGTTCTCCCCACATCTCCAGCAGCGTGTCGGCGGACGAATAGCGGAACTGAAAGCCCAGCTCGTTCTGCAATCGCGCGGGGGTGACGACCCAGGGATATCGGGCCAAATAATGGAGGCTCGGCGGGAAGTCGAAGATCGGCAGTCGCAGTCCCCACCAAATCGTGGTCGTCAACTTCATCATCCAGAACGGAAGCTTGACGGCTCGGCGATTTGTCAGCTTCGCGATCGTGGTCAGCGGCAAGTAATCGGGAGGTCCGACATTGAACGGGCCGCGAGCGTTCCCTTTCAGAATGGCCCAGGTCGCCGCGACACAATCGTCTTCATGCACGAAATGGAGCGGGACATCATTCCCGTTCGGCAGCACGAGGAACGGGAGGTTGAGCACAAAGCGGCTGAGATAATTACTGACTCCCTTGCCGCCGATGATGACCGGTCGAGTCCACGAGACCGCGACCTCCGGCAGTTCATCCGCCAACGTCTGGACCGCCGCTTCGACGGTGGTCTTGTCCGAGGCGTATTGAAACTCGGTGCAAGCACGGAGCGGCCAGTCTTCCGCGATCGGGACCGGATTGTCCGGCCACGCGCCGTAGGCCGTCGCGCTGGAGGCCACCAAGAATCGCTGCGGTCGAATTGCTCGCACCGCCTCGAAGACATTCTTGGTCCCGCCAACATTGACGTCGTGCATCAATCGCGTGTCTCGGATCGGGTTCAAGACGAACGCCAGATGCACGATCGTGTCCGGTTGAAAGTTGGCGAGCGTCGTGCGCACGTCCGAGCTACGAACGTCGGCCTGGACGAACTCGTGCGGTGCGGCCTCGCGCGGCGGAACCACATCTAGTCCGAGGATTCGAGTCTCCGGCGACTCACGACGAATGTGCTCGACGAGCTTGCTGCCGTAGTAACCCGAACTGCCGGTGATCGCGATGCGTTGCATAATGGAATGATCAAAGGAATCTGGTCAAAGGAATAATGCGGTCTAAATCGGATTGAGTGCTCGCTTCGGCCACCGTCGGCCTCGGCGTGCGACTTTCTTCAATCGCCGTTGATACGGGTAGAAGTCGACTTGGATCGTGTGCCGAGTGCTCTTGGTGTAACGCGCGGCGATCTCTGCACGGTGCTGCTGAATCTCGGCCAGCATTTGCTCGCGGGGAGGCAGTCCGGTCGTGCCGGTGAGTAGGTCGGCGACCCATTTGGCTTGTGCCTCGGCCAGCGGCATGATCGCCCCCCACGGTTGCACCAGCCCCACGAAGTACAGCCCCGGCTGATCGGGATGCACGACTTGGTGATACAGCGCGACCTCATTGTTGAGCGGCTCGATGATCGACTTGTCCAAGAACGGAAACGTGATGTCGTAACCGGTACACCACACGATGAGGTCGATCTTCTCAACGCTGCCGTCCACGAACTTCACGCTGTCGCCACACAACTCTTGGACGTTGGGTTTGATCTTCAGATAGCCGTGTCCGATCACATTGAAGAGATCGGCCGAGATCGTCGGGTGTTCTTGCAGCACGCGATGCTCAGGTTCCGGGAGTCCGTACCAGGACATCTTGCCGCGAGCCCACCACAACCCGGCGGCGAAGATCGGACGAATGGCCCACCACGGCAGGAAGCTCCACAAGCAGGCCGGCAGGATCGTGTCCATCGCCCAGCCGAACATGTATTTCGGAATGACATGAGCGCCTCGTCGCACCGACATGAACGTCGCCTCGGCAACGCGAGACGACTCGCACGCGATGTCGCACGACGAGTTGCCGAATCCCACAACGAGCACTCGCTTGCCCACCACGATGTCCGGCGCGCGATAATAGTGCGAGTGCATTTGCTGGCCGCGGAACTCACCGGGATACGTCACCGTGCGCGGATTCCAGTGATGTCCGTTGGCGACCAGCACGGCTCCGTAACGGTTCGTCCGCAACTGACCGTCCGGCCCTAAGACGGTCACGTCCCAATCGCCGTTGTCCGCCGGCTCCACCTTCACCACCTGCGTCCGAAACGTGATCGTGTCGCGGAAACCGAAGTGATCGACGTAGCTCTCAAAGTATTTGAGCACATGCTGGTGATCGGGAAACGGCACCCAATCGCGAGGCAGCGGGAAATCGGAATAGGCCATCGTGTCGCGCGACGTGTTGATGTGCAACGACCGATAAGCCGAGCTACGGCCATTGTCATTGTTATAGCGCCACATCCCGCCGATGCCGCTCCCCATCTCAAAGCAATCGTAGGGAATGCCCCGTTCGCGCAGCGTTTTGGCGGTGGCGATGCCGGACGAACCGGCTCCGATGATGCACGCTTTGCGCGGAGAATCGGGGGACGAGATTTGGTCACTCATGCGGCGCTGCTGGCTCAAGTTGGGGTGACGAACGATTCAACGGAAGACCCACGTTCTGGCGAACGCGGCTACTTGGTCGCTGCTGCCTCATGTTGCGATGACAAAAGATTCAACCAGCGGACGAGCAACTCCTGGTACTCCCGAGTCCGCTCGGCGAAAAACATGTGGCCGGCTCCGGGCCACAGCACCAATTCCGCACCTCGCACTTGATCGGCAATCCAGCGCGTGTGGGACGCGGGAATGTACGAGTCCGCCTCTCCGCCAGCAATCAGCGTCGGACAGTTAATGCGACCGATGCCATCCGACAAATCGACCCGCGCGATCTGACGGAACAACTCGGCCATGATTGCACGATCGTGCTGACCAAAGGCGACAAACCAATCTCGCATCGTCGCTTCATAAACCGGCGACGAGCGAAACGCGGCGACGTCTCCGACCCCCGATCGCATCACCCTTTCAAACAGCCAGCGCTGCTTTCCCACCAAGCCAAATCCCAGTCGAACAATCCAGCGTGTCAGCGAACCCAAGCTCATTCGTTGAAACTGCCCGATGAGTCCCAGCCATGTCCCGATCGCGAAGCCAGAGATGCTCAGTACGCTGCGAACTCGCTGCGGCAAATGCACGGCCAGCGCCAGCGCGGTGAAGCCTCCCGTAGACCAACCGACGAAATCGGCTGGCTCATCTCCGATCAGTTGTCGCAGCGCGGACTCGTACCAACCGGCCCACGTTTCCGAAGTCACCCCGTCCCAGGAGGCCATCGCCAAGCGGTCGATCTGAGCCGGATGATGTCCCGGCAAGCTCAGCGAAATCCAACGTCGTCCTTCGCGAATTTCCGACGGCATTGACGGCAGCCACAACTCGACGCTCGCCGTGATCCCGTGAATGAAAACCACGGGAGGCCCGGGAGCAGTTTCATTCGCCGAGATCGCGGCCAGAGTCTGATCGGGCAGAGAGATCGTGTGGCGGTGCATACTCGCAATCTTCGTCTGTGTTTCTTTCTTCGTCAGTGTTTCTTTCTCTGTCGCCCGTCGCGTCAGGGCTTGAGGCGGCGGTGCCACGACCAAAACATTGGCGAGTTCCGATTCGGAGGACGCCAAGCAATCTCACATCATTCTGCCCACCCATCATTCTGCTGGCTCCCGGCGAGCAGAATGATGGGTGGACAAAATGAGGTGAGCGCGGAACCAAAGTCACTTTTCGATCAGGGTTGGAAGGCTCAGTTGGTGACAGGCCATTTAGTTCTTCATCCGTAGGGCGGCCTTGCTCCGCTGCGCTGGATGGGGCCAAGACTTCCGATTAGCCCCGACAGTCTCAGCAGCGAGTACTCAGCCGCTTCGCCAAATCGAAACCGAAATATCGTCTCCTCAAAACAATTTCAGGAAAAAGATGCCCGACGAATGAAGGGAGGCGACGAATGCCGCGACAGTTGGGCAGATTCGTCGTCTCCCTTCATTCGCCGGGCACTCTCACGTCTCGAGTGGTGATGAACTCGGTCGCTCAGAGTGAAATGGGCAACCGCAGCCGAAATAACCCCGCCGCATTCGCCGTCGTGATCGCCGCCATCTCGTCGAGCGTCTGCCCATGCACCTCGGCCAGGCATTCCACCGTGTGACGTACGAATGCCGGCTCATTCCGTTTGCCGCGCTGCGGCTGCGGAGCCAAATACGGTGAATCGGTCTCGACCAGCAATCGCCCCAGCGGCACCGACTTCGCCAGTTCGCGTAGCTCGACGTTCTTCTTGAAGGTCAACATCCCCGCGAAGGAGATGTGCAGTCCCAACTCCAGTGCGACATCGAGCGTCGCCCGGCCGCCGCAGAACGAGTGCATGATCCCCTTGAGTTGCCCCGTACCCGCCGCCTCGCGCAACACCGCCACGACATCCGGTTCCGCCTCGCGGCAATGCACAATGAACGGCAAGTCACGCCGCTGGGCTAGTTCAATCTGCCGCCGAAAATAGTCGAGCTGCACGTCAAACGGAGTGTGATCCCAATACCGATCCAGACCGGTTTCACCGATCGCGACCACCTTCGGCGATGCGGCCAATTCCTCGATCAATTCCCAATCGCCCGGTTGCGCCTGAACGGCATAGTTGGGATGAATGCCCACTGCGGCGAACACATGCGGCACTCGCGCCCCGAGTGCAATCGTCGCTCGGCTACTTTCCACTGTCGTCGCGACAGCCACCATCGCCGTCACGCCGGACAAGACCGCTCGTGCAATGACCTCATCCGCGTCTTGGCTGAAAGCGTCCTCGTCCAGATGCGCGTGCGTGTCAACGAGCTGCATGACTCACTCGGTCTCAAAACCGTCCCCTGACTCAACAAGGCTATGAAACTTAGGAGCCGCGACCGTAAGGGAGCGGCCATTTTCAAGACTGCCTACCGCTCCCTTCCGATAGCGGTTCCAAAAATTCAGAGGCTCGGAGTGTCGGGTTAGTTTGCCGCAGAACTCCCGACTCAGAAGGTCAACCTGCGACGATGGTCGCCGGAGCTTGCAACGCCGCCAAGTTCGCGCGTTCGTTGCCGCCGACCACTTCCAAAATCTCGCGGCATTCGTCCCCGCTCGGCAGCAGTGTCACGGTGCGATCAACAAACTCCACCAGCTTCGTCTGCGAGGCAACCAACCGCTTGAGCAAGAAGGCGAGCGACACATAATGCAGATCAGTGAACTCCGACGAATACTTTCCGAACTCGACGCGGTCCTGGTGAGCGGCAAGATACTCAGCCAACAGTCCAATCGACTGCCGCTGCCGCTCGACACACTGCATCACCGAAACGCGCAGCTTCTCACCGTCGGCACCAGCCGACGTCCACGGCCAACACTCCCCACCATACTGCAAGAAGCAGCTCGATAGCTCGCGGAGAACGCGGTTCAAAATTTCCAGATCGGTCGAGAGTGCCATGAACGCAGGTCTCAAATCTCAAATTTGAAAGTTCATATCAACATGAACGACTCGCAACATCAACGGTTCGTCAGCAACACTTCCGCCACTCGATGGAACGTCTCGGTGAACCGAGACGGCAGGATCCCCAATCCCAGCACCGGCAAGCAAAGCATCAACACGAACACGCCCACCGGCATCAGTTCGTAACTCACCTTGCGAGCGCCGTCCGGACGCGGCTTGAGGTACATCGCCTTCAAAATGCGTATGTAATAGAACAGACCAAAGACCGCGTTGATTGCTCCTGCCCCCAGCACGAACCACATCGCCCAATGGGCCGAAGTCGCTTTGAAAACAGACGCGAAGATCACCAACTTCGCAAAGAACCCCCCCATCGGCGGCAGGCCAATCAGGCTGAAGATACACAACGCCATGCCGAAGCACAGCAGCGGACATTGCGTCGCCAAGCCGTTGTAGTCCTCAATCTCTTCGCTAAGGATTTGATTGCGAACCAACGCCACGATCGCGAATGCCCCCAGATTCATGAACAAGTAGACGAAGAGGTAATAGATCAAACCTTCGATGCACGACAGACTCGCGTCCGTCGCTTCCGCTCCGCCGCCATGAATACTGTACTTCATCACCATCAATGCGGAGACCGCCATCAGCATGTAACCGGCATGCGCAATCGTCGAATACGCCAACATGCGTTTGATGTTCGTTTGACCGTAGGCCGACAAGTTGCCGAACGTCGCCGTCACTGCGGCCAGCACACCCAAGCCGATGCCCAGTGCAAACGCAATTTCCGACACCGCTGCCGAACCACCAGAGAACGCCAATCCGAAACGGACCAACAACGCGAACGCACCCGCTTTCGACGCGACTGACAGGAAGCCCGCGACCTCGGCCGCCGCACCTTCAAACACGTCAGGACACCAAAAGTGAAACGGGAAGACCGAGAGTTTGAAGGCCAACCCCACCAGCACCATCAAGCTCGCCAGTAGAATCGTACGAACCGTGGGATCGCCGATTCCTGCTCCTTGGCTGACAATCAAGCTGAACCGATTTGCCAATTCCGGCAGCGAACCGGTTCCCGTCAGTCCCGCCAGCAAGCTGATGCCGTACAACATCACACCCGCAGCACCGGCTCCATAAACAACATACTTGAGCGCCGCTTCACTGCTCTTTTTTCGGCCCTTCAAAAAGCCGACCAATGCGTAACTGGGAACGCTGGCCATCTCGACCCCCAAGAACACCATTAGCAAGTGGTTCGCCGAGGCCATGATCATCATGCCGAGCGTGGCCCCCAGCAGCAACGTGTAAAAGTCGGGACCATCTTCACGATCCGGGATGCCACTCAACACCGTCAGTGTGATGGTTAGGATCAGGAACAGACTTAGAAACATCCGGAAGAACGCCGCGAACTGATCGAACATCAACAGACCAGTAAAGAACGGCGTGGCAATATGCGACGAAAATGGCCTTATGCAGGCGCTCAGAAAACTGTCAATGACTCCGTTTTTTGTATATGCACCGACGTTGACCCACACGTCAACTAACCGATCAAACTGCACCAGCGTCAGAGCAAAGACCGTGAATGCTCCCAGAAGCGCGATCCACTGAGCCGGCACGCGCCACAGCACTGGCAGAATTCGGCACAGCAGCATGGCGACGATCGTGCCGCTGAGCACCAATTCCGGCGCAAACAGGCCGACCGAAGTCTTCGTCGTTTCGTCCAACAAGCGGACGACCAAGTCACCAATTGCGTTCATAACTCATTCCCTCGTTCCCACGCCAAGCGTGGTAACGGGCGTTCTATTTCTGGGTGGTCTGCACGGCATTCAACTCGTGAGTCTTTTTGTATCCGTCGTCAAGGTTCTCCACCAACTTCGTCAGCGAACCGTTCGTGTAGTTGAAGACGAAGTTCGGATACACCCCCAATGCCAAGCACGGGACGATCAACAGCCAGCCGATGGCTTTTTCGCGTGCGGACATCGGAGTGATCCCTTCTGGATGCGGCCCTTTGTATTCGGGACCGAGGTACACTCGCTGCAACGCCCACAAAATGTATCCCGCCGTCAGGATGACACCGCCCGCCGAAACAATTGCAAGAGTTGGGGAGTAGTTCCAGGTGCTAAGTACAACAAACACTTCGCCGATGAACCCGCACAATCCGGGAAGCCCCAATCCTGCGAAAAAGATCAGTGCCGCCATGCCGGAGTAATTCGGCATCAGCCCCGACAACCCGCCGAACTGGTTGAGGTCTCGATGGTGCACGCGGTCGTAAATCACCCCCACCATAAAGAACATGCCGGGAGACGAAACGCCGTGCGCGATCATTTGAAACATCGCACCGTTCATACCCATCAGCCAATAGTCTCGGCCTTCAGCGGCTCCCGTCACTTCAGAGATCTTCCAGACAGCGACTCCCAGCAGCACATAACCCATGTGACTCACCGAGCTGTAGGCCACCATCCGTTTGAAGTCGGTTTGAGCCAACGCGGCGAACGCCCCGTAAATGATGCTGATCACGCCAATCGCCACCAACGCATACGCTGCGGCTTGAGCACCATACGGGCACAGCGGAAACGCGATGCGAATAATGCCGTAGCCGCCGAGCTTGAGCAGAACACCTGCCAGGATCATCGAGATCGGAGTGGGAGCTTCGACGTGCGCATCGGGCAACCAAGTGTGGAACGGGAAGGTCGGAACCTTGATCGCGAATCCGATGAACAACAGGATGAATCCGGCGACTTGCAGACCGGGGCTGAAGATATTTCCCTTTTGAGCCAGTTCCGTGAGTTTGAGAAGGTCAAACGAACCGCCGCTAACATGCCCCGTGAACGCCATTGCTTCGGGCGTCGCACTGCCAAAGTAGTACATCAGCATGGCAATCAACATCAGCACGCCGCCAGCCAGCGTGTAGAGGAAGAACTTGATCGCCGCGTACTCGCGACGCGGGCCACCCCACACCCCGATGAGGAAGTACATCGGCAACAGCATCACTTCCCAGAACACATAGAACAGGAAGAAATCCAGCGCGAAGAAAACACCCATCACACCGGTTTCGAGGATCAGGAAAAGAATCAAATAGCCTTTGACATGCTTCTCGATTCCCCACGACGCCAGCATCGACACCAAAAAGACAAAGGCCGACAGCACCACCAGAGTCAGACTGATGCCGTCATAGCCGAGTTGGTAGTTGATGTTCCAACTGGCAATCCACGGAACATTGACCTTGCCCTGTATCCCACCGTCGCCGGGAACGAACTGTCCAATCAACGAGAGCGACAGAAACAGCGTCACGACGGTCCCGGCGAGAGCAAAGACCCGCATGGCCTCAACCGCCTTCTTGTCGAAGAAGATCAGAAAGAAGGCGAAGATCGTCGGGGCGAAGATGATCCAACTTGTCAGCGTTTCCGCAGTGAACATGGTCCGTTTCCCTAACGCGGTTGATAACCGCAACTCAATCGGCGAGCCGGATGGCGTTAGCCCCCGGACTATTTACTTCGTAGCCACGCTCCCCAGAGCGTGGGAACAGTGGTATGGCCGCCTAACCCCACAGCCTGGCGACCGTGGCTACCGAAAGTTAGCCCCCATCGGGCGAACGCCCCTCGGCTCACCAAATGTCGTCAACCTTTTGGATAGAGCGCGAACAGCAGCACGAATAAAGTCACAACGCTGACCGCGATGAACGTCACATATTGGCGAATCCGTCCGGTCTGAACATTTCGCAGGCTCAAGCCGAGCGAATGGGTCGAATTCCCCATAAGATTGACGATGCCATCAATGACTCCCTCGTCAAACTTCTTGTCCCATTTCGAGACGACAATCCCCATTCGCACAAACGTGTGCAGAATCTCGTCGAAGACGAGCTTGTCGATTGCCGCCGCGAACTTTGCGACCACATGTGCCGGTTTCACGAACAGCACGTCGTAGAGATCATCGAATCCCCACTTGTTGGCCAGGAAGGCATGAACCGACGCCGCTTGCCGCTTTATGTCGGCCGGATTCACGACTCCCTTCCCGTAGATTAAGTACGAGATCGTCATGCCAATGAACGCCGCCAGCAGCGCCGCAGAACCTGCGGTGGAATGCGACTCGTGAACCGCGCCGTGTCCCGGCAGCGAAATCGACTGTGCCGCGCCACTGACTCCCTGAGCCACACCCACAGGTTCGCTGAACGCCAACATCTTGAAGAGCCGCCCATCTTCACCCCCGATGGCACATCCTGCCGCCAACACCGCGAGCAGCAGCAACGGGCCAGTCATCTCCCGGGGCGATTCGTGAACGTGGTCGTGCAAATGTTGATCGCGCGGCTTGCCAAGGAACGTGTAGAACCACAGCCGAAACATGTAGAACGAGGTGATCCCGGCCGTCAGCAGCGGGACCAGGAACAACAGGAAATGAAGCGGGTTGAGCTTCGTGTACGCCAACGCCGTCGCCAGAATCGCATCCTTGGAGTGATAGCCGGAGAACGCGATCGACGTGCCCGGAATCGCAAGACCGGCAATCGCAATAACACCCGCCAGCATCGTAAGCGCCGTGATCGGCATCTTGCGGAGCAGTCCGCCCATCTTGGTCATTTCCTGCTCGTGATGGCAGCCAGAAATCACACTGCCGGAGCAGAGAAACATCAACGATTTGAAGAAGGCGTGCGTGATAAGGTGGAACAGACCTGCCCCCCAACCGCCAACTCCCAACCCGAGCATCATGTAGCCGAGCTGGCTGATCGTTGAATACGCAAGCACCTTCTTGATGTCCGTCGCGACAATCGCAATGGTCGCGGCGACGAATGCAGTAATGCAGCCGACGTACGCAATCGTCAGCAGCACTTCGGGTGTAAACATCGGATAGAACCGACCCGCCAAATAAACCCCCGCCGCGACCATTGTTGCCGAATGCACGAGCGCCGAAACCGGAGTCGGCCCCTCCATCGCGTCCGGCAGCCACGTCTGTAGCGGGAACTGAGCACTCTTACCAACACAACCGCCGAAAACGCCCAGTCCCGCAACAATCAGCAGTGTATAAGTGATCGTTTGACGCTGAGGATCTGACTTCGGTCGGGAATGCCAGCCGCCGTGTCCATCCGGCAGATTCTTTAGAACGACCTCTTTCCCGTCTGCCGTCTTCTGCAACTGACCGTCACTGCCGCGCACCATCGAAAACAGTCCGGGACTGACCTTGCCATCCACACCATGAGTGTCATCGAAGCTAAATGTTCCAAACGACGTCCACAGGATCATTAAGCCAATAATGAAACCGAAGTCGCCAACGCGGTTCACAATGAAGGCCTTGTTCGCTGCCGTGCTGGCCGAGTGACGTTCGACGTAGAAACCGATTAGCAAATACGAGCAGATGCCGACTAACTCCCAGAAGACAAAGACCTGGAAAATGTTCCCGGCTAAGACGAGTCCGAGCATCGCGAAACAGAACAACGACATATACGCGAAGAACTTGTAGAACCGTCCCGGCCGATGGAAATGCCCGCCGTCGTGCGTGTGGACCTGATGATCGACGTAGTCGTCGGTAAGCTCTTCCGCCATGTAACCAGTGGCGAAGATATGAATGCAGGTCGCGATCAGCGTGACCATCGCGAACATCGCTAACGTCAGACTGTCGATGTAGTAGTCGAGCGAAAGCTTAAGCCCGCCAAACTGCGCGAGGCTGTAAAAGGTTCCAGAGAACACGGTCTGCTTTGGAGCCTCGTGGGGCGTCGCTGGTTGGTCGTGGCCGTCATGCTCAGCCGCGGAGTGATCTGCTCCGGCGTGATCCGCTTGGCCATGTCCGGAAGATTGGAATACCGCCCAATCGGTGCCCTCTCCCCAAAGGCAGAGCGCGGCAGAGCTACAGACGAAACCAAAACCGATGCAGAAGATCGCGAAGTACGCGGCGGTCTTGCTCTTGCGGTTGGCGTTCGGCCACGACATGGCGAACACCTCGACCACGAAGCCAAGCAGCGGCAACAGCCACGCAATGGCTAAGAGGGTCGACAGCTTACTTCCGAGTGATGATTCCATGTTGATTTCGCTTTGGGCGATCCAAGCGGCTGTCAGCCGTGCAGCTCATCCCCGCGATCGACATCGATCGTCAGGTGGTTGTTGTAGAAGTTGAGCGCGATAGCCAAGGCCACGGCCGCCTCGGCCGCTGCCAGGACAATCACGAACAGCGAGAAGACTTGGCCGTCCAGCCCCAGCGGTGTGAATCGAGAAAACGTGATGAAGTTCAGGTTGGCCGCATTGAGCACCAACTCGACCCCCATCAAGACGCCAATGCCATTCCGCTTGGTCGTCATACAAATGACGCCGCAGACAAACAGCACCGCGCTGATCCACAAATACGAGGTTGGGTCATTGGCTGACATGGGAACCCTTCGTGCCTACGTTTTGGCTCGGCGTTTGGTGCGGGCGAGGTACGCCGCGCCGACCAGTACGACCAACAGATGCACGGAGACGATTTCAAACGGAAGCAAATAACCGACACTCAGTCGAGCTACAGGCTTCGGCGTAGTCGTGCCGCCCGCTGATTCCGCGGGCACACCGAGATTCAGATCACGATCCGGACGCAACGAGAGAAAAGTCAAACCCAGCGGACGAGTCGTGTTGCCTTGCTGAGCTGGATTGAAGCTGCCTTCCACTGCCTTGGCGCGTGAACCGATCGCTATTTTCTGTGCATTGCCGCTGTCCCAAGGCACCTGCGCGATCGTGAAGGCCACAATAAACAGGAACGCGACCCCAATCAGTCCGGACAAGATGGCGTCGGCCGGAGAACTCTTAATTCTCGTAAACGGCCCCGTCGCCGTGAGCATCACGCCGAAGACCAGCAACACCAATGTGCCTCCGACATAGACCAGCAATTGTGTCGCACCGACAAAGTCCGCACCGAGCAACAGAAACAACACGGCGGTCGAACCCAAAGACAACACCAGCGAGAAGGCCATGCGGACGACGTTCTGGCTGACCGCGACCGAGATCGCCCCGGCGCAGGTCAGAAACGCGAACAACCAAAAGAGAATGGTTTCCACCGTTATCGACCGCTCCCTTCCGCGCCCGTGGCCGTGATCCGCAGGTCAGATTCCGGCGCAGAACCAGACTTGGTCCCGGAGACACCAATAACCGGTCTCGGCTGCACCAATCGCTCACCAGCCGGGCCGCCAATGATCGATGTCCGACTGGGACTGGTCATCAATGCGATTGAGATCGGATAAGCAACAGTGCCCGCGAAAAGAAAACAACTGATAGGGATCAGGTACTTCAGACAGGTCGTCATAACCTGGTCGATACGCAGCCGAGGCAGCGTCCACCGAACCCAAATCTGCACGCAGACCAACAGGGACGCCTTCATCAAGAAGACCAACAATCCGATCACGTTCGCCAGGAAAACCCCAAGCCCTGTCGGCACGGCGGTTTTAACGGCCGCCAGAATTCCCAAGCCGTCATCCCAGCCACCCAGGAACAGAACCGTCGCCAGTCCGCTGACAAGAAACATGCTGGCGTATTCCGCCAAAAAGAAGATCGACCAACGAAACCCACTGTACTCCGTCAGGAAGCCCGCGACCAATTCGCTTTCGGCTTCAGCGAGATCGAATGGCGCTCGCTTGCAACTAGCGGTTGCACAGGTGAAGTAGACGAAGAACGCAAAGAAGTTGAATGGATGTAGAATATTCCAGTTCCAGACTCCACCCGATTGCAGCAGCGACACCTCATTGAGGTTCAGCGTGCCAGCCGTAACGATCGGGCAAAGAGCGCAAATTGCCATTGGGATCTCGTAGCTAACCATCTGGGCTGATTCGCGAATCGCCCCGAACAACGCCCATTTTGAACCGCTCGAATAGCCGGCAAGAATCACCCCCAGAACTTCGAGCGAGAGGACCGCCAGCGTCAGGAACAAACCGGTATCGAGAGCGACAACCGCCCAGCCATCGGAAAACGGAAGAGCCAGATAGGCCACAAGCGACGCAACAACGACAATGTACGGAGCCATCCGAAACATCAGCCCGTCAGCGTCCTTTGGAACCAAGTCTTCTTTCTGAAGGAGCTTGGCACCATCCGCAAGCGATTGCAGCCAGCCGAACTTGCCGCCGGTGCGTGTCGGCCCGAGACGATCTTGAATGCGTGCAGAGATCTTCCGCTCAGCCCAGATAAATAGTCCGGCCGGAAGCCCAAACCACGCCGCCACCAAAGCGACGTGCGCGACAACCGCCAAGTAATAGGCCGTCACTGTGCTGATTTGAATTCCAGCCAGCGCCAAGAGCGCCTGGAAGAAATCCGCCAGAGAGTGGGCAACCAACAGTGTGTCCATCATCCGTTCAGCACGTTGCCGCCGGCGAAGATTCGCCCGCGTGGATTGCAGAAGTCACCGACAGAGGCGACCCGTCGGCGGGTTTGTGGAGTCCGCCTGTGGACGCGGAAAAACGCTCCATCACTCAACAAACCAAGCCTCAGCATCTCCCGCCGAGGCCAAAGGAGCGGGGACTATGACAAAACGATTTTGTGGATTCAAGCGACTAAGAAGGACTCGTGACTTAGAGGCTATCCGAAAAGGTTTTGAGGTTCTTATACCGCTGCGGTCGATGGAGTTGGGTTTTGTTTGCGTCTGTAGTTGAACGTCACCGGTGGATCGGCAGGTGCGAGACGTTTGAGCATTAGGT
>JBJXEX010000434.1:0-8166 GCA_046156195.1 Planctomycetaceae bacterium | reverse complement strand
TGGTGTGAATTGAACCTTCCTCCCAGTGTTCAATCCCAGCGTCGCCTCGCCTTTAGCGTCTCCACCCCGTAAACACTTCCCGCCCAGCATCAACTCTCCGTCAAGCCGAACTTTGCATCACCCCAGGATAGCGGCTTTCGGCCATCGGCTGACGGCTATCGGCCGGATTGATCAGCGAATGCGACGGAACGCCATCCCTGCCTGTTGTGCGGCCATGCCGTCCGCGTCGAGACGATCGCCCAAGACCAGACACTCGTCGCAGCGCAGTCCCAGTTGATTGGCTGCCGAGACGAATGCCTGTGGTGAGGGCTTGAGCCGATAGGGAGTGAGCGACTCGCCGTTCGCAATGACGACATCGAACAGCTTGGTCGCATCGAGCGCCGCTAACTTCACGCGGGCCGGATAATCGCTGACTAGCGCCGTGCGACCGCCACCCGCGCGGAAGCGAGCAATCTCAGCCAACAACTCGCGCCGTCGAAAGCGGCGCAGCCAGCGACCCGGCCGAGCGATCATCCAATCCTCCACGATCGTTCGGACCTCGGCGATCGGACACCCCAATCGCTCGGCCGTGCGAGCCAACTGGACCTCGAACGGAGACGTGTCGCTCAACAATTCGGACGCACGCAACGCTTCGTGCTCGCGACGAAACGCGCGAATCACACGGCGGACTCGGCGACCGGCGAAGCACAGCTCGATCCCCATCGCCACCTTCACCGGCAGCGAGCGATACAGCGTCCCGTCGAGGTCAATCAGCCAGGCGGCGTAATTCGTCAAGAACTTCCCCCATTCCGCCCCATTCCTTTGACCAGATTCCTTTGATCTCATCAGCACATGCCGGGGATATCAAAGGAATCTGGTCAAAGGAATGAGGGTCACATTCAGTTCCAGCCTTGCTTCAGGACCAAATCCACGATCCGCGCCGCTGCGTGGCCGTCGCCGTACGGGTTGTGTTCGATCTGTCGGCGAGCGTACTCAACCGGATCGCTGAGCAGTCGCGACACCGCCGCGACGATGCGTGTCGAGTCTGTGCCGACCAACTCGACCGCGCCGGCATCGAGTGCTTCGGGGCGTTCGGTCGTGTCTCGCATCACGAGGATCGGCTTCTTCAACGACGGAGCTTCCTCCTGCACTCCGCCTGAGTCAGTGAGGATCAGCGTCGAGCGGTCCATCAGCCACACGAACTCTGGGTACGGAGCCGGTGGCAGCAAGTGGACGTTGTCTCGGCCAGACAAGATGCGTCGCACCGGCTCTTGGACGTTCGGATTCAAATGGACCGGATACAGAAACGCGACGTTGGGGAAACGGCCGGCCAACTCGGAGATTGCACGGCAGATGTTCTCAAAACCACCGCCGAAGTTTTCACGTCGATGCCCGGTGATCAGCACCATGCGTCGGTCGCCGAGCCACGAGTACGACTCGGCCCAGCGGCTGCCGTCCGAGCGTTCGCGAGCCGCCGCCCAGAGCAGCGCGTCGATGACCGTGTTGCCTGTGACGTGAATCGCGCTGTCGGCAATCCCTTCGCGCAGCAAGTTCTGTCGCGAGCGATCGGTCGGAGCACAATGCAATGCGGTCGATAACGAGGCGACACGGCGATTCATCTCTTCGGGCCAGGGAGAAAAGATATCGCTGGTCCGCAAGCCCGCCTCGACATGTACGAACGGCACGCGCCGATAGAACGCCGCCAGCGAGGCACACATCACCGTCGTGGTGTCTCCCTGAGCGACCACGCACTGCGGCTGAGTCCGTTCCAGCACGCCGTCGATCCGTTCGATGCACCGCGCGGTCAGGCCGGACAGAGTTTGATTACTCTGCATCACATCGAGATCAACGTCGTGATGAATGCCGAAGTAATCGGTCACCTGAGCCAACATCTCGCGATGCTGCCCGGTCACACACACGATCGGCTCAATCTGCGATTCGCGCTCGCGACAAGCCTGCACCACCGGAGCCATCTTGATCGCCTCCGGCCGAGTGCCGAAGACCAACAGTGTTCGTAAACGATTCATGGTTCCTCAACAGTGTCAGACGTTGGTTGTAAGCACCTGATGTCTCAAATGACGAATGACGAAGCACCCAATGACGAACCTGGTCGGTCGGACAAAGACAGGACGGTCGAGCCACTTCGTCATTCGTCATTGGGTATTTCGTCATTCGTCATTCCCGGAAGCGGCACGCACCGTCTTCCCCAAACCCAACACCTCGAACTCGACCGGCTGACGCGTCGCCGAACTCAGCGTGAGATTCCGGTAGATCCGTAGCTCATAATTTCCCGCCAGGCGTCCGCTCCGTACCGGAATCGTCTTCTCTAAGCGGAACCGTTCGGGGTGCTCATGGATCAGTCCGCGTAATCGTTCCGCCGCCGGGATGCGTTGCAGAATGGGCGGCTCTTCCAGGACGAGCAGCTCCGGCGAGTGCCGGTCGATGACGTTCAGCATTTCGCGGTTGGTCGTGGCGTATTCGGTGTAGTTCGTGTCGGGAAAGCAGACGAATCCATAGAACAGCTTGTCGCCGCGGAGCACACTGAATCGCCGCTGCGGATCGAGATGCCGGACGTGATAAGTGAAATTCCCGTCGAGCCAGCCATCAAACAAACAGAGCTTCGAGTCGCGCGAATGCTCCAACACGAACCGAGCCGCCGCTTCATAACCGTGGACCGCCGAGCGTTCCTGAGCGAGCGTGTTCGAGCCAGTCGCGATCGCGAGCAGCAGGATCGCGATTCGTAGTGCAGGCGGCCCGCCTGCAACCGCGTCGCCAGCGGCGACGCGACTCAGGCGAGCCGCCTGAGCGACGCCGCGCACCCCTTCGATTGCCAGCACCACGATCCCAGGCACCCAATAGATCGCATGACGCGAATCCAATTCGGCCAGCGGAGAGAACGTCGCGTAGGTCGCGATCACGATCGCCAACGAGGGCCACAGCCGTCGTCGCGTTTCGCGTTTCGACAAACAGCACAGCCCCACGACCGCCGCGATCGTCACACACCAACCGACCTGACTCGGCAACTGCGCCGGATAAAACACGAAATTCCGAAGAGCCAGAAACGTGCTGTCTCCGGGCCGCACCGATTCGCTCGCCTGACGCAGATGCAAGCCGCCGACTTCCCTCGCGACCAGCGCGTAGTACGGCAAGACCATCAACAGCGCGACCACCGCCGCGCCCCACACGTCCCAGCGTTTGAGCACTCGCCATTGCCGATTCACGACCAGCAAGATGCCGAACAACGGCAGCAGATAGACCGCATCAAACCGAGTCAGCGCCGCGCACGCCGAGGCCACCGCCGCGATGAAGACATCTCGCCGCCGAGACTCGTCGAGGTATCGCACGAAATGAAACGTCGCGATCAGTCCCCACATCAGCGTCGGCATCTCCAGCATCACATGCCGCGAGTACTCAAAGACCAACGGACAGAGTCCAAACAGCAGCACCGCCAGCGAACCGGTCGCGGCATCGTGAGTCCGTGCCGTCAGCCGAAACAGGTACACGCACGCAATCATCGCCGACACCCCGACCATCAGCGTCGCGACCAGGCTCGACGTGCCGACTGCCCACATCACGACTCCGGTCAGTGCGTGAAACAACGGCGGCCAGATCAACAGTCCGAGTGCCGGGTATTGAACGTAATAGTTTTCCGCATACCCCCGCAGGCCAGAGAGCGGCCGATCGGCCAGCAAGTCGCGAAAGAAGATCGACGTCATCACATGCCGATTCTCGTCGCCGTAGAAGACCGGCTCCGAAGCCTCGAACGTCAGAAGCTGAATCACGATGAGCAGCGCGATCGGAAGCACCACGAAGAGAAGAGAACTTGTTCCCGCGCTCCGAAGAAGACCGAGAGGACCGTGGTCGGATGTGCGAATTTCAGATTTCGCCGCCAGAGGTTGGGAAGATGGAGAAGTCGTTGGCGGCGAAATCTGAAATTCGCACACCCGACCCCTTTCCTCAATCGTCATGTCATGTAGCCACGCAGCCATCGAACAATTCTTTCTCGCGATCACTTGTTCTGTCTTCATCCGAGAAGACCCGACCCCTTCGCGTTTTTCCGGTACACCCCCCAAAACAGATCATCACCGAAATACGGCAGCGCCAGATTCTCCGGCAGCAGATTGAGCGGTCGTGCCAGCCAACGTGTCCAGGCCGAGCCGCTCAGCTTGTGTTGCAGCAGCGAGGCGGCGTGTCCCGCGTTGATCCACTTCGAGGGCCGACCGCGTGAGACTTCGCTCAGGCCAAACTCCGACAGCAGCGAGGCCAGTCGATTCGGCGTGTACCAGTGCAACACGCTTGGCGGGCTGTACTCATGCCACTGCGAGCCAAACAGCCGAGCGGTCCAGCTCGCGGCGTTCCACGTTTCGATCAAGCACAAGCCACCCGGCCGGACCAGCTCCGCGACCTTCGCGAATGCATCTCGCGGATCGACGAAATGCGCCACGACTTGGATCACGCTGACCACATCGAACTGTCGCGTGCTGGAAAATGTTTCGAGCGATCCGGTCGCGACGTTGAGTCCCGATTGCTCGCGCGCGTAAGCCGCCATGCGATCGTTCGGCTCCAGCCCTTCACCATGCCAGCCTTCATCCATCAAGCCTTGCAGCAAGAACCCCGCCGCCGCGCCGACATCCAAAACCTCACCCGTCGGAGCGAACCGCTTCAACAACCGGCCGTAACGCCGGCCGTGTGCGCGGAGCAAGCGTGACTCACTGAGGTAGTCGCGATACCCAGCTCCGCCACCTTGAAAGTAGTCGTCCCCGTAAATCGACTCGACGTGATCGGTCTCCACCGCGACCTGAGCGAACCGATGCCCGCAGTCGTGACAACGAGCAACGCCATGCCCGTCCTTCTCAAACAACCGCTGGGGCACGCCGCCGCAGAGCGGACAACCGGACGATGGAGTTGCCGTCGCGTGTGCGCGGGAGGTTTCGATCAACAGTGATGCGGACATGAGTTGTTCCAAGAATGTTTGCGGACGCCGTCGCTTTCGCTTTCATTCCTTTGACCAGATTCCTCTGATCTCGGCCTCTCTCGGAAATGAATCTCAAAGGAATCTGGTCAAAGGAATGAATCGAGCTTCGTCATTCTTTCGTCATTGAGAGTCCGGAGAGTCCGGGGTCGGGTGTGCGAATTTCAGATTTCGCCGTCAACGACTTTTCCATTTTCCAAGTCTCCGGCGGCGAAATCTGAAATTCGCACACCCGACCCCTGCGCGGCCTTCGTCATTCCCTCACCCCGTTTGCGATACAGGAACCGCGGGTACTCGCCTCCGCCGAACCAGTGTCGCGTGATTTGTTGCACGTTCGAGAACTCGCGGCCGTAGTCGCGGACCAGTTCCCATTCGACCGGCACACTGTTCCAAACCACCGAGTCTTCGATCCGCTGATTCGAGAGGACATACAACCGAGGCAGCTCGCGAATTCGTTGATGAAACGCCGCCACTCGTTCTTCCGGCGTCCCGGCCACGTTCTGCTGCCGAGTCATGTCCTCCAACGCGACGATCGACGGAGCCGACAGCATCGCGCGACCCAGCAATCCCGACGGGCAACTGCCGTAGGGAATCCAAATCACCGGAGCATCAACTCGATCCAGCTCACCTCGCAGCCGAGCCAATCCGGTCAAGAAGCCCGGTTTCGGCAGGTAATCCGGCAGGTTGTAGGCCGCCGACCCGAACTGCCCGACGACCAGCAATAACGCCACGCTCGCGCTGTGCAGAGCACCCGCCGGCAGCGCTTTCGTCAGCGCGAAGTAAACCAGCAGCACGACACCTGCCACAAACGGCACAAACACCGGAATCGCGTGATGTCCAAATTGCCGCAGCGAGAGCCACGTCACCGAACTGGAAATCACCACGATCACGGCCAACTCCCAACCGATCTGAGGCCGCAGTTCGGATCGGAATAACTTGGCGACTCCCAGCGACGCGGTCACGCACAGGATCGCGATCAACGGAATGAAATGATTGTTCGATGACCCGGCCACCATCATCGTGAAGGCGATCGCCGCGAACGTCGTCACCGTGAACCACGTCAGCGGCGACACCGTCGTGCGGCGAAGCCGCAGTGTGGCACGACGCTCCGCGTCTTGAATCGCGACGCGGAGCGTCGCGCCACAATCTCGCAGGTAGCACAGCGTCAGCAACAGAGCGAACGGCACGAACTCCACCAGAACGAACACCACGCGACGTGCCGAGTACCAGATGCTCCGCTCCCAATGCCCCGGCACGACGAACGTCTGTTGAAAGAACCCGTCACCCAGGAATTGTCCGATCCCGAAATAGCTGACCGGACCTCCCAGCAAGATGCCGAGCACCAGTCCCCAGCGCGGCAGAGCGTTCTGCCGAAACAGCAGCGCATACAGCACGGCGAACCCAAAGAAGAATGCTCCGTGCTGCTTCGTCCAAAACGCCAACGTGAAACAGAGCAGCCACGCCACGTCATGCCACCGAGTCCGTCCATAAGCCAATCCGCAATAACCCAACAGCACCCAGACCAGCAACATCGCATCCGGCAGAGCACACGTCAGCCAGGCATCCATCAGGCGATAACTGGCGAAGTACAAAGCCGCCGCGAGGACACCCACGCTGCGAGATTGAGATTCGCGACACGCGATCCAACCGACGATCCCCCCCGCCGCGAGCGCACACAACACCGAGACCAACCTCGGCCCCATGAAGCCGCCGCCGAACAACGTCAACGTCGGAGCCGACACGAAGTAGTACAGCGGGTTGTAGGCTAGCGCGATGAACTCGCCATCGGGTTGCGGATACGCCGGCTTCCCTTCCGCGATCCGCGAGATCTGTTGCAGAGTGTCCGCCTCCATCAGTTCCAGGAAGCCGGGATACATCACATGCTGCACGCACAAAAACACGAAAAGCCCGCCGTAAATCAGCAGAGCACTCCAGCAGAAGCGTGCGAACCAACGTGATTCCATCAGGCTGTTCTCTATGCGGTAGCCGCGTTCGCCAGAACGCGGGATTTGGCGGGGACGTAGCCGCGTTCGCCAGAACGCGGGTCTTCACACCAATCGCCCGCACTCTGGCGAGTGCGGCTACGGTCTTGAATCTCACCAAATCGCCCAATGCGTCGGTCCATAGATCGCGCAGCAACACGCCAGCACCCACAGCACGCCATTGACCACAAACGGCCGATCCGAAACGAACAGCTTCGAGGGGTCGCCCCCTTCGCTGTGTCGATGAACGAGATATAGGTAGCGGAAGATGCCATACATCACGAATGGAGTCGTCAGGCTCAGCAAGGGCGAACCCGCTCGGCCGGTATTTGCCGAGGCGGTCGTGTAGAGCGCATACATCACGACGGCCGCGCCGCCGCTGATCGTCATCATCAGATCGAGGAACGGCAGCGAGTACTCCTCCAGATTGCTGCGATGTTCCTTCGCATTGCCTTGGAGAACCGCCAACTCATTCCGTCGCTTGCCGAAGCCGACCAGCAGCGCGAGCGTCAACGTGCAGAGCACCAGCCAACTCGAAGCGGGCACGCCGATCGCCACCGCTCCGCCGATCGCTCGCAGCACAAAGCCGATCGCGATCAGCATCACGTCCAAAATCACCACCCGCTTCAGATTCAGCGAGTAAGCGAGATTCATCAGCACATACGCCGCCAGCACAACGCCGAACGTCCGATTGATCGTGAAGGCCGAGCCCACGCTGCCGACCGCCAGAAACAGCATCACACCGATCGCCGTCGCTCGACTGATCAACCCCGCCGCCACCGGTCGCAGCCGTTTCGTCGGATGCCGACGATCCTCTTCAATGTCGTTGACGTCGTTGAGTAGATAGATCGAACTCGCCGCAAAGCAGAACAACAAGAACGCATGGACGCAGTGCAGCACGGCAATCGGATCGCTCATCGAACGCGAGAAGATCAGCCCGCCGAACACTAAAAAGTTCTTGACCCACTGATGCGGACGCAGGCTGAGCGCCAACGCGCGAGTGAATCGCGTCGCCTCGGCAGCCGGGTGAAACGTGGTGTGAGTCATGGTGATTGCCAGATTCGTCGTGAAAGTATTGCGCCGCGTTTCCTTGCCTCGACTCCGAAGGGCAACGCCGTTAAGGATTTTCATTCGAGGAAACGGCGGAACATGGAAGTATCCCGGAGGGATTGCAGCAATTAGCCGGTGGTTGAGCGCAGCGACACCACCGGTATTTGACGCGAATGGCTTTGC
>JBJXEX010000424.1:0-5364 GCA_046156195.1 Planctomycetaceae bacterium | reverse complement strand
GGCGCACGCGGCTCGCGTGCGCCCACTCGCTTTCGACTGAGACGTACGGAGTCTGTTGCACGCGAGCCGCGTGCGCCACATGGCTGGCCGTCGTTGTGGCCACTGGCTTGGGTGAAATTCGCGCAGTCAGTATCTTGCTCGTGGTGTGCAGGGCGGCTTTTCTGAAACCACATGAACGGAGGCATGACATGGGACGGATTGCTCAGAAACTGACGAACGTATTGCTTCAGGAGGCGAAACAGTTCAAGCGGACAGGAAAGGGATTCACGGAGGGGTTGCCGTTTGATCTGCCGACGTTTGAGGAATTGGCGGAGGAACTGGATGACCCGCAGCATGTCCTGTTTGCGGCCGCTCAGCAGTTTACGTCGGCGGTGGCCGAAGCATTCTCGATGGATCAAGAGTTTGCCGAGTACGCGGCGATCGTGGGACAGGCCGAGGACGACTACATCCCGGATGGGCCGCCGATTAGCCCGCTGACTCGTTCGTTCTTCACGACCTGGGCGTTCTTCGATGTCCGGTTTGGCGCGGATCGTGAGTCGATGGGCGGTTGTCTGCTGGAGTTATTGCGGGCGATGAGCGGTCCCGATTTGATGGTCGGAACTCTGGAGAAGTTCAACGCCTCACGAATGGGAATCTACGAGCATGTGGGCTCGGAAGGCTCGCGCGTGAGATTGCGTGAATTGCTCACCGGCGAGGAATTTTTGTGTCATTCGACATCGGGCTATCAGGGCCACACGGGCGAGCTGTGGTATGTTCGACTCTGCCCGCCAGTGGCCGAGTCGTTCGACTATCACCTCGTCTTCACCACACCGTATGTTCTGACCGGCGCGTCGCGGGAGGATTGGACGGCGTTTCTCAATCGGTCGCTGCTCGATGCGAGCAACAAGGAGCGCGGGTTATACGACTTGCTCAAGTACGGCAGCGACCAAGTGAATTGGAATGAGTTCGTCTTTCAATCGTTTCTTCATGCCGAACACGATGCGATCTTCCTCACGGGTTTGCCCGACGTGGCGGGGAGTCTGCCGCACTCGCCGTTGCGAGAGACGCTCGACGATCTTGACGCGAACATTTCAAAGTCTGGCATCGTCGAGGAGCGTTTGTGCTGCAAACTCACTGAGGCTCAGCGGAAGATCATTGCCGAACTCAGCCCTGATCTCTCGGCCCGAATGAAGCTCGCGGAGAAGAACGAACGCAGCATCGAGCTGACTCGTGCCGAGTTGGATCGAGTGCTGGAATCGGCGCGAGCGGCCTTAGTCACGGCCGAGAGCTTTCGAAGGCGAGTCTTGAAGGTGGTGGTGAAGAATCTGACCGATGTCATTCAGCCACCAACATTCGAGCAACTCGCATTGCGCCAACCGCGTGGGCAATGGGTCTTCTCCCCAACCACGAGCGGCAAGACCCCTGCACGCATTCCTTCAAAACCAACCTGCACAAAAGAGATTAGGCAGGTCTATCAGTTTCGGGTCGAATTGAGCGCCACGAAGCCTGCGATTTGGCGTGTCTTGCAGGTGGAGGATTGCACGTTGGAAGCGCTGCATCTCGCCATTCAAGGGGCGATGGGTTGGGAGAACAGCCATCTGTACGAGTTCGTGATTCGAGGCACGCATTACACCTCCCGGCCGCCGGCAGATCTCGGCTGGGGAGATGATCTCGACGGCGAGGATGCCGCGGGGGTGCGGCTTAGTGAACTGTTTTCAACAAACCGGCGCTTGCAGTTGCGATACATCTACGACTTCGGCGACTCGTGGGAGCATGTCGTCACATTCGAGCAAACCCTGAATTGCACGCCCGGCACGAAATACCCGCTGTGCATCGACGGAGCCCGCGCCTGTCCGCCCGAAGATTGCGGCGGCATCTACGGCTACTTCGATCTCGTGGAGGCTGTCACCAATCCCCAAAGCGCCCGGCACGAAGAGTTATTGGAATGGTGTGGCCCCTACGATCCACAAGCGTTCGACGTCACTGCCGCAACCAAAAGGATGCAGAAGTCTCGTCGTTGAGAGTCGGGCTAAGAACCTGTCCAACCACAACTTCGCGTTTTGACAGCAGCGAACAGCCGGGGCATTTTCCCAGTTCCGTCTTTCTCCGTGTTCCGGCTCTGCCATCCGTGCGGCAACTGGTCTTCTGCGATTCTTCACCATCTTGAGTTGCCGCACGGATGGCAGGGCCGGAGCACGGAGCAAGACAGAGATTCCCGCCCATCAATATCTGGAGTTGATATTGGACGGGTTCTAAGGAGAACGGTAACAAGAAGCGGGCCGGGCATTTTGAAGCCGTGAAACAATTGACGTAGAGGCGAGCGGGGGGCGTCAGTCCCCCGGTATTCAGCGGACATTGCGACCACCGGGGGGCTGACTCCGCCCCGCTCGCCAATTTTTTCACACGCACTTCATGACCAGAACCTTCGACTCCCCAATTGATCGAAAGACCTCAGAAACCCTATGCACTACGAAACCATCATCGGCCTGGAAGTTCACGTTCAATTGCAGACGCGGACGAAGATTTTTTGCGGCTGTTCGTCGGCGTTCAACCCGGACAATCCCAACGTGCAAACGTGTCCGGTTTGTCTCGGATTGCCGGGGTCGCTGCCGGTGATGAATCGGACGGCCTTTCGGCTCTCGCTGAAAACGGCGTTGGCTTTGGGATGCGACATCGCTCGATTCACGAAGTGGGATCGCAAGCAGTATTACTACCCCGACTTGCCGAAGGGCTATCAGATTAGCCAATACGACTTGCCGTTCAGCAGCAACGGGTTTGTCGAGATCGACACCAACGTCGAGAAAGGGGAGACGAAAAGGATCCGGCTGATTCGTGCTCATCTGGAAGAGGACGCCGGCAAGAACATGCACGACGAGTCGGGCCGAGGCCAAGACAGTCACGTCGATTTGAACCGAGCGGGAACTCCGCTGCTGGAGATTGTCAGTCAGCCCGATTTGCGATCCGCGACCGAGGCGAAGACGTATCTCGAAGAACTCAAACTCTTGCTGACCTACATCGGCGTCTCCGACTGCAACATGCAGGAGGGGTCGTTGCGGTGTGACGCGAACGTCAATCTGTGGGTCCACACCGACGACGGTCAGAAGATCGCCACGCCGATCGTCGAGATCAAAAACCTCAACACGTTTCGCGGCGTCGAGCAGGCGATCGACTTCGAGGTTGCTCGACAGATTGAGGATTGGGAGCGGACTCACGCGAAGCTCGGCGATGTCGCCAAGCAGACACGCGGATGGGACGCGAATCGGGGCGCGACGTTCGCTCAACGCGGCAAGGAAGAGGCCAGCGACTATCGCTATTTCCCCGATCCCGACCTGACGCCCGTGACCGTCAGCGACGAATTCTTTGCTGAGGTCAAAGCCGAACTGTGCGAACTCCCGGCTTCGCGTCGCCGCCGTTACCGAGCGGACCTTGGTCTCTCGCACTACGACGCGGACGTCATCGTCTCGCAAGGGGATCACTTCACGAATTATTTCGAGCAAGTCGCGAAGCTCTGCGGTGACGGCAAACAAGCGGCCAACTGGCTCACCCAGGATGTGCAGCGAGAACTCAATCGCCGCTCGCTGGGCATCGACGCGTTTCCGATTTCGCCGAGCGTGCTGGGCGACTTGCTGAATCGAGTCACCGCCAATCAGCTCACGGTGAAGAGTGCTCGCGAAGTGTTTGAGGCGTTGCTGGCCGAGCACGACGCGGCGTCCGATCGGCACGAGGTCGCCGAACTCAACATCGCTCTGGCCGAGAAGATCATCGCCGAGCGTGGCCTGGCCATCGTCAACGACACTGGCGCGATCACGCAAATTATCGCTGGCGTCATCGCTCGCAATCCGAAGCCGGTCGCCGATTTCAAGTCGGGCAAACAGGCCGCTGCCGGCTCGTTGATCGGCCAGATCATGAAGGAACTCAAAGGAGCCGACGCGAAAGTCGTGCGGCAAATGTTGATCGACGAACTGAGCAAACCGTGAAGGATGCCATGCCCAGTGACCAGGGCCTACGAGATCGAGTCAGGGACATCTTGCTTGCCGCCGGAATCATCTGGCTGGCGGTGAATGTACCGTGGCAGTTGGAATTCGGGACGCACGCGCGGATGACGGCGAAGGTGGTGGATCACCTTGTGACGCTGCTGTTCGGAGCGGACTTATGGCTGCGTTGGCGATCTCATTGGAGCCGCCCTACGGCCGCGAATGTGACCGCTCCGAATCGTCGCGAGTCGGTGTGGTGGCTGCTGGTGGATGTGCCGGCGGCGATTCCGTTCCCGTTGCTCGGCGGCCCCATCTGGCTGCTGGTGATGCGGCTGACGAAAGTCCCCCGCCTGGTGCAGATGATGCGTCAATGGCGGCGGCGAGACATTCACAACGCGAGCCTGTTGCGGCTGGTCTTCTTCGTGTTTTGGATGTTGCTGATCGCCCACTGGATCGCCTGCGGTTGGGCCAGCTTGCGCGATCGTGAGGTGGTGGCTGGCGTCATTGATAACGACTCGATGCACTATCTGCGGGCGCTGTATTGGACCATCACCACGCTGGCGACCGTTGGCTATGGCGACATCACGCCGGATAGCCCATCGCAAATGATGTATGCCATCATGACGATGCTGTTTGGCGTCGGCTTGTTCGGCTACGGCATCGGCAACGTGGCACACATGCTGGCGAACATCGATCAGGTGCAGGCACATTATCACTCCAGTCTCGATCGGCTGGCGAACTTTCTGCGCTACCGCAAGATTCCGGCCGGGCTACAACGACGCATCTACAACTACTACACGTTTCTATGGGAACGGCATCTAGGCTACGACGAGGCGATCATTCTCAGCGAATTGCCGGAGCCGCTACGGATCGAGATCGCGGTGGCGATGAAGCGCGAGTTCATCGAGAAGGTGCCGCTGTTTCGCGGAGCCAGTCCGCAACTCCTGCGTGAGATCGCCGTCGAGTTGCGTGCGGCGCTGTTCACGCCGGGAGACTATGTCTTTCGGGCGGGCGAGATCGGCCGGCACATGTACTTCATCAGCAGCGGGGCTGTCGAAGTGGTCGCCGCCGACGGCCAGACGATTCTCAGTACGTTGACTGACGGAGACTTCTTCGGCGAGATCGCACTGCTGGCTCAGCGTCCGCGCACGGCCAGCATTCGTGCGATTGATTTCTGCGACATGTACTCGCTCGACAAGGAATCGTTCGAGCGAGTGCTGGCCTACTTCCCGGAATTCGCCGCTCAAGTCCGCGAAGAGTCCGATCGCCGGTTGCAGGCGCTCCCCTCGTGATGCTGGCCTTTGTCGTGGCCTCAACCTAATACCTCGCGCGACTCTCCGAGGCTGGAAAGATGAGAGCCGCGACCGTGAGGGAGCGGTCGTAAGTCCTGAAAACAACCGCTCCCTCACGG
>JBJXEX010000003.1:0-58901 GCA_046156195.1 Planctomycetaceae bacterium | reverse complement strand
GCCTTCGTAGGAGCGGCCTTCGTAGGAGCGGCCTTCGTAGGAGCGGCCTTCGTAGGAGCGGCCTTCGTAGGAGCGGCCTTCGTAGGAGCGGCCTTCGTAGGAGCGGCCTTCGCAGGAGCAGCCTTCGCAGGAGCAGCCTTCGCAGGAGCGACTTTGGGTTTAGTGGCAACTGGATCGGAAATCTTGACGGGCTTGATCGCCGACTTGGGCTTTTCGGGCTTCGGTGGCTTTGGCGGACCGTAGCGCAACAGATCGGCGTCGAGCATTACGCCGTTGTCCCAAACGACGGCACCGCTTTCGATGTGCGCCGTTTTGAAGAACTTCTCACTCAACCGAACCTGTTTGTAATTCGGCCCCTGCACATAGGGGGTGACATCGACCGTGCGGCTCAGACCGTCATCGAAATCGAGTTGCAAATGCAGGTCGTTCAACGCGACGACCGAAACGACGCTCACCGGCCGTGGTGGCTCTACCATCTGAGAATTCCTTTAAGAGTCTTCATGTTCGGAATACAACCTCCTTGTGCCTTGGACCTTCCTTGGTGATCTCGCGCGGTCACGCGCGAGCAGTTGATTTCTTGCTAGCCGCCGGCTTACGACCACTCTGCACGCGGGCATTACGTCGGATGATTTTGGTGGAGTCCGATTTGACAAAATCTGGCCACAGAGCCTCGTGCCGCAGGACGTCGGGACAAAACCCCGCCCCATTGGCCCAAGCGATCGTTCCGCCCTCCAGATGCACGCTGCGAAAATACGCTTCATTGGATCGGATTGGCTCAAAGACCGAACCGCGCAGCCACTGTTCCATGTCGATCACGCGCACGAAGCCGTCGTCGAACGTCAATCGCAGACTGAACCGCTGAAGTGGTTCCACTAGAACGACTCTTGAACAACGTGGAGGGAATCGCATAACGGCATTTAATCCAAAGGGGGGAATCGGCAAGTGCGGCTCGCCAGCCTGTGCTCGCCGCTAGTCTTCGCGTAGCTCTGCGGTATGTTGAAGTGACCACTCGCGAACCATTCCGGCGACGCGTGGCGGCAAACTTCCGTGTGTGATCTCCGAAGTTTCGATCGTGATGCTGGCACCCGATGAATCATAGATGGCGTGAAAATGAGGAGGAGCGTGATCGTACCAATACATTTGAATTTCAATGCCATAGAACTGACTGATCTTAGGCATTGGATTCCACTTCCGAGCGATCCCTACTTTCCGTTTTGCCCCGCTTTCGTGAGGCGTTTGAAGTAATCACGAATGAATCTTTGATAGCCCTCTGGGCCTTCCTCGCGAAGGCTTTGCAGGAGTTCTTCGCGGACTCGTGGCTGCATCTTGAGGATCAGCGAACGGGTCGATGGGTCGAGATCTTTCAAAACGGCCTCCATCGCGAACTGGCTGGAGTTGTCCCCTTCCAATCCGCTGCGTGGTTTTGGACTCGACTTCAATGGAGGGGGCGGAGCGTTCGGGTTTTTCTCGCCTTTGTTGGGCTGCTCGTCGGCGTCACCCGTTTGCATGGCTTGCAGACGTGCGGCCATCTGCTTCGCCTTCTGAGCCTTCGCGGACTGGAGCAACTGCGCCAGCTCTGCGGCTTTCTCGGCGGACAAGGGCGCTTGTTCCGCAGCGTCATTGGGCTCTCCTTGAGCCGGCATCGGCTGGCCTTGCGCCGGCATCGGTTTGCCGTTTGGTGGCGACTGCGGTGGTTCGGGGGATGTCGGCTCGCCCGGCATCGGCGAGTCCCCTTCACCCTTCTCGGCCATTTCCGCATTCAGCAACTCGCCAATCTCCTTGAGCAATTCGTCGAGTGCTCGCTGATCGGCCGCGAGGCTTTCGTCCGCCTTCTGAAGTTGATCGAGCTTCTTGGCTTCGCGCTCGGCCAGCTCTTCACGTTGCTCGGCAGCGTTTGCCTTGTCCTTGGCCTGAGCTGGCTGCGGTTTGTCATTTCCTGTCGGAGGCTGTGCCTTGTCCGGCTTTGTCGCATCCGGCTTGGCAGCGTTTGGTTTGGCTGGATTGGGTTTCTTCCCGTTTGGCTTTTTCGGAGCAGGCTTCGCGGGGTCAGCGATGGCAGGTTGGAATTCTGGATTGTCTTCCGGCTTTCCAGCATCAGGCATCGGAGTGTCGTTGCCTGGATCATCTGGAGAGGCGGAGTTCTCTGGAGGGTTGTCCCCAGCCAGTGGATCGTCGGTGGGCATTGGTTCGGGAGCCGCCGGATCGTTGGGCGTATCGCTGTTTTGGGGCTTTTGTTTTTGTGTCTTCTTTTTCAGCGCTTTGTAGTCGTCAGTCCTTTGCAGTTCCTTCGTCTTGGCGAGTTCCTTGTCGGCTCGGCGTTCAACGTCGCGCTGTTTGTTGGCGATTTCCGGCAGCTTCGAGTCGGGAGCTTCCGAAGTGTTCTCCATCAACTGCGCTTCCTCGTTGGCGAGGTTTTGCAGTTTCTCGCGCAAGGCTTCGATGGCCTTACGCAGCTCTTCGAGTTCGTTAGCGGTCAGCTCGCCAGCTTGCTTGAGCATTTCGCGATGCAGTTCATCGAGCGCCATTGCCGCGTCTTGCTTGGCATCTTTCTGAGCTTCGCGAGCAGCCTCGAACCGGTTCTTCAGTGCTTCGAGATTCTCCTGCACTCGTTCAGCGCGGGCTTCGAGTTTTTCAAGCTTCGGATCCTGTGTCTTGGCATCGGCGGAATTCTTGATCTCTTCAGCGAGCTTTTTGATCGGCTCGGTCGCGGCCTCTTTGAACGCATCGGAGAGCGCGGCCATTTCCCGTTGCAGTTCGGGCGGGAGCAGCTTTTGCTTTTCTGCGTCCTTCGCCAAGTCTTTCAATTCTTCGTTGAGCTGCTTGGCGGTTTCAGCGTTCTTGGCCTCTTCCTTTTGCACCTGAGCCAACTCTTGTTTGAGCTGTGCTAACTCCTGCTGGGCAGCCGGGTCGAGTTTCGGTTCCGGAGTTGGCATCGGCGATTTCGGGGCATCTTGCGGCTGCGGCTGATCCTTCGTGGCCGGCTGATCCTTCGATTTGGGTTGGTCCTTGGTCGGCTGGTCCTTGGGTTGGTCTTTCGGCTGATCTTTGGTCTGTGGGTTGTCCTTGTTGGCTTGTTCTTGAGCGGCTTGCTCGGCTTTCTCCGCCGCTTTCTCAGCGGCCTCCTTGACTGCTTCGATTTTCTCGGTCAACGGTTCGGATTTCTCGGCGAGCTTTTCGAGTTTCTCTTGGACCTTGGCCTGATCTTCGATCAGCTTGTCGAGCTTCTTGGCGAACTCTTCTTCCTTCTTCTCCAACTGCGCGAGTTGTTTGTCGGCGGCGTCTGGATCGTTGGACGAGATGCGGATGTCATAATCCTGCGTCTGGGTCAATTGGCCTTTGCGGTCTCGGACCTCGGCGCGGTACTTCAGCACGTCACCGTTCTTGAGTCCTTCGGTGGCGAGATCGAGCATCACGAGCGAAGTCTCGGCACGCTTCAGTTCTGAGTACGTCTTCACCGGCCGGCCAACGAATTCGCTATTGCCGCGTTGCACGGCGAGCACGATCTCACCAAGCCCAAAGTCATCGAACGCGGCAATGACGATCGGCACCTTGACCGGCTCGCTGAGGACGAGGTTGACACCGGGGCGTTCGATCATGATTTGCGGCGGATGGTCCGGCGCGGAGGTGATGCGAGCTTCCTTCATCGGCAGGTTGGGCGTACCGATTTCGTTCTTGAGTTCCACGCGATACCAGCCATCGCCGTTGATTGGGAAAGTGCCCGTCCAACGGTGAGCTTCGCGGACGGCGGCGAAGTGACTGTTGATTTTCGATTTTTGTTTTTCGATTTTTGATTTGGACTCGGTCTGCTCAGGTTCGCGAACTTCCGTCAAAGGGAAGCGCTCGGCCACGACGAACTCGGAAACCTGTCGAGTTGCGGCTGGCAGAGTACCGACTTTGCCCCAGAGGCATTTGCCGTTGAACTGCGTGAAGTTCACACCGCGAATCGAATGACCTTCGAGATCCAGGTCACGAGCAGGAACTTCGAGCCGCACCCATGTGCCACCTTTTGGTAGATCGCCAGCTCGGCGGCGGCTGGCGGTTTCGATCTGGCCGGCGCTGATCTTGTCTGCACCCCAGAAGGCGCGGCGTTCCCAGTTCTGGCCGTCGTGAAATTGAAGCATCAACTCTTCGACTGGCTGATCGGTTTCGACGAAAACTTCGGCGAAGAGGACGTCGCCGATATGCACATCAAACGATGTCGCGGCGGAATGAAACAAGTGGTACGACAAGCCCGGTGCGGCGGGATGTGAATGCCATTTGGCCCACTCGGCCGGATTGGCTCCGCGTTTCGCGGGTGCCGCGTTTGGATTCAGGTCTTTCTCTTGCGGTCCCCAATCCCACTTTCCTTCGACCGCGTGTCCTTTGGGGAGCTGACTCTCAAACCAAGTTCGCAGCGGTCGATCCTCGACGGGCACATTCTGGATTTCTTCACGCAGCAATTGAATCTCGCCGACGTGTGCATCTCCTTCGACATTGACCGTGACTTCGACCTGGCTGCCGATTGGTCCGGTGACATCGGCGACGTCTGGCGGATTGACGTGCGGTTCAGGCATCAGCATGTAGGTTGGGTAATGCACCGCTGCCTGCAGACCAACGAGCCGCGGTCGCTCGAGCATCGTGACCGTCGCCAACTTGGTCCAAGTGCCGCCGCCATGTAGACGGTATTCGAAGGAACTGTCGTAGGCCGGTAATAGAAACGCCCATTGCGTCGCATCGTCATTCGGCCGGAGTTCATGCCACAGAGTCTTGCCGACGTTCTCACCGTCGATCGGTTTCATTTCCAGACGCAACCGATCAATTTTCTTTCCCGAAACCTTGGCCGAGAATTTGACGGCTGTGCCGCGCAACACCTTGGTCGTGCCAGGTAAAACTTCAAAGGTCACGCCGGTTGCCGGCGGGATGTCTGCGAACGGCGAAAAGATCCGCGCCAACGCAGTCGGCAAGCGATCCGAGAAGATCCCCAGCGCCGTGGCAAACACCAACATGCCGATGATCGCGAACAAGGCCGCTCGCTTCAACGCGGGCTTGTCCAAGACTGAGACCGGCCGAAAGTTTTTCACCCGCTCGATGGCCTCGGTGATGAGCCGCCGCACAAACGCCAACGAGAATTTCTTTTGCTTGTCAGAGTCCAGATCCACGACGCTGACCAGTCGATTATGAATCCCTGGCAGAGTCGCTTCGATCCGCCGAGCCACGAATCGCGAGGTCATTCGTCGAAACAACGGTCGAATCACACCGTTCAGAAAGGCCCAGCCGCTCGGCACAACCACTAGCAACAATCCCGTCAGCCGCAGCCACTCACTGAATGCCGAAGCCAAGTCGGCCAATGCGACGCTGACCAGCAGAACCAAGCCCAATCCGATGGTGAGGCCGACCCCTGTGGCAGTCCAAGCGGCTCGCAAGAGCCGTCTCGTCGAAGCGATAAGGCGATGCAGCAAACCGATCTCAGAGTCTTCCGGTCGATTGTCGCTGGTCATGTGCGGGACTCCCGTTAGCGGTGCCCCTTCCACCGGGTTGGCCCCAGTGGCGGGGCTGGATTTCGATGGGGCGAGATTTCAGACAAATCCCTCCCGATACGCAACATCCAAATCGCCAAAAGGCCGAAGATTCCCCCGATTCGACAGGGAAACTTTCCCTAACGTCCGTGCTTACGGTGTCTCGACTTCGCTCTTGGCGTCGGTTCCGGTTTCTTGGGCCTTCATATCGACCAGCGTCTGTGCCACTTGTTTGAACGCCGATCGCGGGTCGTTTTCCCCTTTGCGTTCCATCGTCAGCTTGACGGACCATTGAGCCAGACCGAACGGGACGTCATCGCTGCGCCACAACTCAGCTTCGTGAACGGTGTGGTTCTGTAGGTTCTCCGCTTCGTGCTTCCCCTTCAACTTCTGAGCAGTCGCCGCTCCGACGCTCAGATCCAACGACTCTGGCTCGCCATCTTTTTCGAGCGTCGTGAAGTGCCGGAACAGCGCGATCTTCGGAAAAATCTGGAGCACCGAGCCGGTCATTTCCTCGACCGGCTTCTCACCGTCTTTTCGGAAGCCCTTCACGAATGGCAGAAACGAAACCGGAATCGTCTCGTCGTCCGTCAGCTTGCCGATCACGCGATTCTCCGGCACCAGCACTTTGTAAATCGACGCTCCGACCGGGCCAGGATTGATTCCCGCTTCGCTCTTCTTGCCCGTCTGAACTTTGAATTCGAGCCAACGGCAGGGGACGTTTTTGCCGTCCAGCTCTACCTCTTGCTGACCAACAGACTTAATCGTCAGATGCTGAATCCACAGGATCGTCAGGTCGGTCCCGCCCGTATTCGAGCGGGCTTCAATCTGCTGGTAGGTTCCTTCGTACCGAATCCAAGTCCCGTCGGGCGGGAGTCTCCAGATCAAGCCTTGGGCCTTCGCTTGAGGCGCAGCGCCACAGCCCAGCCCCACTGCCATCGCGACGATCAATGTCTTCCAGCTTGTCATCAGCCACCTCAATGCCCAGAGGCGAAAAGTCTCGGCGATTGCCGGGAGAATCCAATCTCCACGGCGAGTCTCGGTCGGAGTCTGGCACAGCTTGTCGAGAGTGACAAGACCGGGTTGTCACTCCTTGGGCGGCGCGAACGGTGGTTGGACAACGTCGCGCTCCGGCAACGAAGTTAGATCTTCGGCGGCACTCCCAACGACTTTCCACCATCAATGGCGATGGCGGTGCCCGTGACCATGCTGGCGGCGTCGCTCACCAGGTACAGAATTGCTTCAGCGACTTCTTCGGGGCGGATCATGCGCCCGTGAGCATTGGCGAGCGGGCTTGCGGCGATGAATTGGTTGGCCGTCGCGGTGCGATCGGCGGCGGCGGCGAGGTCCGCATTCATCATTCCCGTGTCGCTGACAGGACCGGGGCAGACCGCGTTCACACGAATTCGGTCGAGCGAATGGCAAAGAGCAAGACTCTTGGTTAGTCCAATCAGTGCCTGCTTGCTGATTGAATAAACAGGATCGTGTGCTCTCGGAAGCAGTCCGGCATTGCTGGCGGTATTGACGATGCTTCCTCCCCCAGCCGCAATTAAGTGCGGGATGGCGAACTTGGCACCGAAGAACGCGGCTTTGAAGTTCGTGTCGAGACAGTTATCCCAGTCCGCTTCGGAGACGTCGTGGATCTGCTTGACCATGCCGATGCCGGCGTTGTTGACGAGAATGTCGAGCCGTCCGGCGGCGGTCGCGGCCCCGTCGATCAGGCGTTGCAATTCGGCAACATTTCGCACATCGCAAGCAGAGGCCGTGATACCTTGAGCGAGCAGAGCCTTTTCGGATTCCGAGGACAGTCGAAAATCCCCCACGAAGACGCGGGCACCGTGCTGAGCCAACAGGGTCGCGGTGGCACGGCCAATCCCGCTGGCTCCACCAGTAATGATGGCGACTCGGCCGGAGAGGGTCGGAACAGAGGTCATTGCAAGGTTCCTTCGGTAGACCGAAAAACGGGCTTCAACCGGCTTTCAGAGCATGAGTTAAGCGGATAGAGTCACTGCCGCTCGTGACCAGCGATTTGGAAAACAAGACAGAATGTCGCGAACATCGCCGCCGTGGCTCAGGTATTTTTCCGCCGTGAGTTTGTGAGGCACCGCGATGTTCGCAAAGTAACGGTGGTCGCGAAGGCTCGCAAACGGCGCAAGCAGGCTATTTAGCGTGAGTTTTAGACAAGGGAGGCTCGAATGATGCGGATGTGGTGTGGAAGTCGAATGGCTCGCTGGGTGGCAGCCAGTCTGGCGATCGCCATCAGCGCCTCGGTGGCAATGACCGCCGAGGAACCAGGATCAAAAGTCGCGGAATCAAGAGCTGCGAAGTCCAAAGCGACCGCCAAGGACGCGAAGCCCGCTGATGGGAAAATTAGCAGCGAGAAAACCAACAATGAAAAGGCCGCGGACGAAGCGAAGCCCGTTGGCAAAAAGCGAGAAGAGTTCACGACCGGTTCGTCCGATGTGCTCATCTCCTACATCAACGAACAAATCCGCCAAGGTTGGGCTGACAATGATGTCGAGCCTTCCGAAGTCGCGGGGGACGGCGAGTGGATTCGCCGCGTGTATCTCGACATCGTCGGCCATGTCCCGCCGATGGAAGAGATCGAAAAGTTTCTGGCGGATAAAGACAAAGCCAAACGCTCGAAGCTGATCGACAAGCTGCTCGATGATCCCGCCTATGTCCGACATTGGACAACCGTGTGGGCGAACTTGACGATCGGGCAGCAGACTCCGCGTGACGTCAGCCGCAAAGGGATGGAGAAGTTTCTCCGTGAGGCATTCACGAGAAACCGGCCCTGGAATGAAGTGGTCATCGACATCGTTTCCGCCGAGGGAAACTTCGAGGAAAACGGCGCGGTCAATTACATCCTGGCTCAGATGGTGATGCCGGACGAAGGCGTACAGGCAACCGCTAAGACGACCCGGCTCTTCATGGGGATGCAGGTGCAATGCACCCAATGTCACAACCATCCCTTCAATGATTGGCAGCAGCGTCAGTTTTGGGAGTTCAACAATTTCTTCCGTCAATTGACCAAGCGAACGGTTCAGAAGTACGACGCGAAAGCGGGTCGGAACGTCCTGGACTATGTCGAGCTAAATCGCCGCGACAACGTCGATGACCATGTGACTTACGAACGACGAAACGGTCTGATCGAAGCCGCTTACCCGCGGTACTTCGGACAAGATGCCGACGTTGCGAAAAAAGACAAAGACGGTTGGGACGTGAATCGCCGCGAAGTGCTGGCCAAGCTGATGACGGAAGGGGAAAAGCCGCTCGTCTCGCTGGCGATGGTGAATCGAATGTGGAGCCAATTCTTTGGATTCGGCTTCACGAAGCCGGTCGATGATTTGGGGCCGCACAATCCAGCCTCGCACCCAGACTTGCTCGATCGTCTGGGTTCCGAGTTCGTGAAGTCGCGGTATGACGTGAAGCAGCTTGTTCGCTGGATCTGCAACTCCGAGGCGTACAACCTCACCAGCCAGGCGACCAAGACCAACGAAGAGAAAGACAATCCGGCAGCCGGCACGACCGCGCTCTTCAGTCACGTTTATCTCAAGTCGATGTCGGCCGAACAGCTTTACGATTCGCTGATCGTCGCTACCAATGCCCATAAGTCAGGCCGTTCGAGCTGGGAGCAAGCGGAAGAGAAGAAGCGAGTCTGGCTGCGTCAGTTCGTCACGACATTCGGTACGGATGAAGGGGACGAGTCAACGACGTTCAACGGTTCGATCCCGCAAGCTCTGATGATGATGAACGGCGAACTGGTGAAGGACGCGATCAGCGCGCAGAAGGGAAGCTTCCTCAACACCATCCTTTCCGAAACGCCGCAGGACAAGGATCGCATTCGTCGGCTGTATTTGACGACGCTCGGCCGTAACCCGAACGCGAAAGAGCAACAGATGGCCCAAGGAGTGGCACGCGTCCCCAACGATCAAAAGTTGGCCGCGTACCAGGACATGTTTTGGGCACTCCTGAACTCGAACGAGTTCATCTTCATCCATTAATTAAGACGTTAAGACTTCTGCACAACCCACTCTCTCGAAAGGAAATTCTATGAGCCTCGTTCCCAACGGTATGACTCGCCGACACTTTATGAGTCACATGGCCGCGACTGCGGCGACGATTCCCGCCATTCAGTTCATGCAGCACCTGCAAGTTCATGCGGAGACCGTCAAGAAGAATCAGAAGGCTTGCATTCTGATGTGGATGGGAGGAGGCCCTCCGACCATCGACATCTGGGATTTGAAGCCGGGCAGCAAGAACGGCGGCGAATTCAAGCCGATCAAGGCCGCCGGAACGCAGATCAGCGAGCACATGCCGAAGACGGCCGCTCAGTTCGACGTGCTCAACGTCGTGCGTTCGATGAGCACTCGCGAAGCCGATCACGGCCGCGGTCGCTACTTCATGCACACTGGCTATGTGCCGAATCCGACCGTCGTGCATCCGACGTTCGGCTCGGTGGTCAGCCACGAGCTTGGCTCGAAGCGCAAGGAGCTGGAGATTCCGTCGTTCGTCTCGATTGGCGGCGATCCGGGGAGTCCGGGCTTCTTGGGCATGGGGAACGCCGCGTTCGTCGTGAACACGCAAGGTCGCATCCAGAATGCGGACACCGACGGCATGGACCCGAACCGGTTCAAGAACCGACTCGCGATGCTCGGCACGATTGAAGACAGCTTCATCGCGTCAAAGCGTGGTGAGGCTCCGCAAGCTCACAAGGACGTTTACAAGAAGGCCATCGATCTGATGACCTCGAAGCAAATGGAAGCGTTCCGCATTGACAAGGAAGACCCGAAGACCATCGACCGCTACACGAATGCCGGTGCTCCGACCGGGATGATGGGACGTGGCAACAACGATTTCGGCCGTGGCCTGCTGATGGCTCGCCGTTTGGTCGAAGCGGGTGTGCCGTTCGTCGAAGTTGGCATGGGTGGTTGGGACTTGCACGCGAACGTGTTCAACACGCTCAAGGACCGCAACCTGCCGGCGATGGACACCGCGATTGCCGCGTTGGTTAGCGACCTGAAAGAGCGGAGCATGATTAAGGACGTGGTTGTGGTGTGGATGGGTGAGTTCGGTCGCACGCCGCGCATCAACCAGGACGTGGGACGGGATCACTGGGCGGCAAGCTGGTCGGTGATGATTGGCGGCGGCAATCTGAAGGGCGGTTTGGGTGTCGGACAGACCGACGCGGACGGCCTGACTTGCGAGACGAAGCCGTACCTCCCCGGAAACATTTGGGCGACGGCTTGTCATGCTCTCGGAATTCCGACGACGACAGTTCATACCTCCAAGCGTGGCCGTCCCATGAAGATTGCCAACGGTGAAGCTCCGATTGCCGAATTGATTGGCTAATTGCGGCGACGGCAACCGTTGAACGGATTGAAAACGGGGGCGACATCGCCCCCGTTTTTTTTCGAGCGGTTGCATTGAGTGCTTGGGCTATTGAATGAAAATCACAGTCGAGCCGCCTGTGCTACGGACGAAAGCCATGTCCGATCCGCAATTCACCGAACCCGTTGATGATTCCGGTTCCTTGGAGCAGGTGCCGTGTGGCGAGTTCGTGCAGCTCTTCACGAAGTCGCAACGGCGGTTGTTCCTGTTCATTTTGGCGCAGGTCAGCAACACGACTGATGCCGAAGAAATTTTGCAGGACACGAACGTCATCATTTGGAGCAAGTTTCACAAGTTTCAGCTCGGTACTAGCTTCTTCGCGTGGGCTGGCAAGATTGCCACTTACGAGATCCTCAAGTACCGGGACAAGAAACGAGCCGGCCGCTTGGTCTTTAGCGACGAGTTCATCTCGCGGGTCGCCGACGACGCGATCGAAATTAGTGACGAGCTTGAAAAACGCCGTGAGGCGTTATCCGAGTGTCTCCGTCATCTGAGAGCCGATGACCATAAGTTGATTCAAGCTCGCTACGCACCCGGCGAAAATGGTTTGCAACTCGCCGAACGGTTGGGCCGACCGAGCAACTCGGTTTATCAGTCGATTGGACGCATCCGCAAAGTGCTCTTTGATTGTGTCACGCGCCGGCTTACGGCCACCGCAAGAACCAGTTGAAAGGTTGACCGACTACATTGAGCCGCAAATCATGACTCATCAAGACCTCTCCCAATTGTCGCCAGAATTCTTTGAATGGCTCGAAGCGTTGTGCGAAGACCGGCTCAGTCCGGCCGATGCCCAGCGACTTGAGCAACTGGTCCTGCGCGACGCGACGGCTCGCCGCGCTTACCTCGCGTACCTCGATCTGCACGGTACGCTTCACTGGAACACCGCATTTGGTGACGACGGTTGCAACTTCGAACCGGCGATCTCGCCACGACAGGCTTCCGATTCGTCCACTGAGACGCCGGTGAAACGGGATTATCGACGATGGCTGTCGTTTGCGGCGTCGTTGGCTTTGATTGCCGCGTTCTCTTTCTCCATCGGCCGCTGGTTTGTGCCGCATAACGACTCGGCCCCCGTGGCCAGAATGGCTAAGCCGCCATCCCCGCCATCGCACGTTGTCGGCAAGGATGAACCGGTTGTCGTTCAAGATCAGGCCGTTCAAGATCAGAAGAGCGAATCGCCGCGGCACAAACCGATCGTGTTGAGCGATCGGCCGAAGTCCGCAAGTTTGGCGACTGACGCGCCGGCGGAAGACCACGATCCGAAGCCGTCGAATCAATCGAACCCAGTGACCGCCGCGACCGATTCGTTGCCACGTCGGTCGGCCAATGGTGATTCGACGACGAAGCCCGCGGGATCGGTGCAGGGCGTTGTGGCCGTGATCAACGAACATCTGGCGGCTGGCTGGAAGTTGCAGGGGGTCGAACCGTCGCCGCTCGCGGACGATGCCGAGTGGTTGCGGCGGATCTATCTGGATGTGGTCGGCCACATCCCACCGGTCGAAGTGGCCGAGAACTTCTTGAATGACCGCGACGCTCGGAAGCGAGAGAAGCTGCTCGATTCGTTGTTGGATGACCCGGCCTACATCCGCAATTGGACGATCGTGTGGACGAACCTGCTGATTGGCCGATCGGACTCGCGGGATGTGAATCGCCCGGCGTTGCAAAAGTTCTTGCGTGAGAGCTTCGCCAAGAACCGGCCGTGGGACGAGATGGTTGCCGAGTTCATTTCGGCCGAGGGTTCGTTCGATCAAAACGGCGCGACCAATTTTCTGTTGGCGCATTTGAACAACCAAGCGGTGCCCGCCACGGCGATCACCGCGAAGATTTTCTTGGGCCAGCAAATTGGTTGCACGCAATGTCACGACCATCCGTTCAACGAATGGAAGCAGGATGCCTTCTGGTCGTTCAACAGTTTTTTCCAACAGACGAAAGTGGCTCGTGTGGATCGCAGCGATGCTGCGGGCAAGATGAAGTCACAAGCCTCCGTATTGGAGACGAAGCCTGTCAGTGGGCCGACGCACTTTGAGAATCGGCGCGGAGTCGCACTGGTGGCGTATCCAAAGTTTGAGGGGACCGCCATCAATGAAGACGCCGACACGAACCGCCGCAATGAACTGGCCAAGCTGATGACCGCCGGCGACAAGCCGCAGGTGGCCGAGGCGTTCGTGAATCGGATGTGGGACCACTTCTTCGGTTGTGGGTTCACGCGACCGGTCGATGACATGGGGCCGCACAACCCGCCGAGCCATCCGGAATTGCTCGATCATCTCGCGCGGGAGTTTGTCGCCAGTGACTATGACTGCAAGCAGTTGATCCGCTGGATTTGTCTGAGCGATTCGTATCAGCGTTCCAGTCGCTTCGGCAAATCGAACGAGTCCGACAATCCCGAGACCGGCGTGCAGTCGCTCTTCAGTCGCGTGTATGTCAAAGGGATGACCGCCGAGCAGTTGTACGATTCGCTGCTTCTGGCCACCGGAGCCGACAACACGCCGCTGGCGACCGGCGACCATGACCGTCGTCGCCACGCTTGGCTGCAACAATTCGTCCACGCTTTCCAAACGGACGAGAACGATGAGTCGATCAACTTTGAGAGCAGCATCACGCAAGCGTTGTTGATGATGAACAGCGATCTGACTCAGCGTGCTTTGAGCATGGATCGCGGGACGTTCCTCGAAAAGCTGACGAGCAGCCGCGACCCCGAAGCCGAGAAGATCAAGCGGTTGTGTCTCGCCACGTTGACCCGGTATCCGACGCCGAAAGAGCTACAAGCACTGCGCCGGCTCGTCCACGAGGAACCGGGGGCTCGAACGAATGCGGGCTGGCAAGATGCGTTGTGGGCCTATCTGAATTCCAGCGAGTTCGTGCTGGTGCATTGAGCTTCGTTTGACAAGACGTGATAGGCTCAAGTGCTCTGGCGTTGATTTCAACGCGCGTTTCGCTTCTGGTAAGAGTCGTGATCAACACGGGGCGAACGGGGCTGCGTCAGCTCTGGCTCTGAGGCGTACGCACCCGGTTGGCCCGCGTTCTGGCGAACGCGGCTACTCATGGTGGCGTCAGCCCTGGTCCTGCGGCGACGGCACTGTGGGCTGACACCGCTCTGTCCGACAGAAAGTCTTGTCTGCATTGAGGAGTTCCAGCGAATGAAAATCCGATCAACTCAAGCTGGAGCTGCGAGCGGACAGGGGCGACGTTCGGCTTGGCGAGTTCTGACTCTGTTCATCGCGGGCATGATGCTGCTCGCATTGCCGGATTTGGCGTCTGCTCAAACGATTGCCAAATCGAAGAGCAAAAAGGCAGAGGCTTCTCAGCCGGTCGGGCCGCGAGATTATCGCTCGGCGAATTTTCTGGTGCATACCGATCTGCCCGCCGACGAAGCCAACGATCTGCTCAAGCGGTTGGAGACGATGCTGACATTGGTCTCGAAGTATTGGGGCCGTCCGAACAAACAAACCATCGAGATGTTCGTGGTCCGCGACCTGGAAGTCTGGCCGCCGAATTCTTTGGAGCCTGGCGGACTTGATTCCATCCAGCAGCAAGCGGGGATCACCATGAGCACGACGACGGTCAATCGGCAGACGGGGCAGTTCTTGTCGGCGAAGTCGCGGGTCTACGCCATCGCTGATCGTGGTGTGCCGCAGCACGAGGCCGTTCATGCTTATTGTCATCAAACCTTTGGACATGCCGGGCCAACGTGGTATGCGGAGGGCATGGCCGAAATGGGGCATTGCTGGCGCGAGGGGGAGTCGCGGGTGCATTGCCTGCCTCACGTCGTCAAATACTTGCGCGGCTCCGAACCCAAGTCGCTCCGAGCGATCGTTGATAGTCGCGATCAGACCGGCGACTCGTGGCAGAACTATTCCTGGCGCTGGGCGCTCTGCCATCTGCTGGCGAACAATCCCAATTACTTCGACCGCTTTCGGCCGCTGGGACTGGGCATCTTGACCAATCAACCGGACGCGACGTTCGAGCGAGTCTACGGTTCGATGTCGAAAGAGATTGCCTTCGAGTATCTGTTTTTCCTGCAGCACTTTGATCTGGGTTACGAGGTGACGCTGACCGCCTGGGATTGGAAGACCAAATTCCGCCATGCGACCTCGACGATGCCCGTCGTTTGCACGATCGAAGCGAATCGGGGCTGGCAGGCTTCACGTCTGCTCGTCAACGCGGAGGACGCGTTTGAACTCTCTGCCGAAGGGAGTTGGACTTTGTCGCCCGACGACCCGGAGTTGTCTCCGTTCGGAGTCGAGTCACCCGCCCCGAAGTCTTCCTCCGAGAAGCCGGCGACTGTGAAGAAGGCCGCGACCACAAAGCGAAACTCCAAAACGATACCGCTCGAAGAATTGCCGACCGTGATGCGCGATGAGTCTTCCTTTCTGCCGGGTCAGTTGGTCGGAGTGCTCTTCAACGACTACGAACTGAGCGAACCGTTCGCGATCCCGGCCGACGGATCATTCGTGGCTCCCGGCCAAGGCCAGCTCTTCCTGCGCTGTGCCGACGCTTGGAACCGCTTGGCGGACAACAAGGGGAAGGTCAGCCTGAAGTTCAAACTCAAGGCTGGACAGTGAAAGTCGCACGCTCACGTTCCCACTTGGCCCGACGACGCCGCAACCAAAGGAGGTGAATAATGGTTGGTTGAGAGAATGGCGGCTTCTTTCTCTTGAGTAGTTGTTTGAAATTGGTGGAATGCCTTGTGCCTTCATTTTTTCGTCGAATGCGTGTGTCGTTCATCAACCGCGCAACGAGTTGATGACCGCGCCGTGGATGCTCGATCGCGCGACCAACGTCAGGCCCCAATGTTCTCTTTGTCAGAAAGAGTGCGCGGGCGACTCGGTCCAACTTCCACGACCGCAGCAGCGACAGGAACCGTGACACCCACTGCGCCGTGAGCCGGTCGCAGGTCAAGGTTGTGGCGCACGCGGCACGCCGCCTTAAAACAGCCGCTCCCTCACGGGCGCGGCTCCAAAAGTTCACAGCCTCGGCATGTGCCTGCTACGGTGACGTTGGCCGCCACAACGCGAGGGCATCTTCCGTCTGCGGCTGACCCGTCGGATCGACCAGCAACTCACGCCCCAAACGGTGCGAGATCGCCGCGAGTTGTCCCCAGCCTGCCGACACGGCACCGGTCTCCAAGTCCGCGATCGGAGCGCGACGCTCTTTGATGGCCGCGATGAAGTCGGACAGATGCGGTAACGACAATTCGCTCGAGTCGGACGTGAGCGGCTCTTTCGAGTCGTACACTTTCCAGCCGCCGCGATCGACGACCAACGTGCCTCGCTCACCATAGAATGCGACTGCGGCCGTGCGCCCTTCGGGAGCGTGATTGCTCCAGGTGCGATGTTCCCAAATGACCGTCTTGTCGCCGCAATCGAATTGCACATGCAGCGAGTCGGGCGTCTCCGCTTCATCAGCGATGATACGTTGGCCGCGTGTGCCACAGACTCGCTGCGGCCACTCCACGTCCAAGCCCCATCGGGCGACATCGAGCAACTGCGAACCCCACGCGCCGAGTTCTCCAGAGCCATGATCCCAGAACCAGCGCCAATGAAAGTGGAAGCGATTCGCGAGGAAGGATCTCTGCGGAGCGGGGCCGAGCCAGGAATCGAAATCGACACCTGTCGGCGGATCGCTTGAAACGGCGGGCGTGAGCGGTTGTCGGCGTTGCACGAACCAAGCCTTCGCGAGCGTCACCTTGCCAAGTTGCCCGCTCTGCACGAGTCGAATCGCCGATTGAAAGTGTTGACCGCTCCGCTGTGGCAAGCCGACCGCGACAATGCGTTGGTGCTTTCCAGCGGCAGCGATCATCACCGCCGCTTCGCCGCCGAAGTGACAAGCGGGCGTCTCGACATACACGTCTTTGCCCGCTTCACAGGCCAGCGTCGTCATCCGCGAGTGCCAGTGATCGGGAGTCGCAATCACGACCGCATCGACCCGCGGATCGTCGAGCACCTTGCGAAAGTCTCGCTCCGTTTTGGGAGTTGTTCCCTGAGCAACTTGAACAGCCGACACAGCAGCCGGCAGGACGTTGTCATCGACATCGCACAGCGTGACGACCGTCGCATCCGGCAGTGAGGCGAAACCATTCGCCAACGCTTTGCCCTGATTTCGCACACCGATGACCGCGATCCGCAATCGTTCGGCGAACGACCCCTGAGCCAGCGCCGCGGCTCCGGCCAGCCCGGCCATGCCGACGGCGACTCCGGCCGCGTTCTGAGCGCTCTTGCCCAGAAACTGCCGACGGTTCAAGTCGCGATTCAGAAAATCGTCTGCATTCATAGTCGGTCGCCTCGTGGGTGAAATCGGCAGGGAGTCTAGCCGTGGAGGTACACAATGTCTCCGACGAAGTCGCTTCAAGGTGCTTGCTGCTTGACGGCATCAAGCCGAGCCGGAAGATGTCCCCCAGATTCGCCGACTCGAACACTGAAGACGAACAACAATGAAACACTCGCGATTTTGGATTGGCCGTTTGTTTTGGACGGAGGCGGTGCTGACGTTTGTCGCGCTACTGGCGTGCGTGATTGTGTTGGTGCTTCAGGCCGTTGGGGACCGACACGGAGCCGCCGGCGTTTGGGGCGTGTTCCTGGTCGCGGCGAGCGCGTGGATCATCGACTTCGTGTCACTCGTCGCGTTGCTGGCTTGGCGTGCCATTTCCGACGACGATCCGAGCCAACCGAATGGACCGCCACGCCAATGACCTGTTGACGTTCGACCGATGGCTCGGCTCGACTCGACGGATTTCCCAGTCGCGTCCTTTTGGTGGTATTGGCAAACCGGAACCGCTGAAACACGAATTGGCCGGCTGCCGGTCGAAGTGATCACTCTTGAGCCTGACTTTGTTGGGCCAACATTCTCGGAGGAAAACATGATTCGCAACTTGGTACTGCTGACTGCTCTCTTCGTTCCTGTCTGTGTTTGGGGAGCTGATGCTCCGGTGACGGCTCCGCCGGAAGCGGCGGGGATGCAGGTGTTGTTCAATGGGAAGGATCTCGCGGGGTGGGACGGTGATCCTCGGTTGTGGAGCGTCAAGGAGGGGGTGATTCACGGCGAGACGACCGATGCGAACAAAGCCAGTGGGAATACGTTTCTGATTTGGAAGGAGGGACGCACGAAAGATTTTGAGCTGCGACTGTCGTTCCGGTGCAACTCGACCAACAACTCCGGCATTCAATATCGCTCGAAGCACATCACCGACGGCAAGGTCGGGAACCAATGGGTCGTGGGGGGCTATCAGCACGAACTTCGCAACGAGACCAAACTGCCCAGCGTGTCCGGCTTCATCTACGACGAACGGGGCAAACGGGGTCGCATCTGCCTCGTCGGCGAGCAAGCGACGTGGGAGAAAGAAGAGAATAAGAAGCTCATCAAGACTGATCTGATCGATCAGGAGGGATATCAAAAGCTCTTCAAGCTCGACGAGTGGAACGATGTCGTGATCATCGCGAAGGGGAATCACATCCAGCATTACCTCAACAACCGGCTGATCCTGGACTTCACCGACAATCATCCAGAGCTTGCCCTGACGGAAGGGATCCTGGCCGTGCAACTGCACGCCGGAAAACCGATGTGGGCGGAGTTCAAAAACATTCGCATTCGCGAGATCGAGTAGTCGCACTCGCCAGAGTGCGGGCTTTGGTGATGATCGCCATCACGGTGACAGCACGATTCGCTGGTTGGCGGTGACGTTTTTCTTCGTCAGCTTGACCTGGCCGTGTGGGAGTTCGACTTCCAGATCGACTCGCTCCGTCTTGCCGAGTCCAATGTGAGCGACCGCTTCCTGGCCGGAGCAGTATCCGAAGCCAATGCTGATCTCCCGCGAACTGATGCGCGATGCGGGGTTCGACTGACCTGCCGGGTAGACATGAATCCTGGTGCCAACGCCCATGCGATTGACTCCGGCTTTGCCTTCGACGGTCACTTGTAGCCAGTTGCCGCCGGGCGTCTCGTTACGCAGCAACATCGAGCGTGACTCGATCCACCAGTTGGGAAGGAACATGTCGATCCGGCCGTCATGGTCGAAATCGCTGGTCGCGCACGGGGCCATGTAGACGAATTTTTTCTCTTCCAGCATCTTTGCGAACACCTTGCCGGAGCTGCGCTGCTTGCGATCCTCGTCGTCCGGGAAATCGTTGATCGCCCAGACCTCTTCTTTGAAACGGGGCAGGCCGTCGCTCACTCCGAGATTCTTGTAGATCAACGGATGCGGTTGCCCTTCTTTGAATTTCACGATGCTCACCAAGATGTCGGGCCAGCCGTCGTTGTCGAAGTCCTGAATCTCGACATGCGGAGCCTTCATCAGCAGCGGTCCCAAGCCCGCAGCTTCAGTGATGTCTTCAAACGTCGGCTCGCCGTTTTTGACGCCGCGATGCAGATAGAGCCGAATCGGAATCGGAGTGATCCACGGCGTCTTGAAGTGATGGCCGATGACGATGTCGGGCCAGCCGTCGCGATTCACATCCGCAACGCACGCGCCGGCGGGAGTGTCCTCGCCCTTGGCGTTCGGCCAGCGAAAGACATCGTTCGTGCCGGTCGCTTCGCGGAAGTGCCCCTGCTTGTCGTTCAAGAGCAGACGATGCTCACCCGCGCCGCTCGTCAGAAAAATGTCGGGCCAGCCATCGGCGTTGAGGTCAGCGGCAAGACAACAGAGTCCACCAAAGCCCAGCGGCAAGCCCGCTTTCTCAGAGACGTTCTCGAACCGATGCCCACCGAGATTGCGATACAGCACCGGGCCAACCTTCACCTTCGGCGAGTAGTATTGCTCGCACGTCAGCAGGTCGAGCAGTCCATCCCCATCGAAGTCGAGCGCCGCGACACCGCGCCCTTCGTAAAGCGGAGGACACGTCCCGCTCTCCTTTGAGATGTCGGTGAACTTGCCGCCGCCATCGTTCCGAAAGAAGACGTTGGGGTTGGAGAATGCGGGATCGGCCTTCGGATCACCCCGTTTTCCGTGAGCACAATTCGAGACGTACAAATCGAGCCGCCCGCTGTTCGTGAAGTCGGCGAACAACGCACCGCTCCCCATGCCCGACGTATGCAGGTGCTCCTGCGGATCGAGCGAGAATTTTCCCTTTTCATTTCGCAGGAACAGGCTCGGCTTCGAGTTGGCGTTGTGAAACGTCGCGACAAACAGATCGGGCCAGCCATCGCCATCGACATCGCCCCACGCCGCACCGTGACCGCGAATCCCTTCCGCATGTGGGAAGAGTCCAGCGGACTCGCCGACATCTCGGAACTTAAAAGGTGGATCGGCACTGATCGCGATCCCCGTCAACAGCATCATCCAAACTGGTACGCACAACATCGCTCGCCGCATCACAGTTCTCCCCAGTTGTTAGTCCGGCCGATCGCCGTCAGCCGAAAGCCGATGGCCGTTATACCGTTTTTAGATCAATGTGTTTGGCGAGCGGGGCGGTTCTAAGTTCTCAAAACAACCGCTCCCTCACGGTCGCGGCTCTAACTTTTCACATCCGTTCCGATTCGGGAATGTGAATCACGGTCAGAGCACAGCAGTCCCAAACTTTACTGTTGCGGCTGACGTTCCAAGTCACATAGAGCTTGCTCCCATCGGGATCGACCGCCGAGCTGTACGTTCCCTTGAGCGTGCAGCCGTATTTGTCTTCATACAACGGATTCAGGAACGCGATCACCTTGCGGCGTTTCGTCCGGAGATCGAACTGCACGATCGGAGTCCCATCCAGTTCGCTGCCGCCGTGGGCGCCGGGGGTGTAGTAGAGGTAACGGCCAGTCGGATCGGCATCCAACGAGGCGACCATTCGCGGAGTCTCGCCGATGCACGCGGGGCCGAGTTCCTGAATCTCTTCCGTCTTCGTATTCAACGACCACAGCGATTCGCGTCGCATCGCTTTGTTGATCGAAGCCGTGTAGACGAAGCCTTGAGGGGTCTCGTCCGTCGAGGCACCCTCGAACACGACGGGGCCATTGATCTTGATCGGCGGGCCAGCATGAGCCGGATCAAATCGCACGAGCGCGGCTTCATCGCCGGTTCCCTCCACGAAGTAGACTCGGCCGGTTGATCGCACGAGGATCGGCCACGGCCAGCAATCTCGCTTGGGGCCGGAGTACATCAACTTCTGTGACTTCAGATCGTAAGCAAAGAAGAGTTCATCGTTCGGTCCACGGTTCTTGCCGATCGGACTGAGACTGCCCGCTCGCGTTCCGCCGTAGAAAATCATTCGCTGTGGATCGAGCACGCTGGTCTGGATGCCATGCTTCGGGACGGCCCCGCGAACAACGATCGCCGTCTTTCCCGTTGGCGGATGCAGGCGAATGATCCAATCCCCTTGGTAATGGAATTCGTCGGTGGTTCCGTTCCCGCCGCGATACGTTGCGAAATACAGCCAGCCATCGCTGCCGAGATCAATCCGGCTGTGGATCTTCCCTGGCGTGTAATGTCCGGCCGGCAGGTTGAGCAGCTTCTGCAAATCCACGAGCTGTCGCAGCGACTTCGTCTGCGGGTCGTACTCAAACACGAAGGCGTTACCGCTGCGATCGGTCGAGCGTTTCTCACCCAGCGAATGATGATCTCCGATCGAGGCGTAGTACTTCCCATCGACGACCAAACTGTCTCCCCAGTTGGACCACGGATTTCCGAGATAGTCCTGTCCGGGGTAGTACAAGAAATCAACGGTCGGCGGTGTGGTCGCCACGGAAACTCCGGGCTGAAGTTTCCAACGCGATTTCAGAAACTCATCCGACGTGTCGGTGACAACCATCTGGCCGTTCGGCAGCGTCGGAGGAAAGACGAGTTCTGCATCCACCGTTTTCTTCTGCGCGTGAGCCGACGACAGGCCGGCCAATAAGCAGACAACGACCAACCCACCACGAAACCAGAACACAACTCGTCGCATCACCCGTCCCCTCGTCTCTGTCCGGCCGATAGCCGATGGCCGAAAGCCGATGGCCGTTATACTTTTTGTCCGCAATTCTCTGGCTGACGGCACATGGAATGTGCCTACTACTGTCGGTCACGGCCGACGCTCTGACTCTGGAATGTGAATCACCGTCAAAGCGCAACAATCCCAACCTTTGCCGCCGCGAGTCGCGTTCCAGTTGATGTAGAGCTTGCTGCCGTCGGGATCGACCGCCGAGCTGAATGTCCCGACCAGCGTGACGCCATATTTCTCTTGGTAGAACGGATGCAGGAACGCGATCACCTTTCGAGTCTTCGTCTTCACATCGAACTGCACGACCGCGCTGCCGTCTCGTTCGCTGCCGCCGTGAGCACCGGGGATGTAGTAGAGATACCGGCCAGTCGGATCGGCATCGATCGTCGTGATATAGTTCATCGAGCCGACCTGAGCGGGACCAAGCTCGGAGGCTTTCTCGGTCTTCGTATCGAACGCGAACAGCAGCGACTCGTCGTGACCGCGCCCCTTCGAGACCGTGTAGACGATCCCTTGCGGAGTCTCTTGCGTCGCGGATCGCAAACCGATCTCCGCATTGATCGGCGTTGGCGGACTGGGTTGATCGGGATCGAAGCGCACCAAGGGACCGATCATGTTTTCGTTACCCGGCGTGTAATAAATTTTTCCGGTGGACTTGGCGAAGATCATGTACCGAGCCGGCCCATCCGGCCCATCGAAGATGACTTTCTGCTGGTTGACATCGAAGGCAAAGAACCGCACGCCACCGCCATCCGACTTTTCACCCGCCGCCGTGCCGCCGTAGAAGATTTTGCGTTTCGGATCGAGCACGCTGTTGGGGATGCAATGCTTCGGCACCGGCCCACACGCGAGGATCTCGGTCTTGCCGTCCGCCGGACGAACTCGAATGACCCAGTCCCCTCGATAGTGGAACTTGTCCACAGTCACGGTGGTCGAACCGCGGTGCGTTGAGAAATAGAGCCAGCCGTCATCGTCCATATCGAGCCGTCCGTGAATTTTCGCCGGCACATAATGCCCTTCGGGCATGTTGAGAATTTTGCGGACGTCGGCCAGCTCACAAAACGATTTCTTCTCTGGGTCGTACTCAAACACGAAGGCGTTGCCGATCCGATTCGGGTCTCCCTTCGACGACAACTGCGAGTAATGATCACCGATCGAAGCGTAGTACTTCCCATTGATCGCGAGGCTGTCCCCCCAATTCGACCACGGCTTCCCCTCGTAGTCCTGCCGAGGGAAGTAGAGGAAATCGACCGTCGGCGGCGTCTTGGCAATCGCGATGTCCTTGCCGATCGTCTCGCTCGGCTTGAGAAACGCCTCGCTCTTGTCGGTGACGACTCGTTCGCCGTTGGGCAACGTCGGCGGGAACTTCAACGCAGGCGGAGCTTCCTTCTTCGCGGCCGGTTTCTTCGCCGCTAGTTTTTTCACTTCTGCCTTTTGAGCGTGCGAGGCGGATGTCTCAACGCAGAAAATCGTCAACGCAAAACCCAGAACCCACCATCGCTGAATCATGACGCGTGCTCCCAAGTTCGACAGAAAGAGGAATGCCAGAACGATGAACTCGCCTGACAGATTATTCTTGTGAGCGTCGGTTCGGCGTTCGCTGGATTCGGCGTGCCATGCGCGCGGTTGAGCCATCGTAGAGCAAGCCGCTTGCTGGCTCAAAGTGTCCAAGAAATGTAACCCGCAGCGTCAGCGAGGGAGTTCGATGAACGATATTCTCGACGAATCGGACCCTCGCTGACGCTGCGGATGACATGATGCTCCATTTTCAACAGGCTGCGATCTCGGACGCGGCCGAACCCGAACGCGCGGCCTCCTGATTCGCGCAGTTCCACGCTTGATTCCTGTGGGCAAATTCGGAACTCTGTTGGCGACTTCCAAGTGTCCCGTCGCGTGGTCCTGTCGTGTTAGACCGCGCACATTTCAATGAACTGTTCGCTCAAAGGGTCACGAAATGTCGAACGCAACGACTAGCCCCGCTCAAGACCAGTATTCAATTCGGCACCGTCTTCGCAGACTCTGCTTTGCAATCTATCATTATCGCACCTCAATCGCGTGGTTTGTCGCAGCCGCAATTACGCTGTTATCCGGCGTGACTAGTGCAACCGTACGCACACTCGGTTCATGGCATAGCACAGGCACGTTGCAACTGCTTGTTTATTGTACGCTCAGTCTCGCTTTGAGCTTCACGTTGTTCGGGTTTCGAGTCAGATCCGAGAAGGCGCACTTCGCAGCCTGGTGTCTCTTCGCAGTGCTCTTTGTTTGTTGTGTTGTGATCACATAAGCAGAGCAGGGGCGATACCTGCCGATCGTCACTTGCTAACGCCGCACTCGCGCGACGAAGTACGGTTGGCCGTCGAGGTAGGACGGAAATCGGCGGCCACCGTCGCTCGTCAGCACTTCGATGAAGTACAGAAAGTTGTCACGCGACAGGATGTCTTTGCTCGACACGGTGCCTTGAAACGACCCGTCCGCCGTTTTATGCAGCGTGACCTGCTTCCAATCCAGCGTCTGATTCAGCGGCCGGTCGTGCTGCACCACCGATCGCAGACTTGATTCGTTGCGGAGTTGAACGGCGAACGTGGCGTCCGCCGCCGGATCGAGTCCCAACTTACTGGCGGCCGACTCGCAGTTTCTCCGCGCCGATTGGGAATGCGCCGAGATCGGGGCGGCCCTTGTCGAGATCGCGGAGTGTGTCGGGCCACTCGGTTGGGATGTTAATGCCCGCATCGACGGCGGGGCTGCCGCTGCTCAGACGAAAATCATTCGCACTCAGCGAGGTGAATTGCGGATCGGCGAGCCGGTCGTTCGCGCCCCAGCCGGGTGGGTACTGCCGCTTGCTGGCTTCGAACAGCGGGGACTTGCGGAACTTCGCGAAGTAGTCGGCCGTTTGAGTCGGGCCGTCCTTCAAACCCCACAGCAAGTTAGCGTCCGCTTGGAAGTCGTCGTCTGGTTTGAGTCCCGTGAAGTTCAGGCCGGGGAGTCCTTCGACCTGCACGAAGATGTTGTTGAAGACTCGACGAGTTGTCCCGCGCGATTGGCCGCCCCAGCAGAAGGCGTAGTAATCGCGGAACGCTTTTTGGTGCAGCAGGAACGTGTTGTGATAGACGTAATAAACCGCGTGAGTCGGACTGCCGTGATCGTGGCAGACGAGTTGCGTCGGCTCATTCAAGAATTTGCCGCTGGGATCGGGTTCGGTGGGCGGGCCTTTGTAAGTCCCTTTTCGCAGATCGACGACATTGCGGAAGACGAACATGCCGCTCCCCGACTCGGCATCAATCGGGATCGGTTTGCTGCCGTGAGCGGTAAACGGATTGAGTGTCCGCGTGATGACGTTCTGATAGACGAGCGTCGTGCCGCGAGCTTTCTTCGGTCCCGGTTCGATGCCATCGTCGTTGAAGTTGTCCACAAGATTGTGATGGAACTTCAGGCCATCCAGTCCGTGGAACGTGATGCAATCGTGATGGTCGGTCAGCTCGGAATGAGCGATCTCGAAGTCGTGACCTTCGGCGAAAATGAGATATCCCGAACCGGCGCGGTTCTTCACCGTGAACCGCGAATGCCACGGGGCAGAATGGCCTCTCAGCATCGAGTTCACGATTCGCAGCCGCTTCGTGTGGCTGATTCGGACTGCGGCTCCGCTGCCGTAGAGCGTCACGCCATCCAGTTCGATGTCTTCGGCATCTTGGTCGATGTCCTCTTGATCGCGATCGATCAAGACTGCCGATCGTTCGGCCCCGCGCACGACGAGGTCTTGAATGCGGAGATGCCGCGCCCCTTCGATTCGCAGAGCGTACTCGTGCCCGCTGATGACCAGCGGCAACTTGCGCGGATCGGTTTCGCCCCGATAGGCGTCCTTTCCCAACCCCGCGAGCAAAGTGTGCGACAGGCGGATGTGAATGCGGCCGGTCTCCGGATCGCGACGGGTTCCGGGGCCGCAATAGATGCCGATCGGATCCTCCTGCCGATCGCTGAGTCCAACGTGATACAGCTCATTGGCCGATCGCAGGTCCGTGAGATTCATGTAGCGATGAAACGGGATCATCGAGTCGGCAAAGTTTCCGAAGCCTCCGCCTGACCGATACGTCTTCGTCGAACGAAACTCCTCATTCGCTCCGTTCGGAGCCGGTTCCCATGCACCGGCCGGGTCGTCCGCGAACTCGCGCAGTCCCGCGTCGAGGATGACCAGCTCACCTGGATGCGAACGGATCGTGATTGGTTTCTCGGCGGTCCCCAACGACGTGATCGTCACGGATTCAAAGTACGTTCCGCCGCGCAGACAAAGCGTGTCCCCCGGCTTGAGTTGCCGTACCGCGTGATTGATCGTCTTCCAGGGAGCCGTTTGGGTGCCATCGTTTTGATCCGCGCCTTTGCCGGCATCGACGAATCGAACTGGGCCAGATTCCAGCGGCCGCTTCGACGCTGTGGGCAGCGGCCTCATCGGTGGGTGCGAGAGAATTGAAACCGGTTGCTCGTTCGCAAATGTGGGGACGATCAAGACGGTGACGAGCAGAAGACAGGCGGCGGAAAATGGAGGGCGAAAAATGGGACAGCGTTCTGAAGTTGGCTTTCCGGTCATGGATGTTTTGCCCTTCATTTTCGGCATCGTGGTTTCAGTGCGTTATCACAGTCTTCTGTGTTTCTTATGTTCACTCCGCGTTCTTTGCGACCTTCTGTTCGAAACTGTGTTTGGAACAGAAGGTCGCAAAGAACGCGAAGTGGGACAAAGTATTGCGGCACTGACCAATCTTCTCACGAAAAACGGATTGGCAAGACAGGTTGTCCGCTATTGGTTCTCAGTCGCTTTCTTCTTGTTCTTCTTCACGGCTTTGTTGGCGGCTTTGGCGGGACTGTCCGGGGCACTGGGGTCGGCTTGTTCGGCGCTCCATTTGTCCCAGAGGGTTTGTAGTTCTTTGACCTTGTCGGGCTGAGTGCTCGCGAGATTCTTCGATTCCGCGAAGTCGGTCGCGAGGTTGTACAACTCCGGCTGTCCGCTGCCTCCGTTGGAGACGACCAATTTCAGATCGCCCTGACGCACGGCCCATTGCGGGCCGAAGCGCCAGTAAAGCGTCTCGTGCGGACGGGCCTTGTTCGCACCGGTCAGAAATGGCACGAGATCAACACCATCGAGCTTCCAGGCCGGGTCGGCTTTACCACCGGCCGCGGTCACGATTGTCGGCAGCACATCCAGGTTCATCACCGGGAACTCGTAAGTCTTGCCAGCCGGAAACTTGCTCTTCCACTGTGCAATGAACGGGACGCGCGGGCCACCCTCGAAGGTGGTCATCTTGAAGCCTCGCAGGCCACCGTTGTACGAGGTCGTGCTCTGAGTCGGTCCGCCGTTGTCGGCGATGAAGAAGTACAACGTGTTCTCCTCCTGACCGATCTCGCGGACCTTGGTCAGGACGCGGCCAATCGCGTCGTCCATCGCCGACATCATCGCGGCGAAGATCTTTCGCTTCTCGTCCGTGATGTTCGGAAAGCGGTCCAGATACTTCTTGGGAGCTTGCAGCGGCGCGTGCTGAGCGTTGAACGGCAGGTAGAGGAACATCGGCTTTGATTTGTTCTTCTCGATCCAATCGACCGAGCGATCGGCATAAGCGTCGGTCGTGTAGAACGAGTCATCGTCGATCTTCCGCACGTCGTCCGAGATTCGTGAATCGACGAAGTTGGTCGGATGAAAGAACGGCGTGTTGTTGAGCGTGCCGAAGAACTCATCGAACCCGCGTTTCGTCGGCCGATATTCGGGACCGCCGCCGAGATGCCATTTGCCGACACAAGCGGTCGCATAGCCGAGGGTCTTCAGCCGGTCGGCCAACGTGGTCTCTTTCAGATGCAGGCCGGTTTTGTTGGCCACGCTGTTGAACTCGTGACCGAACCGTGTCGGGTAACGGCCGGTCATCAAGCCGGCTCGCGAGGGACTGCAATAGGTTGCGGCGACGTAGCCCTGCGGAAACTTCACGCCGTTCTTGGCGAGCGAGTCGATGTGCGGCGTCGGGATATCCTTGTTACCGAACGCACCGGTTTCGCCCCAGCCCAAGTCATCCGCATAGAAGATGACGAGATTCGGCTTATCGGCGGCGATCGCATTCTGGCACGCGGCTCCGATCATCAACGTGAAGAGTCCGGCCAAACAAAACGTGATACCACTCGGTCGCATGATGAGCGTCTCCTGGAGAGTTTTGGTTCTTCCGGTCTTTCGTTTTTATTCCTTTGACCAGATTCCTTTGATTGGAATCCTCTGGCACAGGTTCGCCATTTGAATCAAAGGAATCTGGTCAAAGGAATGAAGACAACAACCTGAAAGTTTTGACAAAACTATGCGGAGCCGAGTTCAAATCGCTCGCGCTTCGGGTGACTTCATTTGTCAGGCACGCAGCATTCGATAGGCGCGGTAGGTGTATTCGACTCCGCTGTAGATCGTCACGGCGATCGCGGCCCACAACAGGATTGTGCGAACCAGTAGGAACGACTCGACGAGTGCGAGATTCGCGTCCATCGACAGCAGGCTGCCGGTCACGGCCGCGCACTGCAACACCATTTTGATCTTGCCGCTCCAGACGGCGGAGAAGTCGCGGCCGTGTTGTTCGAGGAACGCTCGCAGGCTGGTGATGAACATCTCTCGGCCGAAGACGATGAGGGCCATCCAGGGATTCACTCCCGATTCCGGCTTGGCCACCAAGAATAAGAACGCTCCGCAGATGATGATCTTGTCGGCGAACGGATCGAGGATGCGGCCCAGCGTCGTGACCAAGCCGTATCGCCGAGCGATAAAGCCATCGAGCGCATCGGTCGCCGCCGCGACGACAAACATCACCGCTGCCGCGATCCAGGAGGAGCCGAGCGAAATCATGGCGAACAACGCGACGGCCAAGGCCAGTCGTGTGAGCGTGATGAAATTCGGCACATTCAGACTGCGCCGATCAATGCGCGGCAACGGCGGAGCGGACGAGGCTGGCGATTGGGAATTCGCTTCCGAGGCCGTCATTCAGCGTCTCCCGGACGAGGCTTCCGAGGACGATTCCAAACGGTTCGTTGAGCTGGCTTGGGAGCCAGCTTGGGAGCCGGCTTCGCGGCAGGCTGACGACCGCGAGCTTTGGCCGCTGCCCGTTGTGCCGCGGAACGCTTGACCAAAAAATCGGAAAGGGCCGCTGGTGCCGCCAATTTTTTCGCGATCTCTGGACCAATTTCGTTGGCGAGTTGCTCGGCCGCCAACCGCAGTACTTCGCGCATGAACTTTCGCGTACCGACCTTCGTTTCGCCGGAGCGTAACGGATCCTTCAAGGTTGTTTTTGCGAGGTGCGCTTCAATCGCCCGCCAAGCTTCGACTTCTTCGTCGAATAGCAAGGCGGCCAGGGTCTTGGAAATTTGTTGTGGCATGATGAGCTACTCGTCCCCTTCTTCAATGACTGCGTCGTCCGCGAGAACGCCGACTAAATCGTAATCTTGCCGAGCCGCGATGATGACCGACGCGAGGTCGCCCGGCTCAAGACCTTCGGCCTCGACGTAAACCGTTCCGTCAATGTCCGGCGCGTCGGCAAACGTGCGACCGGCGAACACACCCGGCTCGTCCGTTTCGCAGTCAATCAGCACGTCGAGTTCATAGCCGACCATCTCGTCCGCGAAGTCGAACGCGATCTGCTGCTGCAATTCCATCAGTTCGTCGCGGCGAGCATTCTTGACCTCTTCGGGAAGATGATCGCCGAGCTTCTCGGCCGGAGTGCCCGGTTCCAATGAGTATGTGAAGACACCCATTCGCTCAAATTTGGAATCGGAGACGAATTGTTTCAGCTCCTCGAACTGTGCATCGGTCTCGCCGGGGAAGCCGGTGATGAATGTTGTCCGCAGCACGAGGTTCGGGATGCGATCGCGCAGCTTGTGGACGAGTTCGACCGTTTGGTCCCGGTTGACCCGGCGCTGCATCCGCTTGAGCATCGTGTCGTTGATGTGCTGCAACGGCATGTCGAGGTACGGCAAAATCCTTTCGCTGCCGGCGATCGTCTCGATCAGCTCGTCGGAGAAATTGATCGGGTACAGGTACATCAGCCGGATCCAATCCAGCCCCTCGACCGCATCGAGCTGCCAGAGCAACTCGGTCAGCCGCACCTTGCCGTACAAGTCGAGTCCGTAATAAGTGGTGTCCTGGGCGACGATGATCAACTCGCGCACGCCGTCGGCGACGAGTTCTTTCGCCTCGGCGATGATCATCTCGATCGGCTTGGTGATGTGCTTGCCGCGCATCTTCGGGATCGCGCAGAAGGTACATGTCCGGTCGCAGCCCTCGGAGATTTTCAGATACGCGAAATGATCCGGCGTGATGCGCAGCCGCGCTTGATCATTCATCGCCTTGATCGGAGCGGGTCGGAACAGCATCCGTTGCTCGCGCTGCTGACCGAGCAACCGATCGGCCACCTTCGTGATTTCGTCGCGGCCGAAGACGCCGACAATGTGGTCGATGTCCGGCATCTCATCGAGCAAGCTGCCACCGACACGCTCCGGCAGACAGCCGGCGACGATGACACCCTTCGTGCGGCCCGCCTTCTTGAGGTCGAGCATTTCTTGAATGACCGACTTCGATTCGATCCGCGATTGCTCGATGAAGCCGCAGGTATTGACGATCACGAAGTCGGCCCCGTCCGCCTCAGAGACCAGCGAGTAGCCGTCGAGCGACAGCGTGCCGAGCATCTTCTCGCTATCCACCAGATTTTTCGGGCAACCGAGACTCACGAAGGCATACGTCCCCTTGGACACGGAATCGGCGGACGTCAGCGGCTCGAATGTGGATGACACGGCAAATTTCATTTCGACAGGGCTTCACGAATTCCAAAACGGCCCGCGATTGTAGCGGCCCTCGAAAGAATTCAGAGCAAGCGGTCCCAGGAAATCCCGCTGAGATTTCGAGATCGTCACTTCCATCCGCAGTTCGGCCTTGGCATCTGCAGGCAAAATCATGAAGGGAGACGACGAATTCCGCGAGACTTCGACACATTCGTTGTCTCCCTTTATTCGTCGGGCAGTTTCGCTTTTCCCGGCACGAACGAATTTCCGGTGCGCGGTCGAAATGCCTGTCTTTGTCGCCCATCCAAGCCATCTCACATCATTCTGCCCACCCATCATTCTGCGGACTTCCGGCGAGCAGAATGATAGGAGGGCAGAATGATGGGAGAGCGGAAACGAATGACACTTCTCGATCACGGGTGGGTGTCACAGTCGGGTAACTCGTTGGGAGATAGGCCGTATTGTTGGTTCTTCCGGCTTTCTTGTGGCAGGTTTCTGAGACGATGGAAAGTGTGAGACCATTTCACCGTGGATTTTGGGAGCAACGAGAAGTGTCAAAGTTCTCTGTCTCCTTTCTCACGCGGTTTCGCCCACTACAATCCGCCGACCACTTTCGGAAGGCTGAGTTTCAACGTGCTTGATGACCCGACGACAACTGAAGACCTTCATGAATCCTCGGCGGTGGCGGATGGAGTGCCGATGGGGACCACGACGATCCTCTTCGTTCCGCAGCCGGGCGCGCATGTGTTGCCGGAGACTCTCGCCGAGTATTCCGATGGCTCGCCGCCGATCGTCGCTCTGGAAGAAAGCCCCAAGGCCAAACGGGCGAAAAACTACGCCGATAAGTTGGCCGGCAAGACGTTGGGCATCTATCGCTGCGACACGCTGCTCGGCCGCGGCGCGATGGGAGCCGTGTACCTCGCGTTTCATCAGCAGTTGGAGCGACGCTGTGCGCTCAAAGTTCTCTCCCCCAAGTACGCCGAGACCGATGCGGACTATGTCAACCGCTTCCGGCAAGAGGGCATCGCCGTCGCGAATTTGCATCACCCCAACGTCGTCATGGCTCATGCCGTCGGCAATCACGATGGGCTGCATTTTCTGGAGATGGAATTCGTCGCCGGGAACTCGCTGCAAAAGACGTTGGACTCGCACCAACGCTTGTCGCCGAATGATGCCTTGCGGATCACGGCTCAAATCGCCGACGGCTTGGCGGCCGCGCATCGCGCCGGCCTGATTCACCGCGACGTGAAACCCGACAACGTCCTGATGACGAAAGAACTGCACGGACTCGGCCGAGCCAAGATCGGCGACTTCGGACTCGCCAAACGAGTCCGCGGACGGGGTGAGAAAACCTTTGACGGACTCGTCGGCACGCCGCACTACATGGCTCCGGAATTGTTCTCCGGTTCCGCCGCGTCACCGGCCACTGACGTTTATGCCCTCGGCGTCTGTTTGTTTCGGATGTTGACGGGCCGGCTTCCTTTCAATGGCAAGACGGTGAAGCAGCTCATGGGACAGGCCACCTCGCAACCGTTCCCCGACGTCCGAATCGACTGCGCGGATTTGCCGAACGAGATCGTCGAACTCCTCAATTGGCTGGTTCATAGCGATCCCAGACAACGCCCGCGCGATGCAGATCAGGCGCAGCCTCGACTGTTTTCGATCCTGGGCGAGATTCGCGATATGAAGCTGCTTCTGGCCGAGGCGTTTCGTGACGAGCCAGATGTGACTTGGTCGGCTCGCGAAAAGCCGGGCGAGTTCGACGTGATCGTCAAGCTCCGCAATGGACGTCAGCAGCGCGTGCTGGTGGCTCCCAGCGATGACAATGTGCCGTTTCGTCAGATTCAAATTTTCTCGATCGGCGGGCCGGCGTCGCCGAATCATTTCGAGGTGGCCTTGCGACGGAACGCCGTGCAACCTCACGGCAGCATCGCCGTCCGGGATGTCGAAGGCCGACCGCACTTCGTCGTCGTCGAAAACCACTCGCGAGCCAAAGTCGCTCCTGATGAACTCTGCCGCAGCGTCCGCCACATCGCCCGTCATGCCGACGCGGTCGAAGAGTTCTTGACCGGACAAGACGTGAATTGATGCCGAGGGGGAGAGGGGGCGATGGGGAGAGTGGGAGAAAACGCACCGCACGAGATGATCGACACGCGACCGTCGTCTCACCCCCTCACCCCCTCACCCCCTCGCCCCCTCTCATTCAAACAAGGCCGCACCTACCTGATCGCTGCCGCGCTCCTCTGGAGCCTCAGCGGCATCGTCATCAAAAGCCCGGTGATCCAAGCGATCCCGTTGGAGGATCGGAGCCTCGTGCTGGCGTGCTATCGAGCGCTGTTCGCCGCTGTCGGCTTACTGCCGTTTGTCGCTTGGCGGCGAGTTCGTCTGAGTCCGCGATTGCTGCCGTCGGTCGTGTCGTTCGCGGCGATGAATGTGCTGTTCGTCAATGCCTTCACCCGCACGACGGCGGGAGCCGCGTCGTGTCTGCAATACACGAGCACGGCGTGGGTCTTTCTGTTCGGCTGGTTGGTGCTCAAGGAAAAAATTCATCGCGGCAACATCGTCGCACTGGCGAGCGCCGGATGTGGCATCGCCTGGATTCTGTTCTCCGAGCAAGACGATCAGCACGCGGACGGCAACCTGTTGGCGCTGGGGAGCGGCGTGGCCTACGCGGGAGTCATTCTGTCGCTGCGTTGGCTCCGCGATGAAGACGCCGCCTGGGTGACGGTCCTCAATCACGCGGCCAGTGGGCTTGTGCTGTTGCCGTTCGTGCTGACGCGGTCCATCGAGCTGACCGCGCTGCAATGGTCACTGATCGCATTTCTCGGCGTCTTCCAAATGGGCCTGCCGTATGTCCTGGCCGCTCGTGGAGTCGCTCTGCTGAGCGTTCAAGAATCCGCGCTGTTGGTGATGCTGGAACCGATCCTGGTTCCGTTCTGGGCGTGGCTCTGCTGGAGCGAACACCTCGGCTGGCCGACGCTGATCGGCGGCGGGTTGATTCTCGGAGGTTTGGCGGTGCGATACGCCGTGTGGCCCGAACGTGCGTCGACGCCGTGACTCACTCCGGCGAAGACTCGAAGTCGTTTGACGACGGCGATAATCTCCCGCCCGAATCAACCCCAAGGAGGCTCCGATGAATTTCAAAATCTCGTGCCCAGATTGTCAGAAGTCTTTGAACGCCAGTGATGAGCTGGTGGGGACTCAGGCCAAGTGCCCGCATTGCGACGGGATTGTGTTGGTGACCGCCCCCAAAACCGTGCGGGGTGAGGAAGGGTTGGAGTTCATGGAAGACGAAGGCAACTTTGAAGACATTTCGGACAACATGACGGTCGATGAGAACGCGGTTATCTCGACCTTGGATGAACCGCGAATGGCGCGGCCTCAGCCGCAGCCCGCCGGGACGAGTGACGAAACCAAATCCTGCCCCATGTGCGGCGAGACAATCAAAGCCGTCGCCGTAGTTTGTCGGTTCTGTAAAGAAGACCTGGTCGCCGGGGGACGACGCGGTCAAGAAGCGTGGCGCGACGGCGGCCAATTGGTGATGCTCAAGGATGGCTCGCTGCCAAAACGCTGCGTGAAGACCAATGAGCCAACCGAAGTCATGCTGCGGCGACAACTGTATTGGCACAATCCGCTGTTGTTCCTCCTGCTATTTATTCCTCCGGGTCTGTGGATTTATGTGATTGTCGCGTTGCTGGCGCGGAAGTCGGCGGACATCAGGGTGGGCTTGTCGCCGGAGGGATTTCGCCGTCGCCGTTGGGGAATCGCGATCGGCTGGTTGTCGTTCTTCCTGGGTGGCGTGGTGATGGTCGTGGGAGCGTCGAACGCCAACAACAACAACAATTGGTGGATGGTCGCCGTGGCTGGCCCAGTGGGCGGGCTGATCGGAATCATTGTCGGCGTCGTGAAGTCGCGAGTCGTCGCCCCCACGAAAATCACCAACACTCATGTCTGGCTGAAGGGAGTCTCAACGGAGTATCTCGCGACGCTGCCAGTCTGGCCGGGGTAGTGAGCCAAGCAAAGTCGCTCCGAGGCTGTGGTGAATGGTTAGAGCCGCGACCGTCAGGGAGCGGTTCGCTGGCCTCAACGATCCCCACTCCCTCACGGTCGCGGCTCTCAGTCTTCGCAACCGCTCCGCTCCGCGATGACGGCTACGTTGACGCGACGGCGGGCAGGTCTTCCGAGACGGCGGTCAGGTCGATGACCGCGCCCAGCATTCGCGTCGGCGTGCCGCGCGAGTTGCGGACGATGCTGGCCTTGATCAGGAACAGCGGCGTCGTCCCGTTGCGATGTTTGGCGCGATGCACCATTTCAAATTTGCGAGCACCATTGCGAACCGCTTGATCCAGCGCGGTCGTGACCCGATCGTAATCGTCCGCGTGAATGTGGCTCAGCCAGGCTTGCAGCGAATCGGGCAGCTCGTGGTCGCGATAGCCGAGCATCCGTTTGAAGATCGGCGAGAGATACAGCTCGTGAGATTGCAGCGGCCAATCGAATACGCCGATTTCCGTCTCGTCCAAGACCTGCGAATTCCAATCGTCGAGCGCTTCGAGTTCGGCGATCGTCTGTTCCAACTGAGCTTGGGGGTGATAGCTGCTGGGAGCAATCATGGCGCGGTCCCTGGAGGCGGGGTGAGAGCTGATTCACGACAGAGTTCGGCGTGCCAACCACGCCTGCTAAGCAAGGCGAATCCGATCCGCGATGCTGTCGAGTGGATTACAACATTGCGAACCCGAAGCTCCGAGTCCGCACTGCCTCGGAAGGTTAAAATTTGGCGAGACGCCGTGGATTTGTGCGATTGGCGCGGATGTGCAAGTCCAGACGATTGTCACGGATTTTGACTCTCGCTCCCACGCTCCGCTTGGGAACGCGAGAAGTAACCCGAAGCGTCAGCGAGGGCGAGCGCTCCACACGATTCGGAATCGGAATTTGTCGCGTCCTGAAGCGCACGCTCTCGCTGACGGCCTCGCTGACGCTTCGGGTTACTTATGTCCTGCCGTTCGCTTTACGGTGACTTCCGAACGCGAATCCAATGATCCGTGAATCGCAACGGAGACTGAACCTCGACCTTGGGCATGTGACACGGAAGGCAGTTGCTGTCGCGCGGTTGCTGAGAACAATTCTTTGCGGCGGAGTCGTGACAAGCAGCACATCGAGCGGCGTAAAACGTGGCGTCGGATTCGGCCGGGCGGTGCGGATCGTGACAGGTCAGGCAATCGAAACGCGGTCGAGCGCCGACAGGCAATTGATCCGCGGACAACGTCGCCTGTTTGAGAAAGCAAGCACTCTGCACCAGTCCCACGGACGCGAAGCGAATCAGCATCTGGTTGTCGGGATGCAGCTCATCGCGAGTGAAATGGTCGGCGCGTCGATGGCACTCGCCGCAACGATTGACTGACTCAAGCGGTGTCAGTGAACGCCAGCGTTCGGGAGTCATGGCGGTCGCTCCGTGTTCAGAAATCTGAGCATGTCGGTCCCCTCCGGGATGACAGCGTTCGCACGAGACTCCCATGACCAGCGGCTTTCCCAGGATGCGATGAGCGTCACCGGTCAGCGGCGATTGAGTCGTGTGACATCCGAAACAATCGCGAGTCGCCGCCGGGTCGTGAATCTTTCCGAGCGACTCCAATGCGGCGCGGCGGTCTTTGCCTGGAAATCCCGTTGCCTTCCATGACGACTCTTTCGTCCCGCTCAGACCCAAAGTCCCGTCCCAGCCATGCTGCGGATACCACGACAGCCGATGTTCCAGAGCCTCAGCCGCTCCGTCCGCATTGAGCCACACGCTGACCGGTGTCCGCGCATGTTTTCCCGATCCGAACAGCCACTGGGAGGGAACACTTTCTCCAGACCATTGAGACGACGAGACGAACTGACCGCTGTCAGCCGCGGACCACAGTCGGACTCCCGACACCTCCACCGGATGGGACGGCGAGTCGGGACCGAGCAACTCGCGCGTCAGTGTGTGTCCCAGCGTTTTCAATGCGTTGTGATGCCCCGTGGTGGTGAACTCGGAAGTCTGCTCGGTGTGACAAGCGACGCAGCGATCAATCTCCGGCGGAGCCACCGACAGCGAGACCGCGCTGGACCGGGCTTGTGCCACCGGATCAAACGCGAGGTCTCGACGACAATCCGCCGCGGCGAGTTGCAGCGCTCGTGATTGACTGATTCGCAGTGCCGGTTCCAATACGCGCAGTCCGGCCAGAGGAAGCTGCATCGCTCGAAAGACCTGAGCTTGTCGCAACTCTTGTTCGACGTTCGGTGAGACTCCGCAGAAGCCCCACACATCCCACAGTCGATCCGTTCCGGCGGGACCGGACAACGACGACGACCAAGCCTCGTTCTCGACCAAGTCGCGCTGACGCAGGACGTCGAGAATTTGAGGCGAGACCTCCGCCATCCCCGACTGTCCGAACGGCAACACAGGTGAGTCCAACGTCAACGGCTTCCAGAGTGTCGGCTCCAACGCACGCAGCAATTGGCCGCGTTGAGCCGTGACCATCAAGAGGACTGTCCCGCGCTCACGCAACGGCAGCCACCAGCCTCCGGCCGAATGGTCTTCCCGTTGATAGGCCGCCAGCCGTCCCTGTTCGAGATCACGACGCAGTGACACGAACTCTCGTAAGCGACCTCCGAGCAACGCGCGATGCGGTGTGTCGTGGACTTTCCTCCGCTGGTTCGTCACCCATAGGCACATGCCGGCACTCAGTTCGTCGTCTGCCCAAACGGTTCCCTCGGCCGAGAGGTCTGACAGTGCCTGAGCGAGCAACCGTTCATCGAGCCGCGAATCCAATCCCCAACCCGGCCGACGTCCCTCCCACGGCCACCACGCGAGAATCACCAACGCAATCAATACAAGCCCGAAGCGCAAGCGAGTGAGTTGCGGCGGCGTGCGGCCGACCAGAAGCAGTGACAACCAAATCCCCGCAAAGCCGACGTGCGCTCGGCACATCCATCCCAAGCCGATCGCCATCGCCACGCAGATCAACTCGAAACGTACCGACCCTCGGACGATTGCGACCGTCCGGGGGCTAACGCCCTCCGGCTCGCCTGAAAAGAATCGTAAGCCACACAGCGCCAGACACGTCAGCACCGCGAATGCGAAGTGCGAAACATCCCAAGGCCCGGTGAGCAACGGTCGCCACTCCGTTTCGAGCAGCGTGACTCCATCGCTGGCAAGCCGTGGTATCGCCAGACGCAATGAGTCCCACAGCGAGAAGACTCCGCGTGGATTCAACGAACAAACCACGACCGCCAAAAGTATCTGCAACAGCAGCACGAACAGCGGGACTTTTTTGGCTGTCGCCACGCTCGCCAGAACGTGGGCGTCAACAAGACTCCCGTCTTCGCGAAGCCAGACTCGAAAACACCAACTCACCGACCATGCCGCCAGACCCACGACTGCCAGACAACCCAACTGCGACCAAATCCCCAACACGAGCAAACCGGGCCACAGCTTCGAGTCCTGTTCCCGCAGGCACCAGCAGAACGCCACGATTCCAAGGACATCCCAGAATTGGGCACCCACGTCCCAGCTCGCAAGGCTGGCCAAGAACCCCAAGCCCAGGAAGAGACTGGTCCCAACCGAGTGTGCTTCTCGCGCCAATTTCCAGCCGACCACCGCAGTCAGTATTCCGCCGACAAATTTCAGCAGCATCAAACCGTGGGCATCGAACAAAGAATACGCGACCACAAACGGCACACCGCCGAGCCAATCGGCGTCGGCTTCCGCTTCGTTGACGAGCAACATGCGAGACGGACAAAAACTGCCGTCGAGCACCGCCGCACCGTGGCTTAATGCCAGCCACAGGTTCGACGATGACAATGGCCGCAGCAGCACACCGACAACGATCACCGCTAGCAAAATCGCGGAAGATGAACGAGAACCCAACACGGAATCTCTTTCTGTCAGAAAGTTGACCTGTCTTGGAATCGGGGATGTAATCCTCGAACAAACTTTCACAGCGAATTTCAGAGGCCAACAAATGGGCGAATGGCTGAGTCAATCCCTGACCAAATCATCCATCCGAGTCTCAATGTTGTTTGCAATTGTGGGATGGCTGCCTGGCCGTCGCCGCGTTCGCCAGAACGCAGGGCTTCCCGTCTCAATCATTTTTCCAGCGGAGCGTTGGCTGCGTTTGGGTGGCTTCATGTTACTGATGCTGGCACTGGCTGGCTGCGGAGCCAAGCGACCTGCCGCGTCGGTGAGTGGCACCGTCAAATACGGTGGTGAGTCCGTTACGACCGGCTCGATCCGATTTGATCCCGTGGATGCCAACGATGCCAAACCTGTCGGCGTGCAGATGAAAGAGGGCAAGTACGAAATCCCTTTGGAAGCGGGACTGGTCGCGGGGGAGTATCTCGTGGCCATTTACGCGACCCGAGAAACCGGCAAGTTGGTCGCGCCTCCTGAAACACTCCACAACACGCCGAGCACCCCCACCAAAGAAGTTGTGCAGTACATCCCGGAAGCCTACAACGCGAACACAAAGTTGAAAGTGACGCTCAAGGCGGGAGCAAACTCCGACCAAAACTTTGATCTGCAAGTCGGAGAAAAACCGATGTCGTCAACTCCGTCGGCACCGGGACCGTCTGACTAATTCGTAGCCGTCTCACGAATTCGTAGCCGCGTTCGCCAGAACGCGGGTTGAACCTCACAAGACGTTTTCCTTCACCCTCTCCTCTTCTCGCTTCTCTTGTGCATTCGGAGGTGTTCCATGAATCTGATTTCCGCCAGACGACGACTTGGATTTACCTTGATCGAGCTGCTCGTGGTGATCGCCATCATCGCGGTCTTGATCGCGCTGCTGCTGCCAGCGGTGCAGCAAGCTCGCGAAGCCGCCCGCCGCAGCCAATGCAAGAACAACCTCAAGCAGATTGGCTTGGGCTTGCACAACTATGTGGAGCAGGGACAACGCTTCCCCCCCGGTTCGTTGCGGGACTATGTCAACTTTCCAACGGGAACCGGCTCGTGGAACACAAGCATGTTGAGTTGGCAGGCACGCATCCTGCCGTTCATGGACAAGACCGCGATCAGCAAGAATATCGACTGGAAGATCTATCCGGGAACCAGCGGAGCGAACTCCGCGCTGCTCGCGCTGGACGTCGCCCTTTACCGCTGTCCCAGCGACTCGTTGACTCCCGCCGTTCCCGGAGTGGCCCCCACAAACTACGTCACTTGTATTGGCAATTCGGATGACGGACTCTCGAAGGAGAATGTCATGTATATCAACTCCGCCGTGCGTTTGGCGGAGATCCGGGACGGCACCTCCAACACGATGGTGGTCTCGGAGTGCAAAGTGAATTCTCCGTGGGTCTATCGTTACGAAGCCAACGTGGGCGGGTATGTGGCGTGCCAGTCGGGAACCGCGCCGCCCGTCACGAACAATTGGAGCACCAGCGGCGGAGCAGGCGGAACTCCGGGGCGAGGCTATTCGTGGTTCCTGGCCATCTCGAATCAGTCCTGGACTTACACGACGTTCTTCCGCCCCAATGACCGCGCTCAATCCAACCACGAATGCGAGCAGTGGTCATATCCCGGTTACTTTGCCGCGCGCAGCGAACACAGCGGCGGCGTTCACACGTTGATGGCCGATGGAGCCACTCGCTTCATCAGTTCCAACATCAACCTCGCGACTTGGCGCGGTCTGGGAACCAAGAGCAACAAGGAAACCCTCGGCGAGTTCTAAATGCCTGTCACACTGGAGCAATTCGTTCGACAACTGACCGAAAGCGGATTGCTGACCGCTGACGAGGTCTCACAAGTTCGTGGCCAGCGTCCTCCGGAAAAACTTGACGCTTGGAATGCCGAGCAACTTGCTCGCGAGTTGGTTCGCCAAAAGAAGCTCACCAAGTTTCAGGCGGAGCAGCTTTACGCGGGCAAGGGGAAGTCATTGACGCTGGGCAACTATGTCATCCTCGACAAGCTGGGGCAGGGTGGCATGGGGATGGTGCTGAAGGCTCGGCATCGCCGGATGGAACGGATCGTGGCGTTGAAAGTGATCGCGCCTCATGTCGTTGAAAATCCAATCGCGCTCCAGCGGTTCCAGCGCGAGGTCGTGGCGGCCGCGAAGCTCAGCCATCCCAATGTCGTGGCGGCTTACGATGCCGACGAGGCCAAAGGGACGCACTTTCTCGTGATGGAATATGTCGAGGGGACGGACCTGGCTCAGCACGTCAAACAGCATGGTCCGCTCCCTGCGGAGTTGGCGATCGGTTGCATCGTGCAGGCCGCGCGAGGTTTGGCGTTCGCTCACGAGCAAGGGGTGGTGCATCGCGATATCAAGCCGCACAACTTGCTGCTCGATCCGAAAGGGACCGTCAAGATTTTGGACATGGGGCTGGCTCGGCTGGAGGGAACCGTTGGGGGAAGTGCGGCTCAGGCGGACCTGACCAACTCCGGAGCCATGATGGGGACCGTGGATTACATGTCTCCCGAACAGGCGATGGACGCCAAGCACGCGGACGCGCGCAGCGACATCTACAGCTTGGGCTGCACGCTGTTCTTCTTGATGACCGGCCGAGCCACCTTTGTCGCCGACACCATGATGAAACGGCTGACGGCTCATCAGAACACTCCGGCACCGTCGTTGGAGTTGGAAATCACGACGGCTCAACGGGTGGGGACTGTCGGTCACAGTTCGTCGCTGAATGTACTGCCCGGTCAACTCCCGGCGCTGAATGCGGCCTTTCAAAGGATGGTCGCCAAAAGGCCGGCCGATCGGTTTCAGTCGATGGCTGAAGTGATCGTGGCGTTGGAGCGGTGCCGATCCGGACTCGCCGCGACCGTCGACTTCCCAGGCAAGGCCGATTCCAGTGGCCCGGCGTTGCAGAGTTTTCTGGAAGAGATCAATGACGGAAGCTCGGCATCCGTTCGCACGGCCGATGCCGACTCGCGGCCGACGGCAGTCCTGTCGAGTGCGACCGTTGAGGCTCAGGAAGCGACCCTTCTCGATTCGCAGGCGTCGAGCCACGTCGCTGCCTCACCACAATTGACGATCACCGAGTCTGCCGGCAAGCCGTCCGAACGCGATGGGAATCAGAACCACCGCCGACGTGTTTGGGTGACGGCCACCATCGTCGGTGTGTTGTTGCTGGTGTCACTCGCGGTCTTCATGAAGAACGATCAAGTCGCACCGCACGACGTCAAAACTGTGGCCGCGAATAAAGGCTCCGATCAGGTCGCGAAAGACGAAGCAGAGAACAACGTCGCCGTGAAAGCCGACGATGCCGCAGCCGGTCACTCGCCCCCAGTCGTCGCGCCTCCGGACGTGGACCGCGCCATCGCCGAATGGGCGCGGACTTTGGGCTGCGTTGTGGGAGTCGAGTTTTCGCCCGAGGCGGGTGAGATCGCGATCGCGGTTGATCAGGAGTTGCCGGCCGCTCCGTTTCGCCTGAACTCCATTCGATTCGAGGGTCCGAAGGCGGAACGACTGGGCGATCAACTGATCGAGCGGCTCGACGGTGCGCGGTTGAGACGGCTGCAATTCCTGGAGATCCCGCTCACGAACGCGGGCGTCGAGCGGTTGTCTTCAATCGCCAGTCTTTCCGAGTTGTCTGACTTGTCGATCCGTAGTGCGCGGGTCGATGACGACTGTTTGAAACACTTCGACAAGTTCAAGGAGTTGGACTGGGTGAGCCTCGAAGCCGCTCCCATCACGGATGCGTGCTTTACTCATTTCAAGAATCTCACGTTGCTCAACCTGGCGCGGACGCGAGTGACCGACGACGGTTTGCGACACCTCAAGGACTACCCGCGCTTGATCGTGCTCAATCTGTCGCAGACTTCGATTTCGGATGCCGGTCTGAAGCATCTGGCGGGACTGACGCGGCTTCAGGAACTCCAAATCGATCACACCAAAGTCACACCCGAAGGGATTCGAGAACTGCGGATTGCTCTGCCGAAATGCAACATCGCGACCGATCTCGACAAATAGACGGCTTGTGAACCGAACGCGCCAGGTTGGCCGTCAGGCGAAGCGACGTCAGCGATCCGCCCGTGCTCGATGAGTTGCGCCGCACCTTTCGCCAACAGGTCGGCGAGTTCTCGCGCGGACTGGATTCGCTGGCTCGGCTCCTTGGAGTGCAACTTCGCGATGATGTCGCGATGGATCATCAACCCCTGCGCGTGAGCGGCCGCGAGTCCGCTCGCCATCTGCCGACTCAGGTGGAGAAGTTCGGGAACCTCCAACGTTATGTTGTATGTGTCGCCTGCCCGATATCATCGACCGCCAGTAACACAGATTGAGGAGCTCTTCATGCCGATGACCATCTTTCCTGTTTTCGGAGCATCACGATGACCAAACACACTGGGTTCTGCCCCGGTCCCGACAGCATCTGTTCGGGGCGGCGCGGTTTTCTACAAACCGGTCTCGCCGGATTCGCGACGCTCAGTCTGCCGGGCATCCTGCGTTTGCAGGCGCAGAACGCGCTGCACGCCAGCGAAGGGACCGGATCCAGCCGCGACAAGAATGCCGTGATCATGGCCTGGCTTCCCGGAGGCTGTTCGCATATCGAGACGTACGATCCAAAACCGAACTCCGGCAGTGAATACAGTGGTCCGTTCTCAACCATTGCGACGCGAGTGCCGGGACTCAACTTCTGCGAGCTGATGCCTCGGCAAGCCGCGATTGCCGACAAGTTCACCGTGCTGCGTTCCATGCGACAAGCGGCGGGCGGACATCCGGCTGGGTCGATGCAGTTGCTCTCCGGCGATCCCGACACGCGCGACAAGCCGAAGCCGCGACTGCCGGACTGGATGTCGGTGACGAATTACGTTCGCTCACTGAAGGGGCCGCGTCAGCATCCGCTGCCGGCCTATGTCGGGATCAATCCGCCGTCGGGCTACAACGGACCCGCGTATCTTGGTGATGCTCACTCGCCGTTCGTCGTGTCGGGCGATCCAAATCTGCCGACCTTCTCGGTGCCGAACATCGGCCTCTCGGACACGAATGAAGTTCGCCGACTGGGTCGCCGTTCGACTCTGCGTCAGAACCTCGACACGCTGGAACGGACGTTCGATCAACAACGGGAACTGGCCGCGCTCGATGAGTTCGAGACGAAGGCCCTAACGCTGCTGACCAATTCCAAAACCAAGGAAGCGTTTGATCTCAGCCGCGAAGACCCGCGCGTTCGTGATCGCTACGGTCGTAACGCTTGGGGACAGCAACTGCTGCTGGCTCGCAGATTGGTTGAGGCGGGGGTCGAAGTCCTGACGACGAGCCTTGCCGGCCCGCTCTGCGGACGAGTTCAGAACTGGGACGATCACGCGGTCAACATGCACGTCTTCGACGGCATGAAGTTCCGAGCGGCCGCTTACGATCAAGCGGTCTCGGCGTTGATCGAAGACCTCAACGATCGCGGATTGAACGAACGAGTGCTCGTCGTCGTGACGGGCGAGTTTGGTCGGACTCCGAAGATCAGTTACGCGGCGAGCACCGGAGGCGGTGACGCGAGTGCTCCAGCCGGCACGATCCAACCGGGCCGCGATCACTGGCCGCGAGCGTTCTCGAACATCTGGGCCGGAGGCGGCATCGACCACGGCCAGTTCATCGGCGGCACCGACAAGCGCGGTGAAGATTCGATCGAACGCATCTGCGGCCCCGGAGATTTCCTGGCGACGATCTATCACCACCTCGGTATCGATTCGTCCACAACGCTGATTCGCGACTTCAACGGCCGACCGACGCCGATCGTCGATCACGGGAAGCCGATCCCGGAATTGATGGGCTGAATTCCTTCTGACTTCTTCTGTTCTGCAAACGGTGAAAGTCTTGTTTTTGTGAGAAGATTTTAGAAGCAGTGCTCGCCTCGTGCCTTTACTCCGAAGGAGTTGCGTCTCATAGCCCAGGGTTGCCGCGCTTCGCGGCTACCCTGGGTTACGGAGTGGTGATTGGGTCTACCCCGAAGGGGTTGCGTCATTCGTTGATCGACATTGACGCAACCCCTTCGGGGTAGAATCTGTCGTTTTGACTCGCACCCAGGGTAGCCGCGAAGCGCGGCAACCCTGGGCTATGTGACACAACTCCTTCGGAGTAACGAACAGTCGCAAACACCATTGGTAGTTTTTCATTTTGTTTGCGGCTCCGCCGGGCCAAGATTTGTCGCGTCTCTGCGCCGAAAATCGTTTAACGGCGAGCCGAAGGCGTAGGCGGATGCGAACAACACGGTCGCCTTCGGCTTGCCGTTAAACGATTTTTGGAGCAGTCGCGGAGTCGAGACTGAATTCCCAAGCGCGCCGTCGTTCTTGATTCGCTTCAAAGGGAGGCTCACTGATGCTCGCACGACATCTACTTCTGGCATGGCTCAGCCTCTTGTGCGTGTCGTCACTGCTGGCTGACGAGCCGGTGGATTATCTCAAGCAGATCAAGCCGGTGTTGCGCGAGCGTTGCTTCGCGTGTCATGGGGCGCTCAAGCAGGAGGCGGGCTTGCGGCTCGATACGGCGGCGCTGGCGATCAAAGGGGGCGAGTCGGGAGCGGCCATTCAGCCGGGTGATGTTGAGGCGAGTCTGTTGCTCAAGCGAATCACCGCCGCCGATGAATCGCAGCGCATGCCGCCCGAAGGTGATCGGCTCAAGCCCGAACAGATTGCGGCGCTGCGAAGCTGGATCGCTCAGAAGGCGACCGCTCCGGCGGACGAGCAGCCTGAACGTCATCCGCGCGAGCATTGGGCGTTCAAGACTCCGGTGCGACCAGCGGTGCCTGATTTGAAATCTCAAATCGAAAATCAAAAATCAAAAATCGAAAATCCCATCGACGCTTTCATCGCCGCTGAGCAGCTCAAACACGGACTTATTCCGCAGGCGGAAGCGGATCGACGGGTCTGGTTGCGGCGCGTGTCGCTCGACTTGATTGGACTGCCGCCGACGATCGAAGAACTCGATGCGTTTATCGCCGATCAATCGCCCGAGGCGCATGACAAGGTCGTCTCGCGGTTGCTCGACAGTCCGCAGTACGGGCAGCGCTGGGGGCGGCATTGGATGGACCTGTGGCGCTACAGCGATTGGTGGGGACTCGGGGCCGAGGTCCGCAATTCTCAGAAGCACATCTGGCATTGGCGGGATTGGATCATCGAGTCACTCAATTCGGACAAGGGCTACGACCAGATGCTGCGCGAGATGCTCGCGGCGGATGAGCTGTATCCCAATGACCTCGATCGACTGCGAGCGACCGGCTATCTGGCTCGGCAGTACTTCATCTTCAATCGGACAACGTGGCTGGACGAAACCATCGAGCACACGGCGAAGGGGATGCTCGGCCTGACGTTCAATTGCGCGAAGTGCCACGATCACAAGTACGACCCGTTCTCGCAGGCCGAGTACTACAAGCTGCGAGCGCTCTTCGAGCCGTATCAGGTTCGCACCGAGATGGTCCCCGGCCAGCTCGACTTCGAGAAGGACGGCATCCCGCGCGCATACGATGCGAATCTCGATGTGCCGACTCATCTGCATGTGCGCGGCGACGATCGCAATCCCGACAAGAGCCGCGTCATGGAACCGGCCGTCCCCGCGTTCTTGTCCTCCGAAGAACTGAAGCTGGCGATTGAGCCGATCACACTTCCGCCCGAAGCGAGTCATCCCGGTCTGCGTGAGTTCGTCATCAACACGCACCGCCAATCGGCCGAGCAACAGATCGCCGCCGCGCGCTCGGCGGTTGAAGCGGCTCGGAAGAAGCTCGTGGAATCCGAGACGGCGGCAAAAGAATTGGCGGCGAAGTCGGCCGCATCGAAGCCGGATGCTCCGGCGAAGGACGACGCAAAACCTGCCGACGATAAGCCTGCGAATGGTCCGGCCGAGGTTCTCGTGCGCGACGATTTCGCAGCCGCGAAGCCCGACGTTTGGGAGCCGCTCACCGGCCAATGGAGTTATGCGAACGGCCGGCTGATCCAATCGCAAGCGGGAGCAAATCGGGCTGCAATGCGATTGAAGCAGATGCCCCCCGCCGACTTTGAAGCGAAGTTGAAATACGTTCCGACCGGTGGCGAGATGTGGAAGTCGGTCGGTATTTCGTGCGACGTGACTGCGGATGGGAACGAGCTGCTTGCGTATGTCAGCGCTTATGCGGGTGGTCCAAAATCGCAGATCGCGTTCAAGCAAGGTGGCAACTTTGTTTATCCGCCGAATGCCTCGCAGCCGCGCAAAGTCGAACTCAATCAGCCGCACGAGATCGTGCTGCGAGTTCGCGGGACATTGCTCAACATGTCGGTTGATGGCGAGCACTCGGTCGCGTTCCGCTTGCCGACGAATGTGGCTCGACAACGCGGCTCTTTGGATCTGATCACGTTCGATGCGAAGGCCGAGTTCGTCGCCTTTGAACTCAGAGCTTTGCCCTCCGATTTCAAACTTGTCGAGGCGGAGGTTCCGAAAGCTAATCCCGCTCCGATGGCGACTGTGGGACCGCTGCCGGTCGATCAAGCACAGCTTGCGGTGACTGTTGCTGAAAAAACGCTCAAGACCGCGGAGTCACAGCTCGCTTCGACGGAAGCGCGAGCGGCTGCGGATCGCGCCAAAGTACACGGCGAGCAATTCAAAGAACTGTCGCTGGCGGCCTCTCAATCTGAGCGTCGCGTCGCGGCGTCGCGCGCGGACGAAGAGTTGAGTCGCGCGGAACTCGCGCTGTTGCAAGCGAGCGCCGACAAGAAGGCCGAGGCCGAAAAGAAACTCATCGCCGCGAAGACCGCGTTGGAAGTAGCGATCAAAGCCATCGACACGCCGAGCGAGACCTACACGCCGCTACCCGGTGCGAAGAAGACTCTCGAGGACTACCAGAATCGCAACGCGGGCAAGCCGTTCCCCAGCACCAGCACCGGACGTCGTTCAGCCTTCGCGAAGTGGCTGACCGACCCGCGACATCCGCTGCCGGCGCGAGTCGCCGTCAATCACATTTGGATGCGTCACATGGGCCGGCCGCTCGTGCCGACCGTGTTCGACTTCGGTCGCAAGGGGACACCGCCGACGCATCCCGAACTGCTCGATTGGCTGGCCGTCGAACTGATCGAACACAACTGGAGCATGAAGCACATTCACCGGCTGATCGTCACGTCGCAGGCTTATCGGCGGTCGTCGTCGTCGTCGTCGAAGGTTGAGAGTTTAGGGTTGAGAGTTGAGGGTGAAGGCAGACCCTCAACTCTCAACCCTCAACCCTCAACCGACCTTGATCCCGACAACCGCTTCTACTGGCGAATGAATCCCGTGCGCATGGAAGCTCAGATCGTGCGTGACAGCCTGCTGTCTCTGGCGGGCGAACTGGACCTGTCGCTGGGTGGCCCGTCGATCGCGATCAATGACGAAGTTTCGCGTCGTCGCAGTCTCTACTTCGTGCATTCGCACAACGATCACCAGAAGTTTCTCTCGACCTTCGACGATGCGAACGTGCTCGATTGCTATCGCCGCTCCGAAAGCATCGTCCCGCAACAGGCCCTCGCGCTGGAGAACAGCCCGCTCGCTACGGCGATGGCCGCCAAGATCGCTCAGCGTCTGGCGGCGGACATTGAGAAGGGGAGAGGGAGCGATAAGGAGAAGGTGAGAGAGGGAGATGCGGACTTCATCCGCGCGGCGTTTGTGACCATCCTGTCCGTCGAGCCGACACTCGATGAGCAAACCACGATGTCCGAGATACTGAACCGCATGACCGAACTCGCCCGCGCGAAGAAACACGCGAACCCAGAAGTTCTGGCCCGAACAAACCTCGTTCAAGCGCTGCTCAATCACAACGACTTCATCACGATTCGATGAGACGAGAACCCTCTCAACACAAGGGAACATCCCATGAAAAGCCCCTTCCCCGGCATGGACCCGTATCTCGAAGCTCATTGGCGCGACGTGCATACCAGAATGATGACCAACATCAGCGACCAGATTCAGGAGCAGCTTCCGGACGATCTCGTTGCTCGCGTCGAAGAATCAGTCTCTGTCGATTATGAAGACCGTTCGCGTTCGATCGCGCCGGATGTCCGAGTCGTCGAAGACTTCGAGGACGCTGCGATGGGATTTCAATCAGCATCCGTCGCCGTGGCGGCCCCACTTCTTGTCTTGGAAGAAGTGACGGAGACCGCGCGGCATGTCCAGATTCTGGAAGTCTCGTCTGGCGAACGAGTCGTGACGGCCATTGAAGTGCTGAGTCCCACGAACAAACTGACCAATGCGGGCCGAACGGACTACCGCCGAAAGCAGCAGGACTACTTGGACGCACGCGTGAATCTCGTCGAAATCGACCTGCTGCGAGGGGGCGAATATGTGCTGGCCGCCGCGCTAAAAAGGATTCCTCAAGCCAAACGTCGTCTCTACATGATGAGCGTGCAGTGTCGAACGACGACGAAGCTATTCGGTGCCTCGTTGCGTGAGCCGCTCCCGGTGATTCCCATCCCGCTGCGTCCGAAAGATCGCGACGTCTCATTGAACATTCAGCAAATCATCAACCTGGTTTACGAACGAGGCCGGTATGCCAAGCTGAGCTACCAGGCCGATCCCGAACCACCCTTCTCACCGGAAGACGCGGCCTGGGTGGATGAACTGCTGCGCGAGCACAAGCGACGAAATTGAGAACACCCGACCCCGGATCACACTCGTAGCGATGGAACATCCCATGAAAAGCCCGTTCCCAGGAATGGACCCGTATCTCGAAGCTCATTGGCGCGACGTGCATACCAGCATGATGACGTACATTCGCGACGAGATTCAGGAACAACTTCCGTTCGATCTTGTCGCACGTCTTGAAGGATCAGTCTCGGTCGATAGCGATGACGGTCTGCGGTCGATTGCACCCGATGTCCGAGTCGTCGAAGACTTTGAGGACGCAATGCTGGGAGTTCGAGTGGCATCCCTGGCGGTGGCAGAACCACTTCTGGTGTTGGAAGAGGTGCCGCAGATTGCGCGGCATGTCCAAATCTTGGACCTCTCGTCCGGCGAGCGAGTCGTCACCGTGATTGAAGTGCTGAGTCCCACGAACAAGCTGACCATCGCGGGCCGCGAGGAATACCGCAGCAAGCAGCGCGACTATGTGGCTGCTGGTGTGAACCTCGTCGAGATCGACCTGTTACGCGGCGGCCAGCATGTGTTGGCCGCCGCTCTCGAATTCATTCCCGAATCGAAACGTCGCACCTACATGATGAGTGTGCGGACTCGCACGAGAACCATTCTGTTTGGTGCCTCATTGCGAGAACCGCTCCCGACCATTTCCATTCCCTTGCGTCCGAAAGATCGCGACGTCTCATTGAACATTCAGCAAATCATCAACTTGGTTTACGAGCGAGGCCGGTATGCCAAGCTGAGCTACCAGACAAACCCCGAACCACCCTTCTCGCCCGAAGACGCGGTCTGGGTGGATGAACTGCTGCGTGGGCTGCGACGGCGCGTTTGAGAGAGCGCAGAACAAAACAATTCGACAGGAGCATTGGGGACAGGAAGATGAAGAACAGAAAAAAACAGTATGTCCGAGTTGGATCGCTTTGCATTTGCGTTTACTCCGAAGGAGTTGCGTCTCATAGCCCAGGGTTGCCGCGCTTCGCGGCTACCCTGGGATCGCGGCCATCGCACTCTCTACCCCGAAGGGGTTGCGGCCTTCGGGAATTTTCTATGACGGAACCCCTTCGGGGTACATTGAGGGGTTAGGGCTCTTTCCCAGGGTAGCTCGCTTCGCGAGCAACCCTGGGCTGTGAGACGCAACTCCTTCGGAGTAAAGACAGAACGATTCCGGCCAAACTTGGAACTACAGAAAGAGGAATTTCAAATCATCTTCCTGTCCAACTTCCGCCCCCAACGATCTGGACCTTCCTATGACCAACACACCCTCTCGAAGAACATTTCTGTCCGACATCGGTCTCGGCTTTACTGGGCTGGCACTCGGCGCGGTCCTCGCTCAGGACGGCATCGTGCGAGCCAATGAGCCGGACGCCTGGCAACCACCCGATGGTCAGCCGCACTTTGCTCCGAAGGCGAAGAGCGTGGTGTGGCTCTTTATGAACGGAGGCGTTTCGCACGCGGAGTCGTTCGATCCAAAACCGGAGATGACCAAGTACGCGGGCAAGTCCATCAGCGAGACTCCGTATGCCGACACGCAAAAGCCCGAACGGCTCAATCGCCGCGAAGTGGCGTTCAACGTCGAACTGCGACAGAAGCTCTACCCGCTGCAGGTCGGCTTTCGGAAGTACGGCGAGAGCGGCATCGAACTGAGCGATTGGGTGCCGCATATCGGAAGCTGCATCGACGACATCGCGATCGTCCGCTCGATGTGGACCACCGATGACAACCACGGCGCGCAGACGCAGTTCCATTCGGGACGCCACATGCTCGACGGTGAGTTTCCGACGCTCGGAGCTTGGGTGCATTACGGACTCGGCTCTCTCAATGACAATCTGCCGCAGTTCGTCTCGATGGGCAATCGCGAATACTGGAACGCAAAGGACGGCCATTACCTCGGCCCGGCTCACGATGCCGTGCCTCTGCGGATCGACCCCAATAACCCGCTCGACTTCGGTAAGCCGGCTAGCGGTCTGAGTGTCGATGAGCAGCAACTCAACTTTGAACTGGCGGGGCGATTGAATCGGCTGAAGGCGATTGAGTATCCGAACGATCCCGCTCTGCTGGCGCGGATCAAGGCGTATGAACTCGCCTTTCGGATGCAGACGTCGGTCCCCGAAGCGATCGGCTTCAATTCCGAGACGCAAGCAACTCAAGAGATATACGGCCTGAACGAACCGGCAACGCGTGACTTCGGCTCGCAGATGCTTGCGACGCGCCGGTTGATCGAACGTGGCGTGCGATTCATCCAAGTCCAACACGGAGCGGGCGGGGCCGGAGCCTGGGACGCACACGGCGGCTTGAAGGCTAACCACGAGAAGAATTTCAAAGCGGTCGATAAGCCGATCGCTGGATTGCTGAAGGATCTGAAGCAGCGCGGACTGCTCGATTCGACAATCGTGATCTTCGCCACCGAGTTCGGTCGCACGCCTGCCTCACAAGGAACGGACGGTCGCGACCATCATCCTTACGGCTTCTCCGTCTGGATGGCCGGCGGCGGCATCAAGGGCGGGATCGCTCACGGAGCAACGGACGAAATCGGTTTCCACGCGGTCGAGCATCGGCACTATGTGACCGACATTCATGCCACGATCTTGAAGCAACTCGGCCTCGACTCCCACAAGCTGGAAGTCCCCGGCCGCAAGCGGCTCGACATCGACCACGGACAGCCGATCGACGCGATCATCGTCTGAAAGGCGACGAAGCCGTCACCAAAACGCGCGTGCGAAAACGACACGACTTTTGGACAAAGACACCAGCGAGGCTGCGCCTCAGATCAAAGTCCCGGACGAGTTTCTTTGCGGCCTCTCTGAATCTGTGGGGATATCCCAAGTCATTCCCCCGCAGATTCAGAGAGGCCGCGGAGAAACCGCCCTCAGTGCGTATTCACCAAAACTCGAACGCACTGCCAAGCACGGTGAAAATGTTGACTCATCGGCAACAAGTTTCGGAAACGACGGTCCCTCAAGAAAGACTGGCAATGAAGTCGTTGCTCGCTGCGATGTTGATGCTGTGGTTGTCGGTGGTCGCCTGCGTTCGTGCCGAAGGACTAGCCTCAACGAGTCCACTGATTGGCTTCACCGAACTGCGGACGAACCTGCCGGGTGGACGACATGCCAACGTGCGAACGATGCGAGCAATTGTCATTCGCGCGGATGGCACGGGCCGCCGACCGATGGCCGAGGAACTCGCCGATGAGCCGGACTCGTGGACTCAGTTCGTGGGTTGGTCGCCAGATGGTCGGCAAGCGATCGTGTCGCGCGGCTGGCAGGATCCGGAGAACGCTCGCTGGGAAGACGAGCACAAGACGTTTCGCTTTCAAGCAGGCAAATGGTCGCTCGATACTTGCTTGATCGAGATGACGACGGGCAAGGTCACGAACGTCACCGCCGTGGAGCGAGTCAGTCATTACAACGGCGGCCTGTTCTTCATTCCAGCGGAGCGCGGACTCGGATTCACTCCGTTGATCAACGGAGTTTCCAAGCCGTTCGTCATGGACCTGGATGGTCGCAACAAACGGGATGTCTCCGGCAAGGATGCGGGGTTCGCGTATGGCTACAGCGCGTCTCCCGACGGCAAGCTCATCAGTTATCACGAGAACTATCAGGTCTACATCGCGAACGCCGACGGTTCCGAGAAGCGGCACATCCCAACGGGACACCGATTTGATTTCGCGCCCCGTTGGTCTCCCGACGGCGAGTGGCTGCTGTTCGTCAGCGGCGAGCACTACGACTGTCATCCGCACATCGTCCGACGCGATGGAACGGGACTGAAGAAGCTCGCCGATCGTGGCGGCTATCGCGGCGTCACCGAGTTCCTCGACGTGTTCGACTTCCACGGAGGCAGCAGCGATGTCCCCGTCTGGTCGGTAGACGGAAACAAATGCCGTAGCCGCGTTCGCCAGAACGCTGGAAACCCGCACTCTGGCGAGTGCGGCTACAAACAAAGCTGAGTGTCGCTCCAAGCCGCTCGTTGTCGCGGCTTCGACAGCTCCGCATCGGATTGACCGAAGCTGACGAACATGCCGAGCAAGTGATTCGGACTCGGCTGCTGGCCGCGACAGACCTGAGCGATTCAATGTCAATTGCCGATCGCAACTCGGACCTGGCCAGTCTCGCGCGTTGTTTCGATCGCGACTTCGACGAACTGTCGGATCACGTCGATGTTGGTGGTGGCATGGCGAGTCAATCGCGTCGTCACGAAAGAACCTCGGCCAGCCAACGCGAGCGGCAGCAGCAGTTGATCGGCGAGGTGTTCTCCCACGGGAGCGCCAGACTTGAGGTACTCGCGCACTTGAGTGACGGCCTCGTGAGCAACTTGTTCCGACGAGGCTTGTTTGCGGCCGAAGGCGGTGAAGATCTCGGTCAGCGATTCGCTTTCGAGTTCCAGCATCACGACGTTGCCTGGGCCGTGGCCGTGAGGAAGTTCCGGCACGTTGAGACAGTCGTCCGACCAGTTCAAGCTCGATGCGACCGCTTGCCATTCACGCTCGGCGATCGTCCGCGGCAGGTTGGAGAGCAAGACACGACAGGTACGGCGACGAATCTCGCCGCGAGTCAGCAACTCCAGCGCCTGCAACTTTTCGATCGGATCAATCGTGACTCGAAAGCAGCCTCCACCGGCGGGAAAGAATCCGTGCCGCTTAAGCTCGGCCGAGACACGCGGCCCCATGTGATTGATCAGCGGCAGGAAGACTCGTTGCAGAAAATCAAACGGCGGCGCAGCGGGATTATGCGTGCCGCCTTCGAGCACCAACGTCGTTTGGCCCTTGGCCGTGAGCAGTGCCGGCAAGATCGTTTGCAGTACGAGTGTCGTGCTGCCAGCCGTGCCGATGGAGAAGTGATAGTCCCCGGCGCGGACCTCGCTTGGCTCGAAGGTCAATTGCTTCGAGCCAAGCTCTGCCCCCTGAACCGTCGCCCCACAGATTTCGGCGGCGGCTTGCACTCCGGTCAGGTGCTGACGCAACAGTCCGGAGTTGGCGCGGCCGGCTCGAATCCCCTCGATGCGAAACGGCTGGCCTGTCACCATCGACAACGCCAGCGAGGTGCGCAGCACTTGCCCGCCTCCTTCGCCCTGCGAACCGTCTATGACCAGAATGCTGCCCATCAGTCGTCCGCCTCCGAAGAGTCCTTGATGACGAATCGCGCCTTCAACTTGGCGACCGTGCGTGCCAATCCCGCTTGCTCGACCGAACGCAGCACCTCGCCGAAATCCTTGTACGCGGCCGGGGCCTCGTCCTTCGGATACTGACGGCAGTTGCTGAGGATGTCGTGAGTGTCCATCTCGCTGTCGATCGACTTCTGATCCAGTTCTCTGATGGCACGTTTGCGGCCGAGTGCTCGGCCGGCTCCGTGATTGACGCTGTAGCAGCTCTTCGCGGCACCCGGCTCCGCGACCATGACGACACTGCCGTCGCGCGGGTTGCCCGGCAGCAGAATCGGATGCCCGGTCGCCTCGTACCGAGTTCCCTTCAGCCCGTGATGTCCCGCCGGAAACGCGCGAGTCGCTCCCTTGCGATGCACCCACGAGACCTCGTTGTTGACGACCTCGCGCCGAGCGATGTTGTGGCTGATGAAATACACCAGCTCTCCCTTTACGCCGGGCAACACTTCCTGAAACGCCTCCAGCACGAGCGCGTTGATCAGCAGATGATTGACCGTCGCGAAGTTCGCTCCCAGTGCCATGTCGTCAAGGTACGCGTTCGCCTCGTCGGTTCCCAGCGGAGCGTAAACCAACTCACGGTCGCCGCCCGGCAGCGGGATGTCCCATCTCTTGAACTTGTCCTGCAAAGCCTTGAACTGTCCCGTCGCCAGCCGATGCCCCCAACCCCGCGACCCACAATGCGACAAGAACGCCACGCAGTTGTGCTTGAGGCCGAAGACGTCGCTGATGGATGCTGCATCGCCCACCTCGTTTAACCGTGAGCCAACGGCGAGCGTGCTCTCTCGATTGTCACACATGCCGGTCGCCGATGCGCTCGCCGATGGCTCGCGGTTAAACGACTCAACGACTTCCACCGCTTCGCACTCGCCGAAGTGATTGCCGCCGCCGTATGAGCCTAGCTGCTCGACTTTCTTGATAAACCGCTGCCCCTCGTCCCCGTTGAGATCGCCGACCAACAGATCGACGCGCTTCTCCAGCGAACCGTTCGAGCCATCGTGTCCGACATGCTGCGAATCCTCGCAATAATCCGCCCAGTGCGGCGGGATGCCGAGCGCTTCGCACACCTCGCGCGACGCTCCCTCAATCACGATCTTCCGGCCGAGCGAACCACTCACCCGCCGAGACTTCTTCACCGATCGCTGCCCCCGTCCGGCTCCGGTCGGGGTCCGTTCGATGATGGCATTGATCAGCGCTCGCCGCACCGGCCGATCGGCAATCTGCTCGACCAGCAAGTCCATCTGCAACAGGCTCATCGAGCACTTGATGTCCACGCCGACCGGCCCCGGATAAATATGCGTTGGCGAAACCATCACGCAGCCCACCGGAGCACCGTACCCCATGTGAGCATCCGGGTTCAGCACGAGTTCAGTCACTCCCGGAGCACCGCGCGAATTCAACGCCTGCTCAATGCACCCCGCATCGAACCCATTCCGAATCGCCTCGGTCCCGATGACCGTGATCGGCTTCATGCTCGAATTCCGAGCCGGCAAAATCGCCGTCGCATCGCCAGTCGGGATGAAGCTCTGGGTCGCGTTGATTTCGTCTGACATGATTTCTTTCTATGGAGTGCGGTGTGTTAGCACCGCTTTGGTTGCCTCAAAAACCCAGCGACAAGATCGGTCAGAGTCACGCAGCCAGCTTGCACCAACCGCGAGGCGGGATTCGAGCCCGCTAAACCATGTACTCCGTACCAGCATTCGCCGAATGTTGGTTGTTGGATTAGCTAGGCCCAAGGAACGGACTCAACTGTGCCTACCCATCGTTGTGGCACAAGCCGATTAGCGTATTTCCCCGTGTGGCCACAGAGCCGTAGAAGAATCATGTCGATGTACCAAAGCGATAGTAGCCATCCTTCGTATTCTGAGCCTTCAGGGAGAGGCGTGCCGGGATCAGGATGCACGACCGCATTTCGAATTCCAGTGATCGCGTCGAGTCCATCTTGCCATTTTATTGAAGGACTTGCCTTTGGGGCCGCAGACAGAACTGGAAGCGAGCTTGGTATGGAAAGTGGAATCCCAAGGGATGAAACAAGGAGGCGAAGTTTGTTTGCAGCCGAAAGCCCTCTCGGCTTGAAAGCCTCTTTGGAAACCATCTTTCGATCTTGAACGCAGTAAGTCCACGCGATTCGCTCAAGAGCTGTCTGGGCGAGAATCAGACCCGAATCCACGCCGATTTCAACACTGCCAGAGCAAGCCCCAAGATAAAAGTAAAGCGCTTCGGTGAGTGGAGTGTGCCACAAGTCGCTCTTCCAAAGAGCAACGAATCCCGGGAAAACCTGTGGCAAGATTTCGCCATGATGTGAATCAAACCAGGAATAATTTCCGTTCCAAGGACCATCGCTCGCCATCGGAAGGCCCCATTGTTCAAAGACGCGACTTCCATCGACATCGAAACCGACCGGAAAAGCTACGCCAGCCCAGCACCCCAGCGTGAAAGAGAGGAAGTAATGGAGGCATGGGAAAAACTCGCTGATTTCCTGTGATGAAAAACACGATCCGTCGTCTCGCTCGATCTTGCCGACATGAGTAATGATGAAACCGCCTTCAGCCTTCAATCTCTTCGTAAGTTCGGTGGTTTTGGGGGTAGCTGAGATTGCGACATTCCAACCGTCTGCCTTGAGAGACACGTTGTCACGGCACATTACGGATTCTTAGCTCTGTTCTCCGTTGGGGACGAAAACTTCGGAACGCCAAAAATCCGGAAAGTTGAATAAATGAAATGTGACCGACTTGATGGAGGTGGTTGTGGCAGTGGGTGTGACAACAGACGTTTTCGGCTCGAATGCTATTCCACCGAATTCGTTTCCTGAACCGCGCCAATGCACATCGAGCGAGACATTTCGGCCGCCAAGCGCCAGTTTGCCGTTCCATTGGTCATTGAACGGCAAGCGAAAACTCAACGAGTGATTCTCTTCGGTTACCGGCACAACGAATCTAAGTCGTTCCTTTGGGGCGAACATCATCAACGCACGAGCCTGACTAATGTGCTCGGTCCCATTATTAGCGATATGTACATAGTGCGTACCGAGATCGATCTCTTCGTTAGGACGAGACTGAGCATATATCGGGTCAATCAGAAATTCGGACGCCATTTGTGGTTCCTAAAGCGGGCTATTGAACAGTTTCTATTGGGATGAAACGCGGCGACGAGAGTTTGTGAAACATTCCGATGCTCTGCCACTGAGCTACACCGCACTTGCGAGTGGCAGAGGGACTCGAACCCTCGACCGTCGGGTTAGGATGTAGTTCCACCGGCATTCGCCACAGTTTTCAAAGACGGCAACAAGATTCGCGAGACGTTGTTTCTGAGCTATGGCTTCTTGCGAAACCACCAGGAGTCGGACCTGAGCCTCTCGCTTTCGCGAGCATTCTGCTCGTTCACTTGGCCGATCGACGCCGTTTCTTGGGAAAGCTGGCGTTCGGCTTCAATTCGACGACATGCTCATCGCCAAAAAGGCGAACGTCGAAGTATTCCAAGAAACCCGTTTGGCCGAGCACCACAAGTTCCTCATTGGATGTCTCTGGATACTTGACGACTGCGACCGGTAGTGACCAACAAAAGGATTCGGTTCGACCGGATACCTCAACTTCGACATGTCCCAATGTTGCTTCCAGCGACTGGCCGGCAAATCCATGAATGGTCCAACGATGTTTGTGATTGAGTCGGATGCCGATTCGTTGGGCGATCGCTGACCCAATCACAACGCTATCCGCGCCGCAATCGACAAGCCCCAGGGCGTAGATGTCGTCCGTCGAACCGATCAGGTGGACCACAATCTCAGGACGGAAAATTTCGGTTGAGCCATCCAGCGGTGACTTCGGAATCTCGTAACTCTTGTAAGCAAACCTCATCGCGTTCCACCGACAAATCGTGACGTGGCGTGCGGTGCCTTTGTGAAGATCGGTTTCTCTTCGCCGGTGGCTTCGGCGGCTGCGATGGCTTCCGGCAGCGTCTTGCCGCTCGCCAGGATCTTGGTTTGTTCGTGATTCCAGGCGATCCAAAGTCCGCAGTATTTCTTTGGAACTTTCGGTGATGGCGGCATATCGAGTCGCATAACACAATCTCCAGACCTTCGTTGGCTGCCAAGTTTACATCATTTGATCGACCAATCAACCAGCCTTTCAAAATCCGGCGGCAACAAGATTCGCGAGACGTGTTTCTGAGCTATGGCTTCTTGCGAAACCACCAGGAATCGGACCTGGGCCTCTCGCTTTCGCGAGCGCTCTGCCATGTAGTCCCGCCAGCATTTGCCGTCAGGTTTCCGTTGATTCTCAAAAAGAGCCGACAAGTGTTTTTGCCGAGACACGACATGTTGAAGATGTAGTCCCGGCGAGCATTCGGCTCCTGTTCGCTTTCTATTCGCTTTCTGTTCGTCGTTCCGCCTTTAGGCGGTCATTCCAAATCGTGGCGACGAGAATTGTGAAACGGTACTGCTCTAACCGCTGAGCTACAGCCCCGAAGACGCCTCACCGGCGGCAAGTGGAGCTGGCGGGACTCGAACCCACGACATGTAGTTCCGACAGCATTCGTCACAGAATCAAAAGCGATGGCGACGAGAATTTGTGAAACAACCGAGCTTTCGCTCGCCCGGCGCGAGTTGCCTCGCACCTCCGGGTTCGATGTAGTTCCACAGGGCATTCGCCATCGTGTTCCCAAAGTTG
>JBJXEX010000397.1:0-101367 GCA_046156195.1 Planctomycetaceae bacterium | reverse complement strand
GCGTGCGGACGTTGTTCAAAGGCAGCTCCAGGTCGTGCGAGTGCTGCGACGTCACTACGACCGAGCTGACAAATTGCTCCAAACATATGGCCCCACAATCAGGTTGCGAACACTTGACGCACTGCACCTGGCCATCGCGTTGGACCTGCAAGCTCAAGGTCGCGTTCAAAACTTGGTGACCGCCGACACCGCCATGTCCACCGTGGGAAAGCTCGAAGGCTTGATCATCCTCAACCCGCTTTCGCCAAGGAACGGAGTCTGATCCACAGTCTGTGAGCCCAAGGCCAATCCCCGATCGAATGTCTCGCCGCCATCGCAGCGGACCAGACGCTCACCGAGCTCCGCCGCGGCGGACCAACGCGCCCTCCAATTCGCCCGCGATTGGAAATAGAAATCCCACCTCCCCCCTGAGCTTGCCTCAGGGGCTTGCGGGTTTCTGCGCTACCTCTTGAATGGCCGTGCCGGCATGGTGCTTTCGCTGAATTCTTCAGTTGGTTTGTTTGATTCTGTAGCGCAAAAACCCGCAAGCCACTGAGGCAAGCTCAGTGGGGGAGTGCTCGACATTAGCCACGAGATCAAGCCAAACCGCAGAGCGAATGGCTCGACGCCATTGCAGCGGACCAGACCCTCACCGAGCTCCGCCGCGGCGGACCAACGCACCCTCCAATTCGCCCGCGATTGGAAGCCGTAGGTTTGGTCACAAAGCATCGACCAATTCGCCGAGAGCGTGGGTTTGCAGCACATCGCGATAGAGTTGGTCGGGACACAAATCGACGCTGTTGGGCCAGCAGAGCGTGCCGGATTCTGAATCAACTCGAACTTGTCGGAAGAATTCCAGGTCGTGCAACGGTTCAAAGACTCCTCGGCGGTTCATGATCCTCGGCCAAAAATCGAGCACGCCGGAGACGTCATCGGAAAACGAAATTTCGAGGCGAAAGTCACCGAGGTGACGAACATCAGTCACGCGCGGACTCATGATGGGAGACTCCTAATCCAGCGGATCAATCCAGTTTGGCGGTTGATCGTTCCGCATCAAGTCCCAATTCTCTGTGAGTTGTCGTTGTCGTTCGACAGCCCATTCGACCACCAACCCCAAGGCTCGTCGAGGGAGTTGTCCCTCCAACAGCGAGATCGGAGTGATTCCGATCTGCGCCTCCGACTCGGCGTAGATCGCGTGAAAGTGCGGTGGGTTGTGCTCGTCGTAAATACATGCGAATCGAGATGCCGAAAAATCGGCTGACTCCCGGCATGTCCTGATTCCTCGTCACCACGATTAGGAACTTGAAGACCAGCGGCGAGAGAGTTGCTGAATCGCACCAGACTCGCAATGGCTGCGGCAAGCTTACGACGGCAGACCAAACGCCACCGGGTCGCGCAGAATGGAGCGGACGACTCCGGCGTGCGGACTGGCATCTGTTGCGAACTGGTCGCGGACGGTGTCGAGCAATCGGCCGGCGGGTGCGTGATGTCCGGCGGCTCGTAACTCTTCCACCACGCGGAGCACTGCGACCGTCTGCTGAATTCTCAGCCGTCGGTCCTTTTTCAGCCGCCGCCGATTCAAGTGATACACATGAATGCTCGCCTTGGCCTGGCTGTCATCCGAGATCGCGATTGCGCCACCATCCGCCCCGAACGCGACATGAGCCTCCGGTTGATCGCCGCACGGATCCAGTAGCAGACGTTTTTCCGACATGATGTCATCGTCTTGGTCCATCGCGCGCGTCGTTTCATCCGCCAGCGGAAACTGGTCCTTCTTGCCGCGAGTCGGACCCTCGGTCGGGTCATCGAACAACTTGCGGTCCTTGCGAGCCTGATTGCAGTGCTGGCAGCTCGGATACAGATTGGTCCACTCGTAAGCCAGCCAGTAATAGCCCGGATGCTCGCTCCGTTCGATCACTCGCCCCTTCGGGCGGAAGTGCTCGACGTCCCAATTGAAACCTGAAGACATGTTGATTTCGCAGTAAGCGCACTTGTGATGCACTCGATGCGGCGTCTGCTGCGGGTTTGCGACCGTTCGACTCGAATCATCACCGCCTCACAGTCCGAACTTCTTGCGCACATCCAACATCAAATCGCCCAGCGGATTGGATTGAGCGGCTTCCGGCTGCCCGGCCAACTGTGCGGTGGCGAGCTTTTTCAACTTGGCGTTTTGCGATTTCGATCGCTTCGCGCGCGGGATCGCTGCCAACTGCTGATAGGCGGTCAGTTCTTTGGTATTGGCTGGCGTCATGGATGCCGTGTCGAACAGCCGTTGTTCTTCCAGCATGTCATCGGCGGTAAACGCCGTGAAATTCGGAACTGGCCAGATCGCCGAAACGCTTGCTCCGCGCCGCTTCAAGGACACGACCTCATCGGGTTTCGCCCCCAAGGCGACCAGCGGACTGTGCGTCGTCGCGAAGATTTGCATCTCCGGCCACAACCGCCCGAAGCGCCGCAACACTCCCTCCTGCAATGCCGGATGCAAATGCTGTTCGATCTCGTCGAGCAGCAAGATTCCGCGAATGCCTCCCGTCTCGGTCACTTCCTTGGCTTGCAGCGCGGAATGATACAGGTCCAAGGCGAACCCAAATGGGACTCGATGACCATCGGCCAGGGCAGAGAGCGGAAATGTGCCGCTCGTTGTCGTGACGATCACTCCGCCACCTTTTTCAACCGTGATGTGATCGGCAGGACGGAGTCCGATCGCCCGTTTGATGCCAGCCATTGTCGTTTCATAGATCGAAGATCCAAGGAAATCGCGAAGGCGGCGCAGTGCCAATTCGGGATCGACAAGCCGCTCGTCAAAGCGAAACAACGTGCGACAGAAGCTCGCCGAATCCGCAACGGAACTCACCGGGCCGTTCGAGAATCGACCAGGTCCGTACCCAAAGACTCCCGTAATGTCCTTCAACTTCGCTCTCAAACCGAAGTGACCATCACGGTCAATTTCTAAACGAACATGCAATCCATCTACGCTGCGTTTTCCGTCATACGGCACAAGATCCAATTCGATCACACCGACGTCGCTGGCCGAGCCGACCAGTGACGATCCGAGCTGTTGCAGCAGCGTGTTGGATAAGCAGGATTCGGGTCGGCGACTGACCGTCGCCGAACGGTCGGAAGCCGAGGGATTAGTGAACCTCGCAGAGTTTCTGACGCTGCTGCGGTTGCGTACGAAACGTCTCGGCAAGGCCGGGACGAAGCAACGATGAGCGGCATTCCCGCTGCGCTGCGTCGGTTGGTGAAAGTACGGGCCGACGGCCGTTGCGAATACTGCGGCTTGGCACAGATCGGCCAAGAGGCGACGTTTCACATCGACCACATCCAACCGGTCAGCGCGCATGGCCCCACCGTCACCGAAAACCTCGCGCTGGCCTGCACGTCCTGTTCGCTTCGGAAAGAAGCTCGTCGAACCGGAGTTGACTCAGTGACCGGCCGAAAGGTGCGGCTGTTTCATCCGCGCCGCCAAGTTTGGTCAGACCACTTTCGCCGGCGCGGCAACATCGTCATCGGTCTGACACCGACGGGACGTGCCACCATCGCGGCTCTGCAAATGAATCGGCCATCAATCTAGATCGTCCGAGACGAGGAAGCCGAACGAGGACGACATCCACCGTCCATGTGACCGTCCACAACCACAAGTTCGATCCGCTGTCGAATCACGATTACTACCGGCTGGGAGCGGTGCTCAATCCGCTCAAGCGTCCGTTGAATGGACGCACGGAACTCGATCTTCCGGCGGGCACGCTGGCTCAACGAGCCGCGTTGATGGAACGCGATCGCCGTATCGACGAAGTGCGAAAGCAAATTGCGGCGTTGCCGGACGACATGCGGCAACGGATCGCGGAACTCGAACGACAAATCGTTTCGTTGCGCGATGCGACTCCCGATTTGCCGCGCAGATACTTCATGACGGAATCGACCGATCCGCCTCCGAAATCGTTTCTGTTGTTTCGGGGTCAAGCGTCCGCTCGTGGGCCGGAGGTTCAGCCGGCAGTGCCCGTCGTGCTGACCAAGCAGGATGCCAAGTTTTCCAGTCCTCCCAGCATTCACGGCACGAGCGGCCGTCGTCTGGCGTTCGCACGTTGGATGGCGAGCACTGACAACCCGCTCACCGCGCGGGTGATCGTCAATCGGGTCTGGCAGTATCACTTCGGCGAGGGACTGGTTCGCACCCCCAGCGACTTCGGTGTGATCGGCGAAACGCCCACACATCCCGAACTGCTCGATTGGCTGGCCGATTGGTTCGCGCGGGACGCGAATTGGTCGATCAAGAAGCTGCATCGGTTGATCTTGTCGAGCAGCACCTACCAGATGAGCAAAGCCGATCATCCGCTCTACGTCGAGCAAGACCCGCGCAACGTCACGATGTGGCGGTTTCCGTATCGGCGGTTGGAAGTGGAAGCGATTCGCGACTCCGACCGAGACCGCGTCGATGCAACATTTCCTCGCAGAGGCGGCGGGACCGGAAGATCGTCGCGCGGCATTGGATCAACTTTGCCGAGTCATTTTGAATCTGAATGAGTTCGTCTATGCGAACTGAGCTGTGTCCTTTCATTCCTCTGACCAGATTCCTTGGATTGGATGTTTCGGGCACATCAAGGCCCCATCATTCAAAGGAATCTGGTCAAAGGAATGATCGTGAGATTCCGCGCCGAGCTACTCTCGCGGACGGACATTTGACATCATGCCGCCCCTGCGAATTTCCCACCTTCCTCCCTCCGTCTTGATGAGGAGACGACATGCTCCGCCGCTGCCTGTGGATTGTGATTGCCGGTTTGGGATTCTTGGCTGCGTTCGACTCGACCGCATTCGCTCAGAACAAGATCGACGAAATGTCGCTCGACCGCTGGAAGCTGCTCCGGGAAGCGGAGCGGCATCAGATGAACGTCGCCGAGAAGTACTACCGCGAACGGCAGTTCAAAATCGCGCTCGGCGAGTACGAGAAGTTCGTCGTGCTTTACGAGAAGAGCGAAGGCACGTCGTTTGCGCAGCTCAAGTGGGCGATCTGTCAGATTCATCTGAAGAAGATCAACACGGCCATCAGCGAAGGTTTTCAGACGGTGATCGACTATTGGCCCGATTCGCCGGAAGCTTCGATCGCCGCCTTCTACATCGGCCATTGCTACAAACAGACGGGCGAGATCAAGAAGGCTAAGAAGGCGTATCTGCAAGCGGTCTCGAAGTACGAGTCCTCGCTGGCGGCGGTTTACTCGCTGACCGATCTGCTCGACGTCGCGGACCTCGAAGCGGACGTCGAAGGTAAAGTCGCCACCTGGCGGAAGCTCGTCTACGACATCAAACGGACTCCCGGCGAGGGGAATAACCTCTGCGTGCAAGCCTCGGTGCAACTGGCAACACATTACTTCTCCACCGGCAACGCGGCGGAGGGGGTCGCGGCGCTCGATACGAGTTACAAAGGAAATTCGCGGCCGTATCACGTCTGGTACTACTGCCGCACTCCGATCGGACAGCTCACCGCCGATGCGAAGACGAAAGAGAAAGGGGAGAAAGTCGCCGACGGTTGCGTCGTCGCGATTCGCGAACGCATCCCCACCGATCTGAGCAAGCCGGAAGACAAAACCAACGCGCGCGAGTGGTCGTACTACGCGGCTGACGTTCTCGCTCACTCGCGCCGCGAAGACAAAGTCGTCGAAGCCTATCAGGCGATGCTGAGACTCTACGGCCAAGAGGACGCCACGCTGCAACGCTTCGCCGATTGGTACAAGTCGATCCAGAAGTACGACGAGGCTCGCAAGCTGTATGGTCAGTTCACCAACCGAATCGAAGGGCTGAATCAGACGGCCTACAGCTACCGTCAACAACAGAAGTGCGACAACGCGGTGACGCACTACAAGCAAGCGGCAGGACTCGATTCGCAGAACATCCCCAAGTGGAATGAGCAGATCGCTCAGGCGTTTCGCGAAGCCGGACGCTGGAAGGAAGCGATCGAAGCCTACACCGAGAACTTGAAGATCGACGTCGCCAATACCGAGAAGTGGCTGTGGGCCATCGCCATCGCGCAGCGCGACGGAGGCATGTATAAGGAAGCGATCGGCACGTTTCGCCAATGCACCAACTTCCCGGAGAACACCAAGCAGATGGCGTGGTGTCATCGGCATCTCAAAGAATGGAACGAGGCGATCATCCTTTACGGCCAAGTCACGTCGAGCGCCCCCGATGCACCGTGGGCGCTCTATCAAATTGCGGTCGTTCGCGAAGCGTCTGGCGACAACGAAGCGGCGATTCGAGCGTACCAAACCGTCTGCAAGAAATTCCCCAAGGACGGCCACGCCGCCCAAGCTCACGCACACTTGCAGACGAAGTACAAAATCAACGTCACGCTTGGCGGTGCGGCGGAAGAATAAACTCGTGCTTCCCCCGATCTCGTCCCAATGCTCCGAGGGTGCGAACTTTTAGAGCCGCGACCGTGAGGAAGCAGTTCTTTCAAAGCCCTAAATCTCGTCGCCCCAGTCCGGCCTTGAATTTCGACGTCGTGATTCGTCATTGATTCACAAGCTCGGAGCGATGACGGCAAAAAAAGAAAGCCGAACGCAGCGTGACCGAGCGTCGTTCCAAGTTGCTCGTTGTGATAGCCGTATGGCTGAGCTTTCTGGTCGTGTCGTTGGTCTCCGCGCCGATTCCGGCGGTGAACGAACCGCATTACCTCGCGATGGCGCGGCACTATTGGGACTCGTCGTGGTGCGCGGGTGATTTGTTTCTGCAATCGGTTCCCGCACATCGAGTCTTCTATCAGACATTCGGCTGGCTGACGTTGTGGTTGGATCTCGCGACCGTCGCGCTGCTCGGTCGAGTGGTGAGTCTCGCGCTGCTCGCGGCCAGTTGGACGTCATTGGTGATTCGCTTGCAACGCGAAGGCTCAGTCAATCCTTCGGTGGTCATCAGCGCGTGTGAGCGTCCGCGTTCTGGCGAACGCGGCTACCCAGCGGACTCGGACCATCGACCGGTCGCGATCAACGCGCTGCTCGCTGCGTGGCTGTTCCTTGGGCTTCAGGCGATTGGGAATCTTTCGGGTGAGTGGCTGATCCGCGGCTTCGAGTCGAAAGTCATTGCGTACGCATTTGTCTTCTGGGGCATCGGCTTGATGCTCGATCGCAAGCTCATTGCCTCAGCCATGTGCAGCGGAGTGGCCATCAGTTTTCATCCGATCGTGGGACTGTGGCATGTCACCGCGCTGGTCATTGCCGAAGTCGCGAATTTCAAATTTCAGATTTCAAATCGCCGGTGGCTGATCGCTGCGGCGTTACTCGCCGTGACCGCGTTGCCCGGTCTGTGGCCGGCCGTGGAGATGCTCCGCGACGTGAATCCTCGCGCCGCGTTTGCGGCGAATTACATCCAAGTCTTTTACCGGCTGAAGCATCATCTCGACCCGATGAATTTCGGGGCGGCGAACTATGTGGGTTACGGCTTACTGACAGCACTGTGGTTGGCCATGTTGGTATGGCTGAGACGCCGTCAGACGATGTCACAGACTGATCGCTGGTGGATTGGATTTGTTGCCGCGACCGCGCTGTTTGCACTCGGCGGTCTTCTGGCGGGGTTTGGTCCACGGCCGGCGGAGTTCATGCCGGGCTTTCGTTGGCGGATGGTCTTGTTGAAGTTTTATCCGTTTCGGTTGTTCGACCTGATGCTGCCGATCGCGGTCGCGATGCTGTTGCCGCGAGTCTTCCAACAGAGATCGCTGTGGCTGGTGGGTCTGGCCGGATTGGGATGGGCGTTGATTTCGGATCGAGTCGTTCCGCCTCCAAATCGGTTGCCGACGGCGATGCAAGCCGATTGGCGAGCCGCGTGTCGTTGGGTTGCGGCGAACACTCCGCCCGATGCGGTCTTTCACACTCCTGACGAGGCGGTTGCGTTTAAGTGGTTCGCTCAGCGTGCGGAGTACGTCAATCCGAAAGACTGTCCGCAGGATGCGGCCGGCATCGTCGAGTGGAATGACCGGCTGCGACGCATCACCAAATGGAGCGCGCGGAGCTTCGATGACGACCAGACATACTCGCTCGATGAACTGCGTGAGTTGGTCCGTCAAACGGGCGTCCGTTTCGCGATCATTGGCTCGCGAGAGCGCTACGAAGTGCCCGATGCGGACTTGCTGTACTCGAACGACAGCTACAAGATTCTCCGCCTGCCTGAAGCCGAAAGGCGAGCGGCAGATGAAAAAGTACCGATGAGCCGAACGCGCTAGCGTCGGGCCGGATGGTGGTGTTTGTCCCGCCGATTGGCCCGAGGCTAGCGCCGGCGGCTCACTGGACTGGTACTTTTTCATCTGCCGCAGTTCGTCATTGCAACCTTTCCAGATCACAGGAGAGACCTCGAATGCTTGGCCAACGGAGTGTGACGAGCGTGGTTGGTGTGCTGGTTCTGACGATGTGCGGAATCGCCGCTGCTGCCGATCCGAAACCGAAAAGTGACCGCGCCGCGTTAACTGGGACAACCGCCGAGAAGGCCGTCACGGACGTGCCGGCTCCCGATCGCAAAGGGGAGGATTGGCCCTGCTTCTTGGGACCGCTCGGCACGGGCGTCTGCAACGAGACGAACTGGCTGAAGACATGGCCGGAGGACGGGCTGAAGACGGCGTGGTCGAAACGAGTCGGGACCGGCTACAGCGCGCCCTCGGTGATGGGGAACCGGTTGGTGGTCTATCATCGGCCGCGCGGCAACGAGGATATCGTCGATTGCTTGCGAGCCGATAACGGCGAGCCTCTCTGGCAGTTCACTCACACGACCGAATACGAAGATCGCTACGGCTACAACAATGGTCCGCGCTGCGCTCCGCTGCTGACGAAGACGCGGGTCTTCACGCTCAATCCCGAAGGGAAACTCTTTTGCCTGGACCTCGTCACCGGCCGACAGGTGTGGTCGCGAGACTGCGCGAAGGACTTTCGGATTCCCGATGAAGAAAACTTTTTCGGGATCGGCTGCACGCCGATTCTCGAAGGCAACTTGCTGATCGTGTTCGTCGGTGGGCAACCCAACTCTGGCGTGGTGGCGTTCAACTCGGAGACCGGCGACACGGTTTGGCAGAGCGTCGGCAAGAAAACTTGGAACGGTGTCGAGACCAACGGCTTTGTGAAACCGAAATACGAGTGGACGGGGACCGAGTCGCTTTACAGCTATTCGTCGCCGCTGGCCGTAACGATTCATGGTCGTCGGCAAGTGCTCTGTCTGATGCGACAGGGGCTGGTGTCGATCGACCCCAAGGACGGTTCGGAGAACTTCAAGTTCTGGTTTCGACCGAAGGAGCGCGACTCGGTCAATGCGGCTCGGCCCGTGGTGATCGGCGACAAGATTTTTCTGTCGGCCGCTTACAAAGCCGGCTCCGTTCTGTTGCAAGTGCAGCCATCGGGCAAGGAAGTCAAAGTGCTCTGGCAAGACCCGCGCAACATGCTGACCCATTGGTCCACGACGATTCATGTTGACGGCCATTTGTACGGCTTCAGCGGTCGGCACGAAGAGGAAGGGGAGCTGCGCTGCCTCGACCTGAAAACCGGCAAGGTGCTGTGGCAGTCAACTGGTTTTGAGGGGGACTCTTCGAAGCTCTCGCAGAGTCCCGTCAGTGGCGAGATCAAGGACGCGAGCGGCAAGATCATCCCGTTCCCGTTCCTGGGGCGCGGTTCAAAGATTCAAATCGGGGACCGCTTTTTGGTGCTCGGCGAACGGGGCACGTTGGCGTTGGTGAAGATCAATCCCGAGAAGTTCGAGGAGCTTGGCCGCATGTCCGTGAGCGGAATCAAATACCCGGCGTGGGCCGCGCCAGTGCTGTCTCGCGGACGGGTGTATCTACGCAGCGAGACGCATCTCGTCTGTTTGGATTTGGTCCCGTAGCCTGACATTCCTTTGACCAGATTCCTTTGACTTCGTTTCTTGGATTGGATTTCTTTCACAACCTTTGTTGCGAGATGAAAAGATCAGAGGAATCTGGTCAAAGGAATGGGATGACGGGATTCGGCTTCGATCTGATCCAACTTTCGCAGTCGGCGATCGGCGTTGAATGATGGTGGCGGCAGTGAGTTTGCCAATCGCAGGGCTTCGTCCACGCTGATGTCATCGCGGCGAATCGCCTCGCCTCGGAAGATCGGCAGGCCATGACTGCGAGCGATGATCTCTCGCCGAGTTCGCCCGCGGGGCGCGTCAGGCCACGGGCCGCTGAGCTCGCGCATCTCGAAGAAGCACGGCACCACCGACCGTTGATAGGCCCAATAGCCGGGATGATCCGTCTGCAAAATCAGCTTGCCGCCCGGCGCGAGCGAGCGATGAGCCAAGGCCAAGAACTCCGGCGTGATCAGCCGGCGATGAATCTGCGCCGGATCGTAGAACGGCTGCGGATGGTAAATGTGCAACTCGGCGACGGAGCCAGCCGCGACATGTTCGGACAGCATCTCGCGCCCACCGATGACCGCGAAGCGAACATTGCTGAGTCCACGCTGGTTGGCTCGGCGAGTCGCGTATCGAATCACGACTGGCAGGATTTCGATCCCCAGATGATCGACCTCCGGCCGAGCGATCGCGCTGCCCAATGTCGAACGTCCATTGCCGCAACCAATGTCGATCACGACCGGAGCCTGTCGGCCAAACAAAGCTCCCCAGTCCAACAGGCCGGGCGGCACTTTCTTGAGAGCCGTCTTCGCCCATTGTTCGGGAGGCAAGATGTGACCGGGGATCGGCACGCCGAACTCGAGCTCAATGTCGCCCGGCTGAGGTAGAGGTTGCGGTGGCGAACGACGAGAAGGAGGCAACTTCCAATCTCCTGACACGGACGATTCCGGGTGGATTGTTTCCACCTCTGTGTTTTGCCGCGTCTCTGTGGTGTTGTGTGCTTTCAAAGCCGCGGAAGAACACCACTGGCCGGGGTCAGGCACTTCGGAAGTTCGGAATTGGCCGGGGCCAATTCCGAATTTCCGAAGTGCCAGACCCCTGAGCGGCTACAGCAAATCGTCGAGTGGCCGCTGTCGCTGTTCCTGTTGTTGCTGTTGAGCGGCGGCGATCTTGCGTTGGAATTGATCGAACGAATGAGTCAGCGATTCGAGCAAGCGTGGGACGTTCGGAGCGGCCATGTAGACTCGTGCCGAGACGACCGATCGCGGAAAGAACGTCGTGATGAAGTCGAACAGAAACTCCGTCGCCGTGTGGCCGATCATCACGGCATTGGCATAGGCTCCGCCGAGTTCGGTGTCTTTGATCTTCAGTTGCTCGTACAGATCTTGAGCCGAGCCTTGCTGCTGCGGTTGCTGCAATTGTTGCTGATAGGCTTCGGCCGTGGCGGGGGGGCACATCGGATGCGCGGGCGTCCCCGGCATGACCGGGTTGCCGAATCGCTGCGTGTAGTTGTTGAGGTTGTCTCGGAGCGCGGCGATGAATCTCGGCACGACCGCAGGGGGCAGGACGACTCGCGCCGCCACTTGCTGCGGTTTCGACATGCGGAGCAGAAAGTCGAGGATGAATTCGTGCGGCCCGTTGAGCACGACGGCTCCGGTCGTGAAGACTCCGGCGGCGACGCTCTCGGGGACGAGCGCTCCGATGTGCGTGTTCTGAACTTCCTGGCTGACGACGTCGCGGTTCTGCGGCGGTTGATCGGGATTGTCGTCGTTCGATTCAGATTCCATGTCGTTCATGAGGCCACTCCGAAAAAAAACTGGCGAGCGGAGCGGCGTCAGCCCCCCGGTGCATTTGCCTCTTGACCGGGGGGCTGACGCCGCCCCGTTCGCCTGTCTCATCCATGATCGAGCGAGAGATACGAAAACGTCGGTGGCGAAAATTCGCTCACCGACGTTCGTCATTTTCAATCCGCCGATACTTCGGGGACTACGTTCCCGTGCTGCGCAAGCGGCGCATCACATCGGTTTCGAGCGTGCCGAACGCCTGCTCGTGGCGTTGCAGCGTCACGGCCAGCGCCTGCAACAGTCGCTTGGCGGTGAAGTGATTCATGATGATCCGCTGCCCGACGTTGACCGTCACGCTGCCCTGAGCGAACGGGTTCGGGTTCAGCCCCAGGTCGAGGATCAACTCTTCCGGGGTGCTCGACACGCGGCAAAAGTTCGCGTAACTGGCGATGATGCGGCCATCATCCACCGTCAGCGTCTGCTGCCCCGCAGCCGATCCGGCGGCCGGAGCGTCGGGGGTCGTGCTGGGATCGAGCTTGAGGGTTTCGTTCTTGTCCTTCGCCACGATGTGTACTCCTAACAGAAATGTGAGAGAGGATTCCTTCACCGGCCACGAGTGTGCCGGCCGCAAACACGAGACGGTGGCTTGCGGAAGGGCGTGAAGGTAGTCGTCTCTGGATTTTGAGGCAACGGCGATTCCGAACCGGTTTGCGCGGCGGGTCCGCTGGAGTTGCTGACCGCGACAACTCTATACTCGCTCGCCGTTCGGCCCCATTCGTGGCCACGTTCAACGGCAACCACCCCGAGTCCGAAAATCGAAAGTTTTCGATGTCGAAGCAGATGAAGAACATGTTGATCGGGTCGATGGCGGCCGCCGGATTCGTAGCAGTGACGGCGGTCGTGGATCTGATCCTAGGCATCCCCTATTCGGGAAAGATGATCTTCGACATTCTGTTCCTGATTACAGCGGGGATTGTGATCTACATGGGCTACGACACCCTCAAAGAATCGACCTGATCTCACAGGCGAGTCGAGCCGCGGCCGTCAGGGAGTGGTGATCGATAACATTCTTAGGACCGCTCTCTGACGGTCGCGACTCTAGCAATTCAAAGACTCTTCGAGTCAGGCGGCGGACTTTTCGGTAGCAAGGAATTCTCGATGCGACAGGCAATCGGAACAGCATTTCTTTCCGCTCTCATCGCGGTAGTAACCATGAGCTTGATGACCAACGACCAGACCTCGGCCCAGCCCAAAGATGCCCCACGAAAATTGCTGCGGCATGTCGTGCTCTTCAAATTCAAAGAGGGGACGACCAAGGAGCAGGTCCAAGAAATTGAACTCGCCTTTCGAGGTTTGCCCGCCAAGATCGACGCCATCCGCGACTTCGAGTGGGGCACGGACATCAGCCCCGAAGGCAAGTCGAAGGGGTTCACGCACTGCTTCTTCGTGACCTTCGCCGACGAGAAGGGACGCGACGCATACCTGCCCCATGCGGCTCACAAAGAGTTCGTCAAAGTCGTCGGCCCGCATGTCGCGGACGTCTGCGTCGTGGACTATTGGACGCAGAAGTAAAAGCCATTTCGCAAGCTCGTAGCCTGACTCTCCGAGTCGGGACTTTGGCGAGAAAACGCCCGACTCGGAGAGTCAGGCTACGCGTGCTTCAACACCGCCGCGTTCGCAGTCTTCCAATCGAAAATCTCAAATCGAAAATCACAACATGCCCAAGTCGATGGATCAAATTGTTTCGCTCTGCAAGCGCCGCGGATTCTTGTTTCAGTCGTCGGAAATCTACGGCGGAATCAACGGCTTCTGGGATTACGGTCCGCTCGGTGTCGAACTGAAACGCAACGTCCGCAATGCGTGGTGGAACGACATGATCACCAACCACGACGAGTTTTCGGTGCTGTCCGGTGCTCCGCGCGAGTTCCAAATGACTGGCATCGAGACCTCGATCATCATGCACCCGCAAGTCTGGAAAGTCTCCGGGCACTTTGATCTGTTCTGCGACAAGAAGGTCGATTGCCACACCTGCAAGGGACGCTTCCGAGCGGACCATCTCAAGTCCAGCCAGTGTCCGCAGAAGCCCAGCAAATGCCCCGGTGAGCACGACGCCTGCAAGCTCACGGAACCGCGCGACTTCAACTTGATGTTCAAGACGACGCTGGGGGCGATGGGTGGCGAAGACGATACCGCTTATCTCCGACCGGAGACCGCTCAAGGAATGTTCGTGAACTTTCCCAATGTCGTGAACAGCATGTCGGTGCGCGTTCCGTTCGGCATCGCTCAGATCGGCAAGAGCTTTCGCAATGAGATCACGCCCCGCAACTTCACATTCCGCTCGCGCGAGTTCGAGCAGATGGAAATGGAATTCTTCTGCCATCCGACCGAGTCGCGGCAGTGGTATCAATACTGGCGCGATCGACGCTTCGCCTGGTATCAGAAGCTCGGCATCGCCAGCGATAACTTGATCCTCCGCGATCACGCTCAGGACGAACTGTCGCACTACTCGGTCGGCACGGCGGATGTCGAATACGCATTCCCATTCCTCGGCCCCGGCGAGTACGGCGAACTCGAAGGGATCGCGCATCGCGGCGACTTCGACCTCCGCTCGCACATGGAGGGGAAGCTCTGCAAAGGACCGAACGGTCTCGAACTGGAGAAGTCCGAGGATGGGTCTCCGAAATACAAAGGCTCTGGAAAAGACCTGAATTACTTCGATGACCAGACGCGCGAGAAGTTTCTTCCGCACGTCATCGAACCCGCCGCTGGTGCCGATCGCGCGACGCTCGCGTTTCTCTGCGAAGCCTACCACGAGGACCAACAACCGGACGACAAGGGGGAGATGCAGTCGCGCGTCTATTTGAAGCTGCACCCGAAGCTCGCACCGGTCAAAGTGGCGGTGTTCCCACTCATCAAGAAGGAAGGGATGCCGGAGAAGGGCTTGGAGATTTACCGCGAACTGAAATCTGCTGGCATCGCGGCAACCTTTGCTCAACAGGGGGCGATCGGCAAACGCTATCGCCGCCAGGATGAGATCGGCACGCCGTGGTGCATCACCGTTGACGGCGACACGATGACCGCTGGCACGGTGACGCTCCGCGACCGCGACTCGCTGGAACAAATCCGCCTGCCGGTGTCGGGCGTCGTCGATGAAATTGCTCGCCGACTGCGAGTCTCTTGACGCGAATCGTCTTGTGAGCGGCACGGCGCTAGCCGCCGGTCGTTCGCCGGTCACCCGCCAGAAAGTGTCGTCCCGAATGACCGGCGGCTAGCGCCTTGCCGCTCACGAAGTTAGCCCAATCATGTCGTGGTCCGTACTCCTCGAAGATGGTCCGATCCTGGCGCTCAACAAGCCGGCCGGATTGCTCACGCAAGCTCCGCCCGGAGTCCCTTCGTTGGAAGCCGAGGTCAAAGGGTGGCTCAAGGAACGCCACGATAAGCCGGGCAATGTGTATCTCGGCATTCCGCATCGGCTCGATCGAAGCGTCTCCGGCGTCATTGTCTTCACGCGGAACTCGAAGGCCGCCGCTCGCATGGCCGAGCAGTTTGAACAGCGCAGCGTTCGCAAAATCTACTGGGCGATCGTCGAGGGGATTCCTGATCCGGCCGCGGCCGAACTGACCGACTGGATTCTGAAACTGCCGGAGCAGTCGCGAGCCGAAGTCGTCCCGGCGGTCACACCCGGAGCGCGCGGTTGTCGGCTGTCATACCGAGTGCTGGCAACTCGCGAGAACGAATCGCTGGTCGAGATCGAACCGCACACCGGTCGGATGCACCAAATTCGTGTGCAGTTCGCCAGTCGCGGCTGGCCGGTCCTCGGCGACACTCAGTACGGCTCGACGCGTTCGCCGTTTCCAGAAGAACAACGCATCGCGCTGCACGCGCAATCGCTGACCTTCCAACATCCCGTCCGCTACGATCCAGTCACCGTCACGGCCCCGCTGCCGGACGATTGGCCGATGCGTCTTTGATCTTGCGAAAGGACATCATGCGAGCAAACGTTGTGGTGAGTTGTGGAATTCTTTTGGCGAGCGCGATTGCCACCGCTGCGTTCGTCGATGAATACAAGAGCGGCATCGTCTGGCCGAAACCGGCGATCATCGACGCCGGTCCCGCCCCCATCGCTCCCGCGCCGGTGCCGTCCGATGCGATCGTGCTGTTCGACGGCAAAGACCTCTCGGCCTGGGAGGGCGGGGACCAATGGCCGATCGAAGAGGGAGCCGCCACCACCGCCAAAGGAGGCATCACCAGCAAGCAAGCCTTCGGCGATTGCCAGATTCATCTCGAATTCGCGACCCCCTCGAAAGTCGAAGGCAAAGGCCAAGGCCGAGGCAACAGCGGCCTCTATGTGATGGGCCAATATGAAGTCCAAATTCTCGACTCGTATGAGAATGAAACCTACTTCGACGGACAGTGCGGAGCGATCTATAAGCAACAGCCTCCGACCGTGAACGCCAGCCGCAAGCCGGGCGAATGGCAAACCTACGACATCCTCTTCACCGCCCCGCGCTTCGCCGAAGACGGCACCGTCGAGAAGCCCGGTTACGTCACCGTGCTGCACAACGGAGTCGCCGTTCACAACCATTTTGAATTGCAAGGCGCGACCAGTTACACCGCACCGCCCAAGTATTCCAAGCACGCCGACAAGCTGCCGCTTCACATCCAGTTTCACGGCAACGCCACCCGCTTCCGCAACATCTGGGTCCGCGAAGCCATCTCCCCGCTGATCGGCCAGAAACCGTAACCGGCCGAAAGCCGACAAGATTGTGGCGTGACGCTCCGCGTCGCGATTCACGACGCGGAGCGTCGTGAATGTGTTGAGCCGCGACCGTGAGGAAGCGGTTATTTCAAGGACTTACGACCGCTCCCTGACGGTCGCGGCTCGAATCTTCACTTCCATGCGCATCGTCCAACTGCAAACCTCCGATCGCGGTCGCCGGCTCGGAGTCATCAACGGCGACAAGATTCTCGACGTCACCGAGATCGACGGGACGCCGACGCTCCGTTCAACCTACGCAGCCTTCCAACTTGCTGACGAACGTGGCGTGTCGTTGTCCGACCTGCTCGCGCCGCGAGCGAAGGAGACGTCGCGGCGGTTCGACTACAAGTTCGTGCTCGCCGCCGAACCGCATGGCGACAAGCCATTCTTGTTGCCGCCGCTCGATCATCCCGATCCGTATCACTCGCTCGTCACCGGCACGGGGCTGACGCATCTGGGCAGCATGAAGTCGCGCGATGAAATGCACGTCACGGCGGAGGCCGCCGCCGCTCCGAAGACCGACTCGGCGAAGATGTTTGAAATGGGACTCAGCGGAGGCAAACCGGCTCCCGGCCAGCGGGGCGTCGCGCCCGAATGGTTCTACAAAGGGAACGGCACAATCCTCCGCGGCCCGCGCGAGCCGCTCGACATCCCCAACTTCGCACTCGACGGCGGCGAGGAACCGGAGATCGTCGGCTGCTATGTCATCAACAAGCTCGGCGTGCCGACACGGCTGGGCTTCTCGCTGGGCAACGAGTGGTCTGACCACGCGACCGAGAAGATCAATTACCTGTACCTCGCCCCGTCGAAGCTGCGAACGTGCGCGGTCGGGCCGGAACTCAACACCGATTGGGATTTCCAAGAGGTCTCACTGCGCTGCACGGTGGCTCGCGGCAAGCAGACAATCTACGACAGCGGCCCGCTGTTCAGCGGCGAACAACACATGAGCCACTCGCTGGCCAACCTCGAAGACCATCACTTCAAGTACCCGCAGCATCGTCAGCCGGGCGACGTGCATCTGCATTTCTTCGGCACCAGCAAGCTGAGTTTCTCGTCCCGCGATTGGAAGTACGCCGACGGCGACATTGTAAAAATTGAAGCGACCGGATTCAGTGCGCCGTTGACGAATCAAGTGCGGTTCTGAGTTGCCGGTCTTTCTGACAAGGCTCAATGCGATTCGCCTCGCAAGCGAGCGATTTCTGCCTCCAGCAACAATCGCTGAAGTCGCTCGTGCTGGAACGCCGCCTCAACGGCAGCCGCTCGGTCGTCAGCGGCGGTCGCTCGATCGTCAGCGGCGGTCGCTCGAACTTCTGCGAGTTCACGAGCCGCTCGTTCTTCGATCGCGCATTCCCTGTCCGTCTTGAGTCGCTCGCCAGTCTGCCGGTCGATCAAAACCAGATCACGACCTACGAGCCGCAAGATCAATCCCAATTCTTCGCTGACAAGCGATTTCGAATCGTCCATTTCCATGCGAACAAACCCCGTGTCGAGTTCGTCTCCTTCGATTCGTCGAAAACCGGTCAAGGCGGGTTCGAGGTACTCGGCCAACGGATCAAACAGAAAATACTCGCGGACGCCAATCTGTTCATAGATCTGCGGCTTGTGCCGCAGATCCTCCCGCATCGTGCCCTTCGAGGACACCTCAATGACCACTTGCGGCGCGATCCCTTCTTCCCAAAGTTTGTAGACGCGCCGGTCGTGCGGATCGATCCCTCTCACGACGAAGACATCGGGAGCGACCCGCTTCTTGGGGTTCCCCTCGACGTAATACAGCAGCATGTTGCCCGACACATAGGTCTGTGTCCCCACGAAGTGGCGGAGCAATAACTCGATCAAGCGAAACATCCAGTTCCGGTGCAGGTCGGTTTCGGCCATGGGCTTTCCATCCGAGGAGGGATATGTCACACCTTCTTGCGGCGCGACTTTGGCAGTGAGCAGTGACATGACAAGGGACTCCGCGAGTTCGTGATCACGAGCAATCTATCAGACGATTCGGCAATCGGACACCACTTTGTCCGGCCCCGCAGGGAAACCTAACACGATGAATTCTTCCGCGACATCCCCGTTGTCCGCGACGGTTCGAGCCGTTTGTCCGCACGACTGTCCGGATGCTTGCGGGATGCTTATCACATTGGACGGCGAGCGAGCCGTCGCGGTGCGTGGCGACCGCGAGCATCCCTTCACGCGCGGGTTCTTGTGCCACAAGGTCGCGCGGTACACCGAGCGGGTTTATCATCGCGACCGGCTGCTGTTCCCGATGCGACGTGTCGGCCCGAAAGGCTCCGGCGAGTTTGAACGGATCTCCTGGGACGCCGCGTTGGACGAGATTGCGTCGCGGTTCCAAACGATCGCCGACGGGCCTCACGGGCCGCAGGCGATCTTGCCCTACAGCTACTGCGGCACGATGGGCAAGATTCAAAGCGAAGGACTCGACCGCCGCTTCTTTCATCGGTTGGGAGCCTCGTTGTTGGATCGCACGATTTGTGCGACGGCCGGAGTGGCCGGATACACCGCCACGATCGGCTCGCGGCACGGGACCGATCCAGAAGCATTCAGCGAGTCGCAGTACATCATCAATTGGGGCTCGAACACGGCGGTCACGAACATGCACCTCTGGGTGCGGATGGTCGAAGCTCGCAAGCGGCACGGCGCGAAGATCGTGACCATCGACCCGTACCGCTCGGCGACGGCTGCTCGCAGCGACTGGCACCTCGCGCCGCGGCCGGGGACCGATGCGGCGCTCGCGCTCGGATTGATGCACGTCGTGTTTCGAGACGGCCTCGCCGATGAATCGTACTTGCGCGACTTCTGCCTCGGCGGCGACGAACTGCGAGCGCGCGTCTTGTCCGATTACTCACCGCCGCAAGTCGCCGAGATTACGGGCCTCGGCATCGCCGACATCGAACGCTTGGCCCGCGAGTACGCGACAACGCCGCCCAGCGTCATCCGCATCAACTACGGCTTGCAGCGACACGCGGGCGGCGGCATGGCCGTGCGGACGATTGCCTGTCTGCCGGCGATCATCGGAGCTTGGCGACATCCGGCCGGCGGGATCTTGCTATCGACCAGCGGCACATTCGGGTTCAACCTCGCGGCGGTGCAACGGCCTGATTTGATTCCGTCGGGGACGCGCACGATCAACATGACGCAACTCGCGGAAGCGTTGCACGGCGAATTGCCCGGCCCTCTGGTGCAGGCGTTGTACGTCTACAACAGCAACCCCGCCGCGATCGCGCCGGATCAGCAGCGAGTCCTCGCCGGATTGCGGCGCGACGATCTCTTCACCGTCGTCCACGATCAGTTCCCGACCGACACCGTCGATTACGCCGACATCGTTCTGCCCGCGACGACTCAGCTTGAGCACTTCGATTTGCACGGCTCTTACGGCCATCAATTCGTGCAGGTCAACGTCCCGGCGATCGCGCCGCTGGGTGAAGCGCGTTGTAACACCGACGTCTTTCGTGGCCTCGCGCGGCGTTTGGGCTTTGAGCCGGAACTATTCGACGTGTCCGATGAGCAACTTGCTCGCGAGTTGTTGTGGGAAACGAGACCGCTCGAAAACGTGCCGGCCGCGATGCGCGGTATCACGCTCGATCGACTGAAACGCGAGGGGGCGATCAAGCTCAACGCTTGTGGTGCGGGCGGTTCGCCTGCAACTGAGATTGTTCAAGAGGAGACGCACGCGAGCCGCGTGCGCCACATGGCTCCGTTCGCGAACGGTGGCTTCTTGACGCCTAGCGGCAAATGCGAGCTGCGTTGCGAACGGCTCACGAAGCTTGGTCTCGATCCGCTGCCGACATTCATTCCTCCGGCCGAGTCACCAGCGTCCGCGCCGGAGTTGGCGAAGCGATTCCCGCTGCAATTGCTCTCACCGCCGTCGCCGCACTTCTTGAACTCGACGTTCGTTGAAGTCGATTCGCTGCGCCGCTCGGCGATCGAACCGCAGTTGGAGATCAGTGTCATCGACGCGACCGCTCGCGGCATTCAGCACGGCGATCTCGTGAGCATCTTCAACGATCGCGGCTCGTTCATCGCGCGAGCACTCGTCGGAGACAACGTCCGCCCCGGAGTCGTCGTGTCGCCGAGCATCTGGTGGAACAAGCACAGCCCCGGTCATCGCAACTGCAACTCGACCACACCGACTCGGCTGACCGACATTGGCGGCGGCGCGACGTTCTTTGACAACTTGGTCGAGGTCGAACGCACGCCAACGCAGAACTCAGGACGCGAGGAGCAATGACATCCTCTTTCCAGGAAACGCTGGTTTGAACTTGGCGGGCTGGGAAGGGAATGTTCGACAGGAACATTTGGGACAGGAAAATGAAAAACAAAACGAGCTTGGCCCGGCGGAGCCGCAACCCAGAACATCAAGACTTTGACACAAGGTGTTTGGCAAGACTTTTTCCCACTTCGCGTTCTTTGCAAGCTTCTGTTCCAAACTGTGTTTTGAACAGAAGCTTGCAAAGAACGCGAAGTCATTTTTTCCATGTCCCCGAACCCGAAGCGTGCATCGCTACTTCCGCAGCAACTCGACCGCATCGCGATACCAGTCGGCTTCATCGGTGAGCATCTCGCGGCGGCAGAATTTTTCTAAGGACATCAGATACTCGACCGGTTCGACACGCAGGTTCCAGCAGACTTTTCGCAGGCAGACCGGGCAGAAGTGCAGCGGCTGCCGATCGCTTTCCGCGAGACTGTTCGAGCCGTTCATGCCGCATTGAAACGCGGTGCAATGTTGGATGGTCAGAATGTGTCCGGTCTCGTGAGCAGCCGTAGCCAAAGTGCGTCGCAGACAGAGTCGGAAAGCGTCCGCGTCCTTCGAGGGATCTCCGTTGCGATAGATCGACCAGACACCGAGCCGCTCGCGGAGGTTCGCCTGTCCGAAGACGAAGTTCCAATTCTCGCCGGGCCACAGATCGCTGGAGGTAAAAGCCAGATAGGCCAGAGCATCGGCAGGACGTTCTGGAGCCAGTACTCGGTCGAGCACATACGTTGAAAGAATCTGCTTATCACCCGAAGTCGGGTGCGTGCGTCGCGCCTCGTCGGGAATCTTGTCGAGACTCAGCCGCCGATGAATCTTCACCGGCACCGTGTAGACGAGTCCGAGATACTCGATCGTCAGCTTGAGCACTCGTTCTTGGTCGGGCGTGAAGTCGCCGATCAAGCAGAGGTGCATCGTCTTGAGCCGCTCGCTCTTGAGCACGGGTTTCGCCTGCATGTATTGAGCGAACGTCTGCCCCGCCTCGGGATGATTCGCCAACCAATCGCCCGGCCCCGGCTTGCCGAGCGACTTCGCGATCGGAGTCAGCTTGGTCTCGACGACCTCGAAGGGATCTTTGGTTGCCGCGTCTTTCTCGGCAGCTTCGAGTCGGCTCGAAACGACCAAGAGACACATCATCACCAACAAGCAGCGTGCGACCATGTGAAGCCTCCTACCGCAGAGTAACAGTCGCGATGATCGAATCCAGGAAGCTGACGCCGCCCCGCTCGCCAGGATATTTGAGGGACGGCAACTAACTTTCAAACATCAGCCCTGCCATCGCGTCTTCATGAACTTCAGCGCGTTGGTGGCAAGCGTGAGTTCGTCGGTGAACATTCTCCGCCAGATTTTGGTTGCGGCGGCGAGGGCCGGAAGGGACAGGCCGAAGGCTTCGACCACGAACCATCCGTCGTACTTGACCTCTTTCAACGCCGCGAAGGTCTCGTCCCAATTGACGCCTCCTTCACCGGGGGTCGAGCGATCGTTCTCCGAGATGTGGACGTGGACGAATTGATCGGCGTAGCTCTTGATCGCGCCGCTGATCGACTTCTCTTCGATGTTGGCGTGGAACGTGTCGTACATCGTCTTGCAGTGCGAGTGATTGATCTCGCGGCAGAAGCGGCCGACGTCGGCGGCACAGGTCAGAAAGTAGCACTCGAAGCGGTTGAGGTATTCGACGACCAGCGTGACGTTCGCTTGCTTGGCGTAGTCGGCGGCTTGGGTCAGAGTCTCTTTGCCCCAGTTCCATTCATCGGTCGTCGGGCAATTGCCGGAGAAGACACCGATCGCCGAGTGAATCGGGCCGCACAAGTGCGTGGCTCCGACGGCTTGGCAGCAGTCGATCGCCTTCTTGAGCCGGTCGAGTCCCGCTTGCCGAATCGCCGCATCGGGAGAGATCGGGTTCTCGGTGTCGGTGCAGATCGTGACGGCCGTTCGTTGCAGTCCCGTGTCAGTCAGCTTCTGGCCCAGCTTCGCGAAGTTCGCCGGGTTCATGTCGAAGATTGGTAGCTCGACACCGTCGTAGCCGATCGTCTTGAGTGAATCGAGTAGTCCGTAGTGCGACTCGTTCACGTCGGTCGCCCACAGCAGCATGTTCATTCCGTATTTCATGGTGATGGCTCCTAGAAGTGCTCTTCCGGCAGCAAATCGCTCAGCCGGTCGCGGATGAGCGGGCGGGCGAGACGCAAAACCGATTCCGCCTCGGCCGGAAGCGGCGGGAGTTTGACCCGCTGCATCACTTGGTTCAAGCGACGCAATAAACGGTCGTCGGCGAGGTAATCGGGCAGGAAGCGTTCGTCGATGAAACGCGGGATCAGCGGAGCAATGTGCTCGGTCGGCTGCTTGGCCATCGCGTTGACGGCCCGCTGCACGGCCAGCGGTTCGACCGAGCGGAGCACATCGTAGTACCGCTCGATCTGGCCCGGATTCCGTTCGATCAGCTCGGCGTCGATCAGCAATTCGGTGACGATGTGTCCGAGGAATCCCGCTCGCAAACTCTCATCCGGGGCGAGCGCTTCGCGAAACTTCACGGCCAAGTCGGCACTGAGTTCCGTGAATGCTCGCGTCTGATGAAACCAGCGGTCATCGTCCAGATGTTGCCACACGCCAGCCGCGACTTCGGATTGAATCGAGCCATCATTGAGCATGAACGGCTCGACCAGTTTGCTGCGCATCCGCACTTGCCGATCGACGACCGACAACCAATCCGGCACGTTGGTCCCGACGACAAAGTACGGCCGGTCGAGGAATCGCAGTGAGTGAGCGAAGTAGTTCATGCTCGCAATGTAGCCCACGCACCTCTCACGAAACATTGTGCCATGACCTGCCAATTGCCTGACTCTGCCGGTTCCTATTTCTGAAACACAGCCCCGCACACCGCCTCATGTTTTTCGCGTTCGCTTGTGAGCCGCCGTTCGAAGCCGAGCCGGTGCCGTTCGATGCTCGGTTGTCGCGGGCTCTTTGCGGACGGCGGAATTCTCCCCCGGTCGGCCACGATCGAGGAACTCGACGACGAGCGATCGCGATTCGTCGTTCAACGTCGGCGACAGCCACTTCTCGTCGGCGATCAACGTCCCGACGCAGCGACCGCCGAGATACACCATGCGATGCGAGGCGATGCTCGGCACTCGCGGCTGATTGTCCAGAATGCCGACCAAGTTCAACGGATCGGCCGCCGAGATCAACACGAACTCGCGTCCCGTCGCCTGATTCTCCGAGTCGGTTGTCTTGTCTTCCGCCCCATCGCGCAACAACCGCAGTTGCCGGATCGACTCGCTCATCGAGAACTGCTCGCCCGCCACGCCGGAGATGAATCGTCCGCCCCGAATCTCGCCGCGAGCTTCCAGCCGACGATAGACCTGCAACAACTCCCACCACGACGGAGCACCCGACTCGCGGATCAGCAAGTCTTTGAACATCACGCCCCAACGCCGCAACAACTGCCACGCCCATTGCTCGATGACTTCGTTGCGGGGGAGGGGACTGAGCGGCACGGTGCTAGCCCAATGGCACTCGCTTTGTGAGCCGAACGCGCTAGCGTCGGGCGATTCGCCGTTCAACGTCACCCAACCGCGGCCCGTGGCTAGCGCCATCGGCTCACAAAGCGAGCGCCTTTGGGCGCTAGCCGCCGTGCCTGCCGTTTCACCGGCGGCTAGCGCCGTGCCGCTCATATTGCCGGTGCTCGGCGCGGGTGTCACATCACGCCACAACGACCACCGTCCAACCGAACTCATCGCGCCGCGCTGGCGAAGCAATCCCGGCCGACCACGATTGGCACCACGAGACGCCGCCGCACGACTCGCGTCACTGATGAGCTGTCGCAAACCGGAGAAGCCGTCGGCCGTCACCAAGCCGCGCGAGACAAGCTCGCCCAAACCGTCTTCGAGATGTGCCGGCAATAAGCGACTCTCACGCAGCAGGTCCGTCAGAAACATCGCTCCGCGCGTTCGCAGCAATGCCGCGAGATCTTCGGACGAGGAACTTAAAAAACGGTATTGCGGCTCTCGGCTGTCGGCTTCCGGCGTTCGGCCGGGTGCATCCAGCCACGGTAAGTCGCCTCGCAGGAATAACGACACGGGAACGACGCGAGTGACACCAGACATCGGTTTGCTTTTGTCGGCATCGACGCGCGGCGGATACAGCCGGCCCCACGCGACCTCGCCTCCGAGACACAATTCATCCAGCCACTCCGGCCGATAGTTTTCCACTCGCGCGGGCAGAACGTCACGCTCCCAAGCGACCGCCGCGAGATCGAGTCCTTGCAGCATCGCGATGATTTCAAACAGACCGTTCGATCCGGTTCGTCGATCGGTCCCGGTGATCCCTTGTCGCCGCGCGAGATAACGCCAGTAGGTCGAGACATCAACCGGCTCAATCAACCGCCGCAAGCCCTCGATCGTCAGCCGATGAATGCGCGCCAGCAACCGGCGATGACACCATTCCACTCTGGTGAGTGGTGGCTCGACACCGTCCTCCAAGGCTCGAAACTTCCCGCGCAGCACGGTCCCTTCGCCTTCCAGCGCTTCCAACGTCACGAAGACTTGCGACTCGGTAAAGGTCGTTTGCTGAGCCAACTCCTCAGCCGTGATCGGGCCGCAGACTTCCAGCCAGCCGCGCAGAACGCTGAGTCGTGCGTCGGTCGTTTCCCATTCGGTGCGAACTCCCGGCGGAGCGTCGATCGCCGGCTCAATCGCCGCAGTCGGAAAGAGAACTCTGATCGCCGGCACTCGCTCCGCCGCCACCCAAGCGAGTTGCCCATTCGGCAACGTGAGCCTCGTCGCTCGTCGATCGGAGATGAGTTGTTTAACCGCAACGCCAACGGCGTGCGCGGCCATCGAATCGCTCTGAGCGCCCGCTGTCACGCTCGCGCCCACGCCCACGCCCGCGCCCACGCCGATGGCGTTGGGGTTAAACATTTCATTCGTCCCCGTGACCGGCATGAAGAACAAACTCAGCAGTGCATCATGCAGCTCGTCCTCATTGCGGATCAGCGGCTGAGCTTCACGGACGACTTGCTCAATCGCCGCCGGGTCGAGCTTCGCCAGATCGCGCACGTCATCAGGATTCAGCGTACGGCGGTTCGCAACCGCGCGAGCACGACGCTCTTGAACCTCGCCTCCGTCGAGAAACGCATACGGGTTCGCGTTGAGTAACTCGTAACAAAACGGAGACGGCTCGCGCGTGTCGCGAGCGATCAGTTCGATGCGACCTGCCTCGATCTCTTCGAGCACATGATGCAAGCCCGCCAGGTCCATTGCTTCGGTCAGGCAGTCGTGCATCGTCTGCTGGACCAACGGATGATCGGGCAGTTCGTGATCGCCGACGATGTTCTCCTGACAGCCGGTCAGCTTCGGAAAGACCGCCGTCAGCAAGTCGTCCGAACGAAACCGTTGCAGAGCCGGCGGCACCTTTTGTCCATTCCGCATCTTCAGCACGAGCAGTGCTCGGTTCATGTTCCAACGCCAGCGTGTTTGAAACAGCGGCGTTTGCAGAATCGCCTGCTCCAGCAAGTTCCGAGCGTTCTCGCGATTGAGCATCGGGAACATGCTCTCCAGCGGAAACGAATGCTGCGGGCCGAGCGACAAGATGAAACCGTCATCATCGGCCGTCGCTTGCAACTCAAAATCAAACGAGCGGCAGAACCGCTTCCGCATCGCCAATCCCCACGCCTTGCAGACCCGCGCCCCAAACGGAGCATGAACGACCATCTGCATCCCGCCCGACTCATCGAAGAAGCGTTCAAAGACGATCTGCTTCTGAGTCGGGATCACGCCGATGGCTGCCTTCTGCGATTCGGCATAGTTTGCGATTTGCTCGGCGGCCCACGCGTTGCAAAGCGTTTCGGTCTGCAGCCATTCTTGAAGCGAAGGGGAGAGGGGGGGAGGAGAGGAGGGGAGGAGGGGAGGAGGCGGGGAGGTGAGAAGACGGACATTGTCTGTTGGCTGCTGCTGCTGCTGCGATTTGCAATCTGCCATTTGCCATTTGCCATTTGCAATCGCTTCCCCTCCCAACCGCAACGAAATGTCTTCACGCAACCGCGACACCTCCTCCGACAACTCCCACGATCGTCCCGGCGCTTCGCCGCGCCAGAACGGCACGGACGGCGGTGCTCCACCAGCATCGGTCACGACGACGTCCAGCTTGCGAATCCCTTGAAACCGCCACGACGTCGAACCGAGCAAAAAGATGTCGCCTCGCTGACTCTCGACCGCAAAATCTTCGTCGATCGTGCCGACCACAACGCCGTCAGGATCGGCCACAACGCGATACGAACCGATGTCCGGGATCGCTCCCGCGTTCATCGTCGCTGCGATCCGCGCGGCCGGTCTCGCCTTGATCCGGCGTTTGACTCGATCGTGATGCAGATAAACCTTGCCGCGACCGCTCGTGTCGGTAATCCCTTCGGCCATGATCTGCACGACCGAATCAAACTGCTCGCGAGTCATCTCGCGATACGGATACGCTCGGCAAAACATCTCGAACAGTTCGTCCGACGAACATTCTTCACACGCCGCGACCTCGGCCACGATCTGCTGGGCGAGCACATCCAACGGCGCAACTGGGATCGGAATGACATCGAGCCGTCCGGCGCGAATGGCTCGCATCAACGCCATCGCTTCGATCAGCTCGTCACGAGTCAGCGCGAACAGCCGCCCTTTCGGTGTCGCTTTGACCGCGTGACCCGCTCGGCCGATCCGTTGCAGAAACGTCGCGATCGCCCCCGGCGAGCCAAGCTGAATCACCAAGTCGATGTAGCCAATGTCGATCCCCAATTCGAGCGAGGCGGTCGCGACGACGCATTTCAACTCGCCGTCCTTCAATCGCCGTTCGGTTCGCAACCGCAGTTCGGCCGACAGCGAGCCGTGATGACTTCTGACTTTATCCTCACCGAGCAACTCGGTCAGTTGATGAGCGACTCGCTCGGCCATGCGCCGCGTGTTGACGAAGACCAGCGTGCTGCGATGCGAGTTGATCAGCTCGACCACGCGAGCATTGATCTGCCCCCAATGTTCGTGTGAGCAAACCGCTCCGAGTTCCATTTCGGGAACCTCAATCGCGAGATCCAAATGCCGCGAATGCCCGACATCAATGATCGTCGCCACTCCGGCCGACAGCCGATCGCCGTCCGCCGATCCGCCGCAGGCGGATAATCCTTTTTCTTCCCGCTCAAACGGCAGCGCAAGCTGTGCTGGAAAAACGGTATCACGGCTATCGGCTGTCGGCTGTCGGCGTTCGGCCGAGCCCCCCAAGAATTCGGCCATGCGTTCGATCGGTCGCTGCGTGGCCGACAGGCCGATCCGTTGCAGCGGCTTCTTGCACAACGCTTGCAGACGTTCGAGGCTCAGCGACAGATGCGATCCGCGCTTGTCTCGAACGAGCGCGTGAATCTCATCGACGATGACCACCTCCGTCTTGCGGAGAGCGGCGCGGCCTTTCACCGAGGTCAGCAGCAAATACAACGACTCCGGCGTCGTGACCAAAATGTGCGGCGGCTTGCGGACCAGCGTCGCTCGCTGTGACGACGACGTGTCGCCCGTCCGCAGACCAACTCGGATCGGAGCAGGTTGCTCGCCGTGAATTGTCCGCAGGCCGGATAGCTCGACCAGTTCGGTGATCTCACGCAGCGGCACGTCGAGGTTGCGGTGCATGTCGTTCGACAAGGCTCGCAGCGGCGAGACATACACGACGCGAATCCCGTCACCGAGCTTCTCCTTCAGCGAGCGTCGCAACAGCCGATCAATCACTGCGAGAAACGCGGTCAACGTCTTGCCGCTGCCTGTCGGAGCGGCGATCAGCACATGCTCGCCCCTCGTGATCGCCGGCCAGCCGAGCCGCTGCGGTTCCGTCGGCGCGGGGAATCGCGACGCAAACCACTGCTCGATGATCGGGTGAAACTGCGACATAGAATTTCGTAGCACAGGCGGCTCGCCTGTGTTTTATGAACGGGCCAAAGCAGGCGGGCCGCCTGCTCTACGCGAATCAGTATAGCCAGAGCTTCGAACCATCCGACTGGCACAACACCGGTTGAGTGGCACACTGCTCGCGACCAAACCAGCGCCGCTCACACGGCCGTTGTCGCCAGAGGTAGAGCGAGTCGTTCGGCCTGACCGCTTTGAAGTCCGCCGCGTGAGACTCATCGAACCACGAGGCCAGCAGTTCTCGCCACGCGACCGCTCGATGCCGACGAAGAATGTGGATCGGATCGAATCCGTACCACTCGCCACGCAATTCGAGAGTGGGAATCTCGAAGCGATGTCCGAAATCGACGATGTGCTGATTGAGTCGCGTCGTCTTGGCTTCCAGCTCCTCGAACTGAATTTGGCTGTGCGGAAAGAAGAGCTTTCGGAAGAACTGAAACCGCGCGCGACCCAATGTCCGCGCACTGGCCAGAGGCAATTGAGTCAGAACGATTCGCGCTCGCATGGCCAGCAACCGCTCGAGACAAGTCGCGACCCAATCGGCGATCTGATCCGGCTCGATCCCATACATCAAATCGTTACCGATATCGGTGATGAGCGCTCGCGGCGGCTCATCCGATGGCGGCTGCTCGGCGAGGTCATTCCAAATTCGACAAGGCACAATGCCGGGCAACTCACGCGGGCCGATGCGATTCCAAATCCCGAACGAGCGACCGTGACCATGTGCGGCGAAAAGTTCCAGCGGCTCCGCAAACGCGCGCTGGAATCCGCGAACCAGACGCGGAAACGACAGCGTGACGTTGCTGGCTCCGAGCAAAATGATTCGCGGCATCGTTCGTCCCTGAATAGCCACGCTCGCCAGAGCGTGTCGAATTTCTTGTTTAACCCCTACGCCAACGGCGTGGGCGCGAACGGTATGGAGAGCGAGAACGCCAATGGTGTGAACTCGAAATGGAATCACGAGCGACGTTCGCGCGCACGCCGATGGCGTAGCGGTTAAACAACACCGTCCAAAAACTTCCGCGACTCGGACATCACATATTGTTCGGCCCCGCCGAAGCCGATCAGGCGATAACCTTGAGCGGCCGCTCGGCGACCCTCTTCGACGCTGCGCGCGGGATAGCCACACGCCACGTTGTGCTTCAAACACGCGGCCAGGATTCGTTCGGCCGCTTGCTGGACGCGCGGATGATCGCGATCCCCGCCGACTCCGTAACCGAGCGCGAGGTCGCCGGTGCCGACCCACAAGCCATCCAGTCCCGCGGCGGCAATCGCTTCGACGTTCTCGACCCCTTCCGGGTCTTCGATCAACGCCAGCAACACGATCTCGTCATTCGCCGCTTTGAGATAATCCGGCCCACTGACTCGCCCCCACATCGCCGCTCGACCGGGACCGAACCCGCGACCGCCACTCGGAGGAAACATCCCCGCCGAGATCAACCGCTGAGCATCCTCAACCGTGCGGCAATGCGGAATCAAAACGCCTTGTGCTCCGAGGTCCAGCGCGTGCATCACCGCTTCAGGATCATCCGGCCGCAAGACTCGCACGATCGGTGTCGTGTTGCCGGCGTAGCAACCAATCACCAACCGCTCGAGCGTCGTGGCATCCACCGCGCCATGCTCACCATCCAGCAACACGAAGTCCCAGCCGGCATAGCCGAGCAACTCGCAAAGCCCCGGATCGGGCAATCGAACTGAGCTCGACCAGACGGTCTCGCCGGCTTTGAGTTTGTATTTTACGCGATTGGGGCGGATCGTCATGAACGGAGCCTTTCCAAATGACCTGACTCTGCCGGATTCGATGTCCGGTGGTGAAAGCCTCCAAGCGATGCCAAGAGCCGTCCAAAACCGCCGGCTGACCCCACGCGAGACGTTCTAACCAGTCTCGCATTCACCGGCAAAGCCTTTGGAGGCATCGCTCGTTCGCCATCGCAAGCACGACATGTCGAAGCCGAAGTAGGCATCGCTGATCTTGAAGACCTACTGTCCAATCTCTAGCGGATCGTGGAAACTCCGTGCCAACGTCATTCACTTGCTTCTGACATGACCGTTTCCTGGAGTTCCGATGCGGGCGATTGATCGCAAATTGGTGCGCGACGTGTTCCTGATGAAGGGGCAAGTGTTGGCGATTTGCGCGGTCATGGCCTGCGGGGTCGCGACGTTTGTGATGTCCTCCAGCGCGATGGTCTCGTTGCAAGGGACGATGGATGGCTTCTATGAAGCGAATCGGTTCCCGCAGGTGTTCGCTCGGATCAAGCGTGCTCCGCTGACCGTGGCCGAGCGCATGGAAGAGATTCCGGGAGTCGCTCGGATTCAAACGCGAGTCGTTGAAGACGTGACGCTGGACGTGCCGTCGTTCTCGGAGCCGGTTGCCGGGCGGCTCGTGTCGATCCCAGAGCATCCGCAATCCACCGATCTCTGTTCGCTGTTCCTGCGCAAGGGACGCTTCATCGAATCGCGGCGCGATGACGAGGTGCTCGCCAGCGAAGGGTTTGTCAAAGCTCATAAGCTGCAACTCAACGATCAGATTTCGGCGGTCATCAACGGCAAGAAACGGAAGCTGAGGATCGTCGGCGTCGCGCTCTCGCCGGAATACGTTTATCAAATCAAGTACGGGCAGCTCGTGCCGGATGACAAGCGATTCGGCATTCTGTGGATGGGCCGCGAGGCGCTCGAAGCGGCGTTCGATATGAAGGGGGCGTTCAACGATGTGCTCTTGGAACTGCTGCCGGGAGCGTCCGAAGACGAGGTCGTGCGGCGACTGGATCGGATCATCGAAAAGCATGGCGGCTTCGGCTCGCACGCGCGAGCGGATCAAATCTCGCATCGTTTTCTGACGGACGAGATCAGCAATCTCAAGCGGATGGGAATGATCATCCCCGCGATCTTTCTGGGCGTGGCGGCGTTTCTGCTGAACGTCGTGCTGTCGCGGATCATCGCGTTGCAGCGCGATCAGATCGCCGCGCTCAAGGCGTTCGGGTATTCGAATTGGGCGGTCGGCCGGCACTACCTGAAACTGGTGCTGCTGATCTGCGTGGTCGGCGGCATCGCGGGGACGATTGCCGGAGCCTTCATCGGCCGCAAGATGATGGGCATCTATGCCGAGTTCTATCGATATCCGGAATTGCACTATCAATTGCCGCCCGAAGTCATCGCGGGAGCCTTCGGTGTCTGCGTCGTCGCGTCGATGCTGGGGACGCTCAACGTCGTCCGCCGAGCCGTCACGCTCCCTCCCGCTGAGGCGATGCGGCCGGAACCTCCCGGCGAATTTCGTCCGACGATCTTTGAGCGGTTGGGGCTCGAACACTGGCTCTCGCAGATTGGTCGAATCGTGATTCGCAATATCGAGCGGCGGCCGGTCAAGGCGTTGTTGTCGGTCTGCGGCATCGCAATGGCGGCGGCCATTCTGGTGCTCGGCCGGTTCTCGGCCGACTCGCTGGAGTTCCTGGTGCGGATGCAGTTCGAGTACATCAATCGGCACGACATCGACGTGACGCTCAACGAGCCGACCTCGCGAAAAGCTCTGCACGAAATCCAGCAGCTTCCCGGCGTGATTCATGCCGAACCGCGCCGCGGAGTGGGCGTCAAAATCTTCAGCGATCAGGTCGAGAAGCGAACGTATCTGCTCGGCATCGACTTGGACGCGAAGCTGAATCACTTGATCAACACCAACGATGATTCGGTCGCGGTGCCGCCGGAAGGGATCGTGCTCAATCAAAAACTGGCTCAAGTGCTGGGGGTGCGGATCGGCGATACACTCACGCTGGAAGTGATGGAGGGGAGCCGGCGCGTTCGTCCGGTGCGAGTCGCGGCACTCTGTCAGGAGTACCTCGGCACCGTCTGTTATATGGAGGCTCGGGCGTTGAATCGTTTGGTGGGAGAAGGACCAGCCGTGACCAGCATCGCGATCACCGCCGATCCCAACACCGTCCAGGATTTGTACCGCCGCTTGAAGGCCACTCCGCGCGTCGCCAGCGTGATGCTCAAGGGGGCGTCGATTCAAGGTTTCCGCGACACCGTGATGAACAACCTGCTGACCATGCAAGCCTTCAACGTGATCTTCGCCTGCATCATCGCTTTCGGAGTGGTCTACAACACCGCGCGCGTCGCACTTTCGGAACGCGGCCGCGAGTTGGCCAGTCTCCGAGTGCTCGGCCTGACCCGCGCGGAGATCTCACGCATTCTGCTGGGCGAGTTGGCCATCCTGACCTGTGCCGCGATTCCGCTAGGATTGTTCATCGGCAACCGACTGGCGGGATTGGTCTGCTGGTTTATGGACACCGAGCTATATCGCATCCCGTTGATCATCGAACCGGCCACCTATTCCTTCGCGACGATGGTCGTGCTCATCGCCGCGATCCTGTCGGGCCTGTTGGTCCGACGACGCTTGGACCATTTGGATTTGATCGCGGTGTTGAAGACACGAGAATGAAAATCATGAATGACGAAAGACCCAATGACGAAAGAATGACGAAGCTCGAATGACGAATTGACCGTTCAACGAGCCATTCGTGATTCGGGCTTCTTTCGTCATTGGGTATTTCGTCATTCGTCATTTCACTTCAGGTGCCCCTTGTTTCGCTGGATCAAACGACTTCTCTGGTTGATCGCCATCGCTGGCATCCTTGCCGCGGTCGGGTACGGCTTCCTGCCCAAGCCCGTTCTCGTGGACACCGCGCGAGTCACTCGCGGAAGTCTTGCCGTTACTGTTTCCGAGGATGGCAAGACTCGCGTTCGAGATCGTTATTTGATCTCGTCACCGCTGGCTGGGCGGTTGCATCGGATCAAAGTCCGAGCGGGTGACCCGGTGACTGCTCCGCCATCTCTCGAATCGTCCGGCAATGGCAATGGCGTCGCGGCCACGGCGTTGGAAGATCCGATCAACGGTCACGGCCTCGATCCGATCCCGCCTACCATCAGTCCCGGCGCGACGGCTGTGACCGATCTGGCGATCATCGACCCGATTGATCCGAGCCTGTTGGACTCAAGACAGATTGCCCAAGCCGAGCTGCACGTCAAAGCGATGCAGACCGCAATCCAAAGTGCGGCCGCCTCACGCGAGAAGGCCAACGTCGCGCTCGAATGGGCGAAGACCGATCTCGAACGCCGCAAAGGACTCGCCGGCAAAGGAGCCAACTCGAAGCAGGAACTCGAAGACGCGGCGATGCTCGTACGCTCGCGCATCGAGGAACTCAACGTCGCGAAGTTCGCGGAAGTGACTGCTCAGTACGAACGCGATCTCGCGAGTGCCGCGCTGCTCCGCTCTCAGCCGCTGGCACCGGATACCGCCGAGAAGTGGCAGCTTCGTCTGCAATCGCCGATCACCGGCGTCGTGATGAAGGTGCTGCAAGAGAGCGAAGCGATCGTGCAACAGGGGACGCCCCTGCTGGAAGTCGGCGACCCGCGCGATCTGGAGGTCGATATCGAAGTCCTCTCGACCGACGCGGTCAGAATTCGTCCCGGTCAAACCGTGCGACTGAAACACTGGGGGGGCGAACGTCCGCTGACCGCGCGCGTCCGACTGGTCGAACCCTCCGGCTTCTTGAAGCTCTCCGCTCTGGGGGTCGAGGAGCAGCGAGTCCACGTCATCGCCAATTTTGAAGATCCGTATTCCGCACGCCCGACGCTCGGCAACGGTTATCGAGTCGAGGCCGAGATCGTCCTCTGGGAACAGGACGGCGTGGTGAAAATCCCAACCGGAGCGCTCTTCCGTGAGAACGGCTCGGCCACCCCGTCCGCGCCTGCTCAGCCGCCGCGTGACCTGTGGGCCGTCTACGTTGTCGAGAATGGCGTCGCTCGCAAACGCCAAGTGGAGATCGGCCGTCGCAACGGACTCGAAGCCGAAGTCCTCAATGGACTCACCGAGTCCGACCAAGTCATCGTGCATCCGAGCGACCGCATCCGCGACCAAGTGCAGGTCCAGCCGCGATAGAGCGGCAACTCCGACAACAGCGAACGGAATCGACAGGCGGGTTTCAATTCATTCCTTTGACCAGATTCCTTTGATCAACATTTTTGAGACCTGGGGAGATCAAAGGAATCTGGTCACAGGAATGAAGGAACGGACGCCAGGTTTTTGATTCGCTCCCAACTTCCCAACCTGCAGTTTCCTTTTCGGTGAGAGCACCGAGTCAAGATTTTCCTGTCCCAAATCTTCCTGTCGAATCTGCGTTCGTGAGCGTTTCGTCCTACCCCCGAAGCAATTTCCATCCACAGGATTCCTGCGAGGCACTCATGACATATTCCACGCGTTCGAAGTCGTTCCGAGTGATCCGCTCCGCTTGTCTCGGCATGGCGTTGTGCTTGTTCTTCTTGGCCTCGTGTGCCCAGCCGCCGACACTCGAATCGGTGGGTGGGGTGGTTCTCGAATTCGCCGTTGACGAAACAGCGGCGACTCAACCGCCATCGAAAGAAGTGTTGGCGCGATCTCTCCATGTCATTCGCGCGCGGCTCGATCCGCGCGGGGACAAAGGGGTCACGGTTCGAGTCACGGAGAAGGGGACTCTGGAAGTCGGTCTGCCCGGAGCCAATGCCGACGAACGAAGACAAGCGATCGCCTTGCTGAGTCGGCTGGGAAGCCTGGAGTTCGCCGTGATGGCCAATCTTCGCGATCACCGGTCGTTGATCGAGTCGGCTCTGAATGCTCCGGCGGACAAGGATGAGGTCGAGAGAGACGGTGCCATCGTCGCGACTTGGCATCAAGCGCTGCTTCAACCTAATGGCCAGCCGGTCGATCTCGACGGCCCCGATATCTCGACTCGGCAAGTCCAGCGTGGTGGCGACGCTGAGGTCCGGCAATTCCTTCTCATTCGAGAACGGGACGACGAACGAGTCACCGGAGCGTTCCTGACGAAAGTCACAATCAGTCTCGATGAAATGGGGAGTGACTGCATCAATCTGACATTTAATCAAGAGGGTGCCCGTCGCGTTTCTGATTTGACGAGTCGGAATCGTCCCGCGCTGGACGGGTTTAAGCGGCGACTGGCGATTGTGTTCGACGGCCGAATTCACTCGGCACCTAACATCGTTGGCATGATGTCCGATCAATGCCAAATCACGGGCGGTTTCAGCCGACAGGAATTGGAGCAGCTTGTCGCCATCTTGAATTCCGGCGTGCTGGAGGTTCCGTTGAATCCAACCCCCGTCAGCGAACGAGTCGCCAGTCCCCAGAAGTCCGGTGCTGCTCCCTAAAGGTCGCGGCTCTAAAATTCACAGGCTCGAAGCGTTGGTTTCCAACCACGGAATCGCTCATTATCATCCCGGCCCGTTTGACGTCACGCATCGAAAACTCTCGAACAGACTGCCTTGCCGCCATGTCCGCTCGATTTGAACAAGCCGAGTTATTGAAGAAACAGTACACCGACAAATTCGTTGTCGTGAAAGCCAACGTGGCGGAGCTTCGCCGGTTCACGGGCCTGACGGGTGTCGTGAAGACCGTCAACATGAGTGGCCGAGCATTGGTCCTCTTTGATGGCCCGGCAGACATCGGCTGGTACGACATTGATCCGGCATTCCTAACGGTGGTCGATTCTCCATTGCCGAAGCCGGCCGCCAGTGAAGCGAAACCCGCTAAGGAATCGCCCGCAGCCAAGACGGCCCCCGTAGCGAAAGCCGCTCCGGCGGCAGCCGCGAAAAAGGCGAGTCCGCTGGACATGATTCGCAAACAAGGCGCAGCAGGTGCCAAGTCGGAGGCACCGACGAGTCCGGCGGCGAGTTCGACAACTGCGGCTCCGGCGGCGAGTGCCCCGAAGCTCAGTCCGCTCGACATGGTTCGCAAACAAGCGGCGGCCAAAGCAGGCGGCGGGGCGAGCGCTCCGACGGCAAGTAGCGAGGGCAAGAGGCTCTCGCCCATTGAAATGATCCGCCAGCAGCAAGGGATCAAATCAGCAGCAACGGCCCCCGCTCCGGTCATCGCGGAAGCGGCTCCGGTCGTCGCCGCCCCTGCTCCGGCCGTCGCGGAGGAAGCTCCCGCGATTGTGGAAACTCCGAAGCCCGCCGCACCGGCGACCGATGGCAAGAAGCTTTCCACGATGGAATTGATTCGCCAGCAAGGTGCGTTCAAGGGCAAATAGTCCTCAAGCTTTGGTGCCACTCGCGAGCTTGCTGTGTCCAATGCCACGCGGACGATTCTCGTCTTTGAATCTCGGCCTCGCTGGGTGCCGGAGTTGCAACGTCAGTTTCTCGACGAACGGGTGCGCGTGCGCGGCTGTCGTGCCTGGAGCGAACTCGCGTCATCAATGGTCGAAGCCATCGTGATCGAACTCCCCAGCGATGCGGCGGAGTGTCTGCAATGGTTGGCCACGCTCGTCGGACGACCGCGAATCGCTCCGGTGGTTGTGATCTGCCCGATCGAATCGGCGGGCTTGGAGTGGCCGTTGCGAGACGCCGGAGTTCGCGAAGTCTACGTCGGAGAGTTGAATGGCGAACGTCTCGCACGGAGTTGTCGGCGGCTCTGGTCAACGTCATAGCTCCCTCCTACAACTCGCCCCCTTCGTGTACTCACCCCGTCACTTGTTAGCAAAGATGCCATGACCGACGCAGAAATTCGCGCGAAACTCCGCTCATTGATTGACCCGGAATTGGGACTGACTTTTGATCGACTCGGTTTGATTGGATCCGTGCAAACGAGCACCGACTCGATCAAGGTTCGGGTGCAACTCCCCACACCCGCGTATCCCGCTCGCGAGCGGATTGGTGATGCCATTTGCTCCGCGCTGAGCGGTTCTGGCGACGCACGATCGATCGACGTGACGTACTCCTGGCATGTGCTCGGCCGCGAGACCGGCGGGAAGATCGGACTGCGAATCAAGAATGTCGTCGCGGTCGGCAGCGGCAAAGGTGGCGTCGGTAAGAGCACGACAGCCGCCTCGCTCGCGTATGGCTTGAAACACTTCGGGGCGAAAGTCGGACTGCTGGATGCCGACGTTTATGGGCCGAGCATCCCGCTGCTCACCGGCGCGAAGGGAACTCCCGTCATTCGCGACATCGAACTCGCCAACGGACAGAGGATTCAGCGCCTGGAACCGATCGACGCGGATGGCCTGAAAGTCCTCTCGATTGGCTTCCTGATTCGCGAAAACCAAGCGGTCATCTGGCGCGGTCCGATGCTGCACAAGCTGCTGACTCAGTTCCTGCAAGAGACCGATTGGGGCGAACTTGATTACCTGATCATCGACATGCCGCCGGGCACGGGTGACGTGGCTCTGACGCTGTCGCAGTTGCTCGGCTTGGCCGGCGCGGTTGTCGTTTGCACGCCACAAAAGGTCGCGCTACTGGACGCGGTCAAAGCCATCAACATGTTCGACCAAGTCAAAATCCCGGTGCTCGGCATCGTCGAAAACATGTCGGGCGACATCTTCGGCCGCGGCGGCGCGAAAGCCAAAGCCGAGGAACTCAGCCTCCCGTTCCTCGGCGAAATTCCGATCGATGCCATGATCCGAGTCCGGGGCGATGACGGACTCATCGGCTCACTGTTCGAGGACGACAATCCCGTGAAGCCGCACATGCTCCGCATGGTTCAGAATGTCGCGCTCCAAATCGCTCGCCGCGTCCTCATTGATGCCCCCATGCCGTCGCTGGAGATTCTGTAGCCGTCACACCGTGATGTCGCCTGACTCTCCGAGCTTGCGAAGGTTTGGAACCGCGGCCTTGAGGGAGCGGTCTGAATTCCTGAAAACCGCTCCCTCACGGTCGCGGCTCTAAATCTTCACTGCCTCGAAGAGACAGCGCAGGATCCCCTCCCACGGCTGGATGTACGTCAAAAACGGCAAGCCATCCACCGTCGCTTCGCGCCGTCCGGTGACGCCATCCACCGCCGGCCCGTTCGCCACGAGTTGCTCCAGGCATTCGCGATGCCGCTCACGAGTCCACGGTTTCAAAACATCCAGCCGATTGTGCAACAAACAAACGCTCGCGGCGAGCGCCATCGCCCCCCAATTGCTGGTCCCGGCGACGATATTGAAGTCACATGCAATTCGGCAGGGCACTCGCCCCGCCTGCTCGCCGGACAACCGGCGGCGCAGCTCCGCCCACGCGATCGTTCCCATGCCAATCTCGTTGCCGCCATCCCCGATGCCGATCGTTCGCGCCGTCGGATGAATGTTCGGCAAGCGTTCAAACAACAAATGCAACGGAGCCGTGTGCGCGTCAATGCAGACGCCGCGCATGTTGTGACAGTGATTGTGATGCTCCGCAGCGACCTCGCTGAGAAAATCGGGAAGGTCTTCGGGCCTCTGCTTCAAGACTGACTCTGCCGAGTGGCTTGGTCCGACTCGTTCGATGGCCATCAAGTGAGTCAGCCCGTTGGCGAAATCCGAGTCCCAAAACTCATCGAACCAAGCTTCCGCCGAGAGAGGAAACACAAGCACTCGGTCAATCGGAAAACCGATACCAGTCGCCGCGGCTTGGACCGCGCGAGCACACGGAGCATCGGTGATCACCGCCGTTTCGATTCCCAGCGCTTGCAGGCAATGCGCGAGGAACAGGGTTCCCGGTGGACCGTCCGTCTCTCCCGCAGGCGGCTGTGCATGTGGAATAAAGAACCCTGTCACGATAGCGACCCGCCGCGCATGACTGGCAAGCTCCCTCGCGGCACCAGCAAGTTGGCCAACTCCCAGATGCGGCTCTGCAGCGCACAAACCACGCCGAGCAGGATCACGGTGGATGAACCGTTCGAACTCACCGAGCCAAGCGGCACGCTCATTAGATCGGTCCACTTCAGTACGCTTAATCGCCAACCTGTTGGCGTCATGTTGAGAGTCATCCGTCATCACTGATTGACTGGGTGTGATTGCTTCGTCTGCCACGATAGCCTCTCCGATGGCGGTCGGTCCTGACTTTGAGAAATCTGTCGTGTTGGTGATTCGCGATGGTTGCCGCCACACGAAGAGGTTGCCAAACTCCGCCCCCTCTTAACCTCGCCCCCCCGACTGCGCCCAGCGTGCGTCGTCCGTATTTGAGCGCGTGAAGAGACATGTCTGAAAAAAAACTTTCATCGGCCGAAATCCTGGCCAAGATTCGATCGCAAAAAACTGGCGCAGCCGGTGCCGTCCCGGTTGCACCCGCACCGGCCGCCTCGGTGTCTGTGCCAGAACCTGTCGCGATAGCCGCGGCTGATCCCGTGGCCGCGAATCCATCGCCCACGGCTGCGGCCAAACCGAAATCCGCCGCAGCCGCGAAGCCGGGTTCGACCAGCGACATACTTGCTGCGATTCGTGCTCGCAAGGGGGCAGCCGCTGCTTCGTCTGCCGAGACTCCAGCCGCTCCCGTGGTTGCTCCTGCGTTGGTGGTGGCACCTGCGGCAGCAAAGCCAGTGGTGGCGGTCGCCAGCGGCGCACCGAAGCCGTCTGTTGAGGAAATGCTGAAGGCTGTTCGTGGCAAGGTGGCCAGTGCCGAGGCCCCGGTTGCGGCTTCAGCCGCACTCACGAAGCCTGTGTTGCCGCCGGTTCCGGTCAAGCCGGCTGCTGCAAAAGACAAGAAAGCGGCGTCTGGCGTTGATCGGCGCAGTTTCATCGCGGCCTGCTTCGATCCCTTGGTGCTCGCGTTCGGTGTGATGGCGGTGACGTCGCAGGTTTGGGTGTTGGCTCTCGCACGATTCATGTTTCCAAATGTGCTTGTCGAGCCTCCCACAAGCTTCAAAATTGGTTCGCCGAGCGATTACCCGTTGGGAGGTGTCAGTACCAAGTGGCTGGCGGCGCGCGGCGTGTGGATTGTGCATACCGACCAATATAAGGGTCGAAATTTGATTTATGCCTTGGCTTCGGTCTGCACGCATCTCGGCTGCACTCCGAACTGGCTCGAAGGCGAGCAGAAATACAAATGCCCCTGTCATGGTTCCGGGTTTTATGTGAATGGTGTCAACTTCGAGGGTCCCGCTCCTCGGCCGCTTGAGCGAGTCGGCTTGAAGTTGGCGGCGGACGGGCAATTGGAAGTTGATAAGAGCGTGAAGTTCCAGGAAGAGATGGGGCAGTGGGAAGACTCGAATTCGTTTGTTGATGGGACGTTGGCGTAGTTCATTCGAGTTTCGTTTCCTCGCTCATCGCGGAAACGCTAATACGGGCGCTTTGCGCTCCGTGTCGAATGCGGTAGTGAGTCTTTGAGAGACGTGACGCAGAGCGTCGAAACTCTTGTCCGCGCACCGAGCGTGGGATGAGAAATAATCGGCCTACTTCTGAGGAAGTCAGCACCCATGTCGGTCGGTGATTACATTCGCGATTCGCAAATCTGGAAGAGCGTCTTCCGGCATCCGGCACCGTACGATCGCCGTAATCGCGTCGTCGTGATGCTCACTAACTTTTTCTTGCACTTGCATCCGGTGTCCATCAAACAGCAGGGTATCGCGCTCTCTTACACTTGGTGCATGGGCGGGATCACGTTTTTCCTGTTTCTGGTTGAGACCATCACTGGTGTCTTGTTGATGTTCTACTACCGCCCGACTTTAGAGTGGGCCTTCAACGACATCCTCGCTCTGCGAGACGTGACGACGTTGGGTATCATGCGTGAGATTCACCGGTGGGGTGCGCACGCGATGGTGATTACGGTCTGGCTTCACATGTATCGCGTTTTCTTGACAGGCAGTTACAAGCCGCCACGCGAGTTCAATTGGGTGGTCGGCGTGATCTTGCTGAAGCTGACGTTACTGTTGTCGTTCACGGGCTACCTGTTGCCGTGGGATCAGTTGGCGATCTGGGCTATTACCGTTGGCTCAAACATGGCTCGCGCGACCCCGGTGTTGGGACACGAAGGCCCTGGTTTTCAATTCTTGAATCTCGGTGGTTACGACCTCATTACCAATGCCAGCGATGCTCGCTTTTTATTGCTGGGCAGTCGGTTCGTGGGTGAAGAGACGTTGAACCGTTTCTATATCCTGCATTGTGTGGCGATCCCGCTGGCAGTGTCTGGTTTGATCGCCATTCACTTCTGGCGAGTCCGCAAAGACGGCGGGATTAGTCAGCCGCTTTAGGAATTCGGAGCACTGGAATTTCGATGAACTCTCTGCCGCTGATCACTTCCTGGTTGAGTCTGGGCGCGCATGATACGCATCCCAATGTCACCCCGACCGTACTGTTCGGTCTGGGGTGGCTGTATCTCATTCTGTTTTTGATGAATGTCGGCTGGACGTGGCGATCGTTTCATCAAGCACACCACATCGACTTGCCAGCGTTTGTGGGAGGTGGACACATCCCGACTGCGGCTGTCTGGGCGGTCTACTCGACCATTCTGATGTTGGTCTCGGTGATTCATTTTAGCTGCGCAAGCTCGCCGGAATCTTTCTTGATCATCATGCCGGACTCAGCCAAGGTACTGGTCGATTCGGTGGTCGCTGACGCTAGATATTTTTTCGCGGCGAGCACCGGAGCGTTCGTGCTAATGCTGGTCTTACGCAACTGGCTAACGCAACCAAATGTCGGATGGGCGTTGTTGAACCTGTCGCTGTTGTTTCTGACGATCAGCATGACCGACTGGGACTTCCGTCAGATTGTCGGGAAGCCGGATAACGTGCCGATTGTGGCGATGTTGTTTATCGTCGGCTTCTTTACTTGGCTCGCGTTCTCGCGAGCTAATGAAAATGACCGTCGGAGTGCTCAGGGACGGCCTCCGGTCGAAGCCGAGAACAACGAGAAAGTCCTCACCTGGCCGGACTTGGTCTACACCGAAATGATCTGCATGATCGCGGTCACGGCACTGCTTATTTTGTGGGGCATCGCCTTGCAGGCACCGCTGGAAGAACCAGCCTCGGCCGTGAAGACACCCAATCCCTCTAAGGCTCCGTGGTACTTCCTCGGCTTGCAAGAAATGCTTGTGTACTACGACCCGTGGTTGGCGGGCGTCGTGTTTCCCAGTGTTATCCTCGGCGGCATGATGGCCATTCCCTATATCGACTTCAATAAGCTCGGTAATGGCTATTACACATTCAACGAGCGAAAGTTCGCGATCAGCACTTTCATGTTCGGTTTTTTGCCACTGTGGGTCGGAATGATCATCTTGGGGACGTTCCTACGAGGTCCGAACTGGAATGTGTTCGGTATCTACGAATTCTGGGACGTCCACAAACTGGAAGCTCTGAACAACGTCAATCTCTCCGAATATTTCTGGTACGGACTGGGGCAACCACTGCCGATAGCTCCGGCCGACGCAACGTTTTCCGTGAAGGCCATCTACATCCTCGCACGCGAAGCTCCGGGATTTTTGTTGATCGGATTCTATTTGGCAGCGTTGCCAGGTCTGATGGCGGCCACCATCTTCAAGAAGTTTTTCCTCCGCATGGGGTTCGTGAGATACATGGTGTTCGCGAATTTGGTGCTGCTGATGGCGGCGCTTCCTTTGAAAATGGTGCTCCGCTGGGCCATCAATTTGAAGTACTTCATCGCGATTCCCGAGTGGTTCTTTAACGTGTAATTGATTCTCGTTCCCACGCTCCGCGTGGGAACGGTAGTTCGGGCGCTCGGCGCCCGGCCGAAACAGGTTCCTTCTCGCGACGCCGAGCGTCGGAGCGTGCGTGCCCACGCGGAGTGTGGGGACGAGAGGAAAAAGAGATCCGCCAACATGCCAGCGACTGAAGACTATTTACGCCCGCTTCCCAAGATGCACCGGTGGTTTGCCGTCAGCATGATCGTGCTGTTTTTGGCAACTCTGCTGATGATGTACTTCGACCACCACGATGAGTGGCGAGCGTATCAGCATCAGTTCTTTCACTTGCAGGCCGAGAAAATCGTCGCCGAAGAGAACGCCAAGAAGGCGCAACTCGTTGGTGTCCCTGTGGGAATGAAGTCAGCGATGTTAGAGAAGGCCTATGCGGCGAAAGTGAACGATCTCCAAGAGGCCAAGTCGGAAGCACAAACGAAGCTTGACCGGGCGGTTGAAGATCTCGCCGAACAGGAAAGCAATCTCAAGAAGCTCGACAACGATTATTTAATGCAGATGCGAAAGGTTCGTGAGAACCGCGCCTACCGCGACGTGGCACGAGCGAATTTTGATCTTGGTGTTCGCGATCAAGTTGAGAAGGAAAAGTTACAAAAACTGTTCGAGGAGTTTAGGACTAAACAAACAACCGTGGAGACATTGGAAACGGAGTTGGATCTCCGGGACGATGTTCGCAATCGAGCGACTGCGGAACTAAAGGCAAAGACCAAGGATCGCGATGCTGCATTGGCGGCTATTAAATTGTTTGAGGCAGATATCGTCCGCTTGGAGACCGCCAAGGACAGAATCCAGCCGGAACCGACTTCGGTATCAGGCGCACTCAAGACCTTCAAGCGCTGGTTCATGGAGCAACCAATTATAGATGGCTTCAACTCGCACATTCGCGTGAAGCAGGATTGGTTGCCCGATATGAAGATCACGCTCGGCATGGCGAAGACATCTAGGTTCGACCGTTGCCGCACCTGCCATTTGGCGATCGACATGGTTGGTCCTGGCAATGTGCCGGACTATCCCCATGGCGATGGCAAGAATGGAACTTATCAGCACCCGTTTTCGACCCATCCTCGGCCGGATGTTTATTTGACCGCCGCGAGTCCACATCCGTTGAACGACTTCGGTTGCACGTCGTGTCACGACGGACAAGGTTCTGGAACCAGTTTTCAAAATGCGTCGCACACACCCAATGATCCTCACCAGGCTCACGATTGGGAGCACAACTTTAAGTGGTTCAACAATCACTTTTGGGAGTATCCGATGCAGCCCGCCCGGCTGCGCGAGGCCGCCTGCTTGAAGTGCCACCACTCAGTTGTCGAGTTGGGCCAGAACACGAGATTCGGGGCGACCGCTCCGAAGGCTTATCAAGGTTGGCAGCTCATTAAGAAATACGGCTGCTTCGGTTGCCACGAGATCAACGGCTTCGACGCCGGTAAGCAAATCGGTCCAGACCTTCGATTGGAGCCGCAAACTCCTGCCGAAGCCAAAAAGATCGCTGAAGATCCAAAAGCGGTCGCGGGTGTCGAGCGAAAAGTCGGGCCAAGCTTGCGGCACATTGCCAGTAAGACGACTCGCGATTGGCTCACGCATTGGACGGAAGAGCCGAAGCGCTTCCGGCCAACCACCAACATGCCTCAGTTTTTCAAGCTGTCGAACAACAGCGACGCTCACGGCCAAGAGTTTTCAAAGCTTGAGTTGGCGGTGATCGCCGAATTTCTGTTCGACAACTCGAAGGCGTTAAAGGTGGATCTGCCGCAACCTGGATATGAACCGAGTCCAATTCGGGGCAAGCAGCACTTCGCCCAGAAGGGGTGTTTGGCGTGCCACGGTCACGAGGATCCGCGTTTCAAAAACAGCCGGGCCGAGTTCGGTCCCAACTTGACCAAGGTCTATCAAAAGGTCAAAGCGGGCGATGAGGGTTTTGCATGGCTCTACACTTGGATTCGCGAGCCGGAGCGCCATCACGCTCGCACTCGCATGCCTGACCTGTTTATCGATCCGCAGGGGAGCGGCGAAAATTACGTCGATCCTGCGGCTGACATTGCGGCCTATCTGCTGACTCGCGGCTTGGTCGAAAAGTTCGTTGCGGAACGGATCGAGAAGGTCCGTCAGAATATCGAGAAGCTTCAGGCGGACATTCAACAAAACCAGCAAGGCATCAAGAAGGTTCAACAACAGATACGTCAGGCAGCGGCCGCACAAGACACGACGGCGTTGAATGCCGAACAGAAGAAGCTCGAAGACGAAGTGCAGGATTTCAAAACCCATATCCAGAAGCTGATGCCAGATTTGCAAGAACAGGACGAGGACACTGCCGCAGCGCTAACGGGGATCAAGGTCGTTGATTTTCTGAGGTCGCGAGAAGCACATAAGTACGAAACGCTAAACCCGACGGATGAGGAGTTGGATAGGCTCGTCGAGATGTTGTTGTGGCGGCGAAAGACGGTCACGCCCGCGCAGGCGAAGGAGGTCATGACTTCCCGCAAGTATCCGTATGCTCGCGATACCGTGAAAGGGGACGAGATCGAACTCGTGGCCGAAAGTGCCGACGACAAGTTTTCCAACGAGGAGTGGCGGAGGCGGAAGATGAACTATTTGGGCCGCGTGACGGTGTCTCGGTACGGCTGCTATGGCTGCCACGACATCCCCAAATTTGAAACAGCTCGTCCGATTGGCACCGCGCTCCAAGACTGGGGATTGAAGGATCCGTCGCGATTGGCTCCCGAACACATTGAAGAGTTCTTGCATCATCACGGCGAGCCGGACGGTAGCTCGACCGCGACTCGTGTTGAAAATGCGATCCGAAGTGCCGAGACCGGTGATTACGATAGCCAGGAGCACAAAGACCAAGAGCTGAGTGCGGCGTTCTTTTATGACAGCTTGATGCATCATGGTCGGCCCGGATTCCTCTGGCAGAAGCTCCGCGATCCGCGCAGCTACGACTACGAGAAGACTTCAACGAAGTTTTACGACGAACGGTTGCGGATGCCGAAGTTCCCACTGAGCGAGCGAGAGATAGAGGCGATTTCAACATTCGTGCTGGGCCTTGTTGCGCGGCCACCTGCCGAGAAATACCAATACAAGCCGAAGGGAGCCGAACTGGCCAAGGTCGAGGGTGAGAAGCTGCTTCAAAAGTTCAATTGCACCGGCTGCCACATGATCGATCTGCCTGAAGTTGCTTTCGGCACGTCGCTGAAGGACTACAAATCGGGTTTCGCCGAATCATTGGTTGCACCAGAGCCTGAACCGGGACAACCAACGAACGCAAAGGCCGAGGAATTGGCTCGCATTCAACGGCTCGTTGAGTTCTTTCAGCATGTGAGCACGTTGGCCGATGAAGTTCAGAAGGGCAGTCAGATCGTGTTTCTCAAAGGGATTGGCGCTCCAAGGCCATCGCTGTTTGCAGCCGAGGAATTGCGTGCCGGTGCGGATCCCTCGGAGGAATGGAATCAAACGATTGAGCGTTTGAGAAAGCTGAAGGACGACCTGGGAAAACTCCCCGAACCAACAAAGCTGACGCTGCTCGACAACGAGTCTTTCAAGCCATTTGCCAGCGAACAGATTGATAATGTTAAGCAAGAGTCGTTGTTCTCCAAACGGGTGCAGGCGCGGCTTGATGGAATCAAGAGCGGACTCAGTGACGAAAAGTTGAAGCCCAAGAGTGACCGTCATGCGACGTTGACGAAGCAGATTCAACCAATTGCCGACTTGGCGGCGGCACTAAGTGGGGTACTCGATCAATTTGTGCTGGCCGATTGGAGTCCGCTGGACCACCGCGCCGCGATCGATCCGTTGTTCAAAATGAAGCCGCCACATTCCGGGGTTACCGGCTCCTTGTTGACGCTCCAGCGCGGGGCGGAGAAGGAAACATTGCCGGTCATCGCGTTCAAGGGGCTGGTCAATAGTCGGCCCGAGCCTGGTGCGGACATTGAGGATCGGTTCTACAGCTACACGTTGTGGGAGCCACTTCAGATTGCTCAAAGGCTGAAGTTCCCGTTTTCGACGATGTCGTTTAATGAAGCGGATCTTGTCTCGCTAAAGCCATCGCGTGGAGGTGCGTTCGCGGAATGGTTGTCGGACGAATTGTTGCGATCGAAGCAGGAAGAAAGTCGGGTTCGTGCATGGCAGGCATCCCCCCCACCTTTAGCGCTGGAAGGTTTCAAAGTGCAGACCCCCTGGTTGTACGCGTTTCTGAAGAACCCGTATCAGATTCGCCACACGACCGCGCTTCGGATGCCTAGATTCAATATGAGCGACGCGGAAGCCCAGACGTTGGCGAATTATTTCGCGGCCTACGACGGGGCACCTTTCCCGTATCAAGACATCCCGCAGCGACAGCCAGAGTATTTGACGGACATGAAGGAGAAGTTTGGCAAAGATCATCCGAATCGTGCTGCGGAAGGGAGCTACTTGGAAGAATCGTGGCGGATCGCTGGCATTCGAGCATGTGCTGGTTGCCACGAGTTTGGCGGGCGGAAGTACAAGTCGCTGGACCCGAAAAAGGACATTCGCGGCCCGAACTTGGAGCACGTTCAAAATCGCTTGCGTCCTGAGTGGGTGAAGTTGTGGTTGCTCAAGCCAAGTTTCATTACCCCTTACACGAGCATGCCGGTGAACTTCCCGGCGAGCGGCAAGTCTTCGGAACCTCTGATCTTGAATGGAAACCCGCTAGACCAATCCATCGCGGCGCGGGACGCCTTGTTTAACTATTCCTGGTTGATGGAACGATACGGCAAGTTGCCCGAACCTCAGGCGGCACCGGCAGCGGATGAGGCGAAACCTGCTGACGCGAAGTCTACTGAGGCGAATTCCGGTGACGGAGGTGGCCAATGAGATCGCAACACTTTGGTTTGAGTTGGAAGTCCCCCTCGGTTGGGTGGTGCATGCCGCTGGTCGGATTGGGCCTCGCTCTGATTTCAGGGTGCGGGAAGTTGGAGTCGGGTGCCTATGCGGAGCCGTCGGTGCGGATCAAGTTGGCGACCGCTCCGGAAGTTGTACTTCCCGTTACCCCGGTTCCCGATCCTAATGGGGAGAAGGCGACTGTGGCTCCGCCAGTCGCGACTGCGTCCGGGAAGTTCTTTGGGCGTGTCATATTCAAGGGGGTGGCTCCCTCTGCCCGCGTGATGTTCGAAAAAGGCAAGGCTCCCAAGGAGTCGGATGTCTGCTCGGCATCGGGCCCCATTATGGTTGAAGATTTGTTGGTCGGAAAAGACAACGGTATCGCCAATGTGTTCATCTATCTTGATAAGCCTCCGGCTGGATTTAAGGTGACTCCGCGAGCCGGCGCGGTCATCTTCGATCAGAAGAATTGTACTTTTCTAACCCACGCCCTGGTTATTCAGGTGGGACAGCCTTTGAAGATCATCAACGACGATGGTTATCCGCATAACACCAAAAATAGCCCGACCAAGAACGACCCGATGGGAGCGACAATCGGTGCGAATGACCGAACCGGCGCAACGGTGGTTTACAAAAAGGCAGAGTCAGCACCGGTAGCCGTGAAGTGTGACTTCCACGCTTGGATGAGCGCCTATCATTTGCCGATCGATCATCCGTTCGGTGTGGTTACGGACAAGGATGGGAACTTCGAGATTGAGAACCTGCCGCCTGGAGATCACTTGTTTAAGATTTGGCACGAGAAGGCCGGTTTCTTGGATAAGAAGTACAAGGTCTCCGTGAAGGCCGACATGAAGTCGATTGATATCTCGGCAGATGCCGCAAAATTTGGCTTGAAATAGTTGAGTGGGACGAGGCTGAAGGAATGTGGTACGACGCCGCGCATCGTGAAGTGCAAAGCTGGGCGACACACCACAATGTTGAAATGATACGGGACGGGCATACCTGCCCGTCAGAGGTTAGAGGTTGGTCAATCCGCCGCGGGTGGACCAACCGACGTTGAACCGGAGGATGTTTCCGTGACTGTGCGTTGGCAATCAATGATGGTGGGGCTGGCCTGCGCCTTGGCGGGATGTGGCGGCGACGCATCGCAAATGCGATTCGTGGAGAACACCACGCTTGCCAAGCCGGTTCATCGGAAGGCTCGTGCTGAAGTCAGGAGGACCTTGGAAGAGCATTTTGGGACTCCGATTAACAGCGTCGCTTGGTTGAAGTTGCCTGTGAAGTACGGTCAGGCTCAAGGGAAGATCACATTGCTGGACGATCAGACGTTGTCGGTCGAGTTCATCGCAGAACCGATGGATTTAACCGGCTTTGAAGCGGTGGAGTTTTCAGGGACGGAGCTGCTGCTGACATCAGGAGCCAATCAAGGCAAGTCTTTTTTACTCGCCTCATTCGATGGACAGAAGAAGACATTTGAAGCGTCGTCGTTCGACGTTGCTCCGGCCGTTGGTGATCAATTCGTGACCGGCGGTAATGTTTTGAAGCATGGCCGCAAGCTGTATGCTCGGCATTGCCAGCATTGCCACGGAATCAGTGGCGATGGGGACGGTCCCACGGCGAAGTACCTTAATCCCCGGCCACGCGACTATCGGCAGGGGAAGTTCAAGTTCACATCAACGGCTGGCCCTGCGGGGAAGGCGACTCGCGACGATTTACAGCGAATCGTCGGTCAAGGCATTCCCGGAACCTACATGCCCGCCTTCGTCCCGATGCTGAAACAGGGCGAACTGACGGCGATCGTCGAGTATGTTCGTTGGTTGGCGTTACGCGGAGAAGTTGAAGGGCAGTTACTCACTCAGTTTAAGGAAGAGTTTGCTTCGGATCGGGCGAAGCTCGAAGCGAAAGAGCCGGTCGACAAGGCGAAGTCAGTGCTTGATGAAGCGAAAGAGGTTCTTCGCAGCATTGAAACCGCTATCAAGAAGGATCCTGGCAAGAAGGCGGAGCTCGATGAAGATCGGAAGAAGGCCAAGGTGACCTTGGCGGCGGCTGAAAAGGATTTTGATCAAGCCAAGAGCGGAGCTGGAACGAGGGAAACCGAAGCGGAGAAACGTATCACCGCTGAGCTGGCTGAGTATGTGAGGTCGAAGTTGGACGTGCTTGTGGACGAAATTGCGGGGGACTTGTCGGAGAAATGGAATGCGGTTGAAGGAGACGATGCCGTAATAATTCCAAAGGTGCCCCGTGTAGCGGACACCGCCGAATCGCGGAAGCATGGAAAGGATCTCTTTTTTTCCAAACAAGCGAACTGCATGAATTGTCATGGAGCGGCCGCGAAGGGGAATGGCCCTCAGACGGAAGAGTTTCAGAAGAACCTGCGAACCAATGAGCTGTACCCGGTATCTGGGCTGTTTGATGATTGGGATCAGCCAATTAAGCCACGTGATTTGACGCGGGGGATTTATCGGGGGGGGCGTCGGCCGATCGACCTTTATCGCCGGATCACTCAAGGGATCAAAGGGACGCCAATGCCGGGTGCTCCGCAGGCTCTGTTGGATAAGCCAGAAGAGATTTGGGACTTAGTGAATTATGTGTTGTCGATTCCGTTCGAGTCGCCCACATCAAAGACCGTTTCGTCTTACAATGATTCTGTGCAGCCGATCGAAAAAGGTCATGCGAAGTGACGAGGGCGAGTTTGCGCTTTGCGCGCTCTCGCGATACAAGCGGGAATGGGACGATTGGCGTTTCGTATCCTCGATGGAGTGAAGACAGAGGGACAACCGACCGCGTTTGGTATGTTTGGCCTGTTTTGTACACGGAGAGTGTGGGCGACGTTTGGTGGCGGGGAGCGTTTGGATTTCGAGCCTGGAACCGAGATTACGAGAGCACTGGAGTCTGAACCGTGCGAAAGTTTTGGTGTGGATTTTTTATTTTCTGGCCGATTGCCGCGGTGGTGTATTCCGCCGTGTCGCCGCAGTTCAATTGGTGGTTTCCGGGGCCATCGGTCACGGAGCTAGGACAACGGATCGACAACCTGTTTTACTTGATTCTGATCATCGTCACGGCAGTATTTGTCGGGACGCAGGCCGCCTTGGGTTACTGCCTTTGGCGAGCCTCGCATAACAAAGAGGAGCGGGCTTGGTTCACCCACGGAAGCCATAACCTCGAGGTGATTTGGTCGGTTGTGCCGTCGGTGATTTTGCTGTTCCTCGCGCTCTATCAAATGGATGTGTGGGCGTTGTTTCGGGTGCAGTCTTACTTTCCCACGGAAGCTCGTGAGGCACCCGTGGCAGAAGTAACCGCTCGGCAGTTTGAATGGCGAATTCGTTATCCCGGATTGAATGAGGATGGCAAGCCGAAAAAGCTGCAACCCAAACCGCAGCTCGATGACCTATACACGGTCAATGATTTGCATGTGCCGATCGGTCGGCCGGTGCTGATCAATCTGCGCAGCGACGACGTGCAGCACTCGTTTTTTTTGCCGCACTTACGGATCAAACAGGACGCGGTGCCCGGTCAGATCATTCCGATTTGGTTCAAGCCGGAGCGGCCAGGAAACTTTGACCTCGCCTGTGCGGAACTCTGCGGCTGGGGACATTACAAAATGCGGGCACAGTTGATTGTGCAGCGTGAAGTCGAGTTCCAAGCCTATCTCCAAAAACTGCGAGCCGATCAAAACTACGACGGTCATGCGACGCCCAGCGCCGTGGCCAAGAAGGACGAATGACATGAGTGCCAAGGGAGTCGCCCCGGAAAAGGGGCACGATCAAGAACATGCTCACGTTGCCCACGGGCATCATGAGTTGTCGTTCATCAAGAAGTATGTGTTTTCGACCGACCATAAGATGATCGGCATGCAGTTTCTATTCACGACGCTGCTCATGCTAATGGTGGGTGGTGCGTTAGCGTTGGGCGTTCGCTGGCAGTTGGCGTTTCCGTGGACCTCCATGCCAATTTTCGGGCCGATGTTCTCCGAGTCGGGCGGTCAAATCTCGCCTGAGTTTTACACAATGCTCTTCACCATGCACGCCACGGTGATGATCTTCTTGGTGATCATTCCGGTGCTGGCGGGAGCGTTCGGCAACTTTCTGATTCCGTTGATGATCGGGGCCGACGATATGGCGTTCCCGGTGCTCAACATGTTGAGCTACTGGTTCATGATCCCGGCCATCGCCTGTTTCGGACTCAGTTTCTATTTCGGCGGAGCGGCGGCGGGTTGGACGGCGTATCCGCTTCTGGCCGACTTGCGAGCCGCCGCGCCGTCTTCAGGTTCGGCCCAGACGTTCTGGCTCATGGGAGTCACGTTTGTAGGCGTGTCGTCGATGATGGGATCGGTCAACTACATGACGACGATCATCAACATGCGAGCCCCAGGCATGACTCTGTTCCGCATGCCGCTGACGATTTGGGCCATGTTGATCACCGCGATCCTGCAAGCCTTTGCTCTGCCGGTGCTGACGGCGGCGGGGTTCATGCAGCTCTTCGACCGACTCGACTTCGGCGGTTGGCTCGAAGGGATTCACACTGTGTTCTTCATCCCGTCCGGATTGGTCGTCAACAACGCTGATCCGACAGTTGGTGGCGGGCAGCCATTGTTGTGGCAGCACTTGTTTTGGTTTTACTCGCATCCGGCGGTTTACATCATGTTGCTGCCGGCGATGGGTATGGTGAGCGACATGTTGTCGTGCATGTGTCGTAAGCCGGTCTTTGGCTACAAGCCGATGGTGTTTTCGATGTCCGCGATCGCAGGGCTGGGGTTCATCGTGTGGGGCCACCACATGTTTATCAGCGGCATGAACCCGGCTCTCGGAATGACGTTCATGCTCTCCACGATCATGATCGCGTTGCCGTCCGCCGTGAAAGTCTTCAACTGGATTGGCACGATCTGGGGTGGCCGGTTGCAATTCAACACTGTGACGCTCAACTGCGCTGCGTTCATTTCAATGTTTATCGTCGGCGGGCTGAGCGGCATCTTCATGGCGGCCGTGCCTGTGGATATCTACTTCCACGACACTTATATGATCGTGGCCCACTTCCACTACATCGTTTTTGGCACCACGTTGTTTGGCGTCTTTGCGGCGATTCAGTTTTGGTATCCGAAGATGTTTGGCCGGAAGATGAGCGAGACGCTGGGCAAGTGGCACTTCATCTTGAGCTTTATCGGCTTCAACGGTGCGTTCTTTCCGATGCACATGCTTGGGATCGCTGGCTTCCCGCGACGTTACGCCGACCCCTACATCCATCCGTACCTCGAACACTTGATGCCGTTGAACCAGTTCATCACGGTCTCAGCAATCATCATGGGTTTCGGCCAGTTCCTGCTGTTGTTGAACTTTGGAACAAGTTGGTTCCGGGGCGAGAAGACCGGGCGGAATCCGTGGGGCGCAAATGGCCTGGAATGGTTCGCTCCTTCCCCTCCGGGACATGGCAATTTTGATATTCCGCCCGTGTGCTATCGTGGCCCGTATGAGTACTCAAACCCGAACAATCCGGATCAAGACTTCTGGATGCAGACCGACCCACCCAAGGGAAAGAAGAAGCCAGAAGGGGACGTGGGCGATGGGCATCACTAACAACTTGCGACGACCGTAACGTGACTCGCCAACGCGTTGAATTTCTTGAGATCCAACCGCCAAGGAGCGGTGGGTTCAAAGTTTTTTCCAACTCCTCACTGTCGTGGCTCAAATCTTCTCAGTCTCCGAAAGCTGATGCTGACTTCTTTTCCTGATCGCTGGCTGCATCGCTACTCCGTTCTGACGGCGGTGGTCTCGTTGTTGCCGATCGGGATGGGCGCACTCGTGACGACGTTGGATGCCGGTATGGCATTCTTGGATTGGCCGACTTCTGACGGCCAGAACATGTTTCTGTATCCGTGGCTGCGTGATTTTCACGCGAATCGTGAGAAGTTTGTCGAACACGGCCACCGTTTGGCCGGCACTCTGATTGGTTTGTTTTCGATTGGACTTGTCGTCTTCGCGATGAAGCGGGAATCGCGCGGCTGGGTACGAGCCTTTGCGATCGGCATTTTGACTGCGGTTATTTTTCAAGGACTGCTAGGCGGTTTTCGAGTGATCGCTGATGCGCGCGTCGCCGCGTTGGTGCATGGGCTGTTTGCCTCGCTGATTTTTTCCGCGATCACGGTGTTCGCTCTGGCGACTGGATTGAAGTGGGAAAGCGAAGCGCGTGTCTCGCATTCAAGCAGCGAGATTCCGAGTGGTCTTCAGGTTTTGGCGTTCGCAGCCCCGTTGGCATTGTTCGCCCAGTCCCTGCTCGGCGGTTTGGTACGGCATCTTTCATTCGCGCTGGATGAGCACTTGGTGGGAGCGATCGTGGCGACCGCGATCACCATTGCGGCCATTGTTGTGAGCTGGCGGTGCGGCCAAGCGTGGCTTCGTCCGGCGGCAGTCGGAATGGTCGTTGCGTTGCTGGTGCAGTTGATGTTGGGAGCGGGTGCTTGGGTGACTCGATTTGGATATCCCCCAGCGGGATATGTCGCGGTGCAACAGGCACCGGAACAGATTCTGTTCCGCACTTCGCACGCGGTGGCGGCGATGTTTGTGCTGATGATGTCGGTGCAGTTGGCGGTTCGCGTGCTGCGTTTGAGTTGGCTCAGTCGTAGTCGGCACACGGAGTGTGTCGTCGGCCTGCGGCACACGGAGTGTGTCGGATCTATCAGAGGGGCCGTGCGATGAGTGTTGTTCTCGATCCACAAGGCACGATGGAACTCAGCGCGGCATTGGTCGCGCGGACGCAGGCGACGCCGCGTTGGCGCGAGTATTTGTCACTGACGAAGCCGCGAATTGCGGTGATGGGTTTGGTGACGGTCGCACTAGGATTCATGTTGGCGACGACGGCTGAGTGGTCGGTGGTGCAGTTGGGTCACGCCTTGTTCGGGATCGGCTTGGTGGCGGCTAGTTGCAGTGCGCTGAATCAATGGTGGGAACGAGACTCGGATCGGCTGATGGCTCGTACGGCAAATCGAGCGTTGCCGAGCGGTCGTATGTTTCCCCGTGAAGTGCTTTCGTTCGGACTGGTTCTAGCGGCAGTCGGTCTCGCGGAATTGGTGTGGTTTGTGAATGGCCTGACCGCGCTGCTGTCGTTGATCACGCTGCTGCTCTACGTTGTGGTCTATACGCCGCTCAAGCGGCGTACGTCGCTGTGTACAACGATTGGCGCGATCCCCGGTGCGATGCCTCCGGTGCTCGGCTGGGTTGCGGCGGGGGGGGAGTTGAACGCAGGAGCGTTCGCTTTGTTTGCGACATTGTTCGTCTGGCAGTTCCCGCACTTTCTGGCGATTGCTTGGCTGTATCGCGAACAATACTCGGCCGCAGGACTGCGGATGCTGCCTCAATCGCGTCCGGCTCCGCGAGTCACCGGTTGGTTGTGCGTGGGTTATGCGTTGGCGTTAATTCCGGTCAGCTTGCTGCTGAAAGACGCGGCACTGGCGGGAGATTGGTTTGCGTTGATCGCAGTGAAGCTTGGATTGGGCTACGTCGCGTTTTCAGTCCGCTTTCTTTTGGCCGAGTCGGTCCAGACGGCTCGCCAGTTGTTGTGGTTTTCGTTGGTGTACTTGCCAGCTCTGTTGTTAGCTTTGACCTGGGATCATTGGAGATTGTTGTCTTAGCACGGGCCACTTGCCTGTGTTTGCGTTCTTGAAAATCTAGCAGGCGAGCCGCCTGCTCTACGAGAATTCCAAAATGTCGCACGCACCTTCACACTCGGTTCCTCCCATCAAGATGGGGTTGGCCATCCCCAACTCCAAGCTGTGCATGTGGCTGTTTCTCGGGACCGAGATCATGTTCTTCACGGCGTTCATTGGCAGCTACATCGTGCTGCGGCTCGGCTCGAAAGGCTGGCCGACCAGTCCCGATGTGACGCACATTCGGGTCGCGGCGGGGGGCATCAACACGTTCGTCTTGATCCTGTCGAGTTACTTCGTGGTGGTCGCTCACGAAGCGATGCGCGAACACAACTTCGCGAAGGCACGGACATTTTTGCAATGGACGTTCGCGCTGGCATTCGTGTTCTTGGGCATCAAGGGGTTCGAGTACTACGGGAAGATCAGTCACGACATTCTGCCGGGCCATGTGATGGAGAACGATCAGCAGGCCAAGAACAAGGTCTTGAAGGAATCGGAAAGGGCGATCGACGACCGTCTGCATCATCTCGTCGCGCTGGCGGTCAGTTCCAAGGCCGTCGATAAGTTACCGGAGCCGAAAGGTGACATGGCGAAGCTGCGTGCGATGTTGGGCGGAGTTGCGGATAAGGCCGAGGGCAAAGCGGGCGAAGAATTTCGCAGCTTCGGCAAGATGTACGAGCAATTTGCCGTGATGAAGCAGGCCATTCTTTCCGAGCGGACCTCGCTTCACGAGGTCGAGGAACAATTGAAGGAACTGAAAGCCGCTCCTCTCGAATCGTTCATTAAGGCACTGCAAAGTATCGAGGAATCAGGGCAAGTCGGCAGTTTAGGGAATACCCTCACACAGGAGTCGGAGGGGCTGAAATCAATTGACTCAAAAAAGGCCAAGGCGATCGCCAAGGCCATCGAAACGGATTTGACTGCTCTTCAACAAACGAGTAACCCCGCAGAAGCGAAAGCGTTGGCTCACAAAATCTCCGAGAAGGTTTCCGAGTGGGGCCATGATTGGGGGTTCGTCTTCAATTCGGTGCATGATCCGCATCCGATTCTGTACGGCAACATCTTCGCGTCATGCTACTTCCTTATGACCGGATTTCATGCGCTGCATGTCATCATTGGGATGCTGCTGTTTGGCATTGTGTTGATGCAGCCGACGATGGAAGGTTGGCATGACTTTGTGGAGAACAGCGGCCTGTATTGGCACTTCGTGGACTTGGTGTGGATCTTCTTGTTCCCGTTGCTTTACATCGTTTGAGTTTCGATTTGTGAGTTCCCACCTTCACCGGCGGATGAGGTTTTGAGTCATGCACGACGATCATTCCCAGCACGCACATCCCAAGTACGCTCTGATTTTCGGAGCTTTGTGCGTTTTCACGCTCATCTCGATCATGGCCGACGTCGTCGAGCTGTCGTATGCCGTCAAGGTGATCGCCGTGCTTTCGGTGGCGACGTGCAAGGCGTTGTGCGTGTTGGCGTGGTTCATGCACCTGAAGTTCGAGCGGGCGTGGAAATATGTGTTGCTCGCACCGACTACGATTCTGGCGTTGGGGCTTCCGCTGGCTTTGATGCCCGACGTGGGGGAGCACTATTACACACAGGAAGTCCCGCAACTTAATGACTACGCAGAGCACCAGGCCCGCGCGGACGCGCATCACGCCGAGGCGAAGCCAGAGCATTAGATTTGGAACGGGTAGCTCGACACTGCGTTCCATCACCATCACAGTCGCCGGTGTCGTGCGGACTCTGGCGGGGATGAAGATCGCTTAGCGGCAAGCCGAAGGCGTCCGTGCAAGTTGGATTCGCCTGCGCCTTTGGCTTGCCGTTAAACGAATTACCTAGGCGGTCGTCACGGGCCAAATGTCGTGGCGGATGAAATCGCCTGCCGCAACCAATGGGGGCGATGTCCCCCACCTGGGAAATCATGGTCGCCCTCTGTATCGAAGATCTGTCTCATGCCTATCAAGAGCGGCGGGCGCTTGACGGTGTGACGTTCGAGATTCAGCGCGGGGAAATCTTCGGGGTGCTTGGACCGAATGGCGGGGGCAAGACGACCCTGTTTCGAGTGCTCTCGACGCTGCTGCCGATTCAGTCGGGGCGAGTGACCGTGTTGGGGTTCGATGCGGCGACCAATTCAGCGGAGGTGCGGCGACGAATTGGCGTCACGTTTCAGGCTCCAAGTCTCGATCGGCGGCTGACGGTGCGCGAGAACCTCGTTCATCAAGGGCATCTTTACGGGCTGAGCGGGCGAATGTTGGCGGCTCGCATTGAGGACCGGCTCGCTCGATTGGGGTTGAGTGACCGTCAGCATGCACTGGTCAATTCATTGTCGGGAGGGTTGCAGCGCCGGGCGGAGATCGCCAAGGGGATGCTGCATGACCCTGAGTTATTGTTGCTCGACGAGCCAAGCACGGGGCTTGATCCGGGTGCGCGGCATGATCTGTGGCGTTACTTGCTGCAGCTTCGTGGCGAGAGTGGCACGACGATCGTCGTGACGACGCATCTCATGGAGGAAGCGGAGAAGTGCGATCGGCTGGGGCTGTTGGATCACGGGCGGTTGGTGGCGATCGGGACGCCGACAGAATTGCGAGCGGAGATTGGCGGAGATTGTCTGACGATCTTGGCGGAGGAACCGGCTCGATTGTCGCAGCGGATTGCGGAACGATTTGGTATCGAGCCGAAGTTGTTCGGCCAGTCGTTGCGGATCGAACAAGCTCGAGGACATGAACTCTTGCGTGATTTGGTCGAAGCCTTTCCGAACGAGATCACGTCGGTGTCGTTGGGGAAGCCGTCGCTGGAAGATGTCTTTATTGCCAAGACTGGGCATCGGTTTTGGGAAGAAGACAACGCTGGCGGAAAATGAAGGGCGGAAAATGGTATATGACGATCGGCCGTCGGAATCTCGTTCCAACGCTCAGCGTGGGACGGCAAGCGCTGATGCTCCGTGTCACCAGCACGCTCCCGACGCAGAGCGTCAAGAGTGCGTTCCCACGCGGAGCGTGGGAACGAGAGGATCGGCAGCCGTCTTCTGGTTGCCGATCTGGACTCTGACGTGGCGCGAGTTGTTGCGGTTCTTTCGGCAGCGGACGCGAGTGGTCGGGGCGTTGGGGCAGCCGTTGATCTTCTGGGTGTTGTTCGGAGCGGGCCTGCGTGGGTCGTTTCAAGCTCCGGAGTGGGCACCGGTGGAGATGACTTATCAAGAGTATTTTTTCCCCGGCGTGACGGTGATGATCGTGTTGTTCACGGCGATCTTCTCGACGATCTCGATCATTGAGGATCGGCGCGAAGGATTCCTGCAAGGGGTGTTGGTGGCACCGGTGTCTCGGTTGGCACTAGTCATCGGGAAGCTGACCGGCGGGACGCTGTTGGCTTTGATTCAAGCGGGGTTGTTTTTGGTGATCGGGCCGTTGTTGCAGTTCGTCGGACTGGCACCGAGCCTGGGATGGCAACTGACATTCGGTGGTTGGTTGGCGATGGTCGGCTTTCTCTGTTTGGTGGCGTTTGCGTTGACGGCATTGGGATACTCGATGGCGTGGTCGCTGGATTCGACTCAGGGGTTTCATGCGTTGATGAGCGTGTTTCTGATGCCGATGTGGTTGTTGTCGGGATCGTTCTTTCCGGTGCCGGAGTCGGGTTGGCTGTCGTGGGTGATGCGGTTGAATCCGCTGACTTACGGAGTCGCCGGGTTGCGGCGGTTGATGTCGCCGTTGTTGGCCGCAGCTCCGGCGAGTGCCTCGCTGCCGAGCCTGGCGACCTGCCTCGCGGCGACGTTTGGTTTTTGTTTGGTGACGGTGGGAGCGGCCGTGTGGCTGACTCATCGCAGGAGTGTGATCAATGTCCGATAGTTCTTCGTCTGTGAAGGATCCAGTGGCCGATGCGCCGACCGTTGTCACGAAGCCGATTGGATCGGCGATGGTGAAGACGTTGTTTGTGGTGAATGGACTCGTCTTGTGCGTGCTGATCGCGGCGTGGTTGGCGTTCGGCTCGCGCGGTCGGAACAAATCGGACGGTTCGCAGCCGTTCGCCCGCGCGACCGACACGATCGAAGAGGACGACGACAATGGCCGTCCGAAAGTGATGAAGATCGAGTTGAAGTGGAGCGAAGCGGGTGTCGCCGATTTCGAGTTCACTGAACGGAGCGGCCAGATCGTTCGCAAAGAGGATCTCGTCGGGCATCCGTGGGTCGTGAGTTTCATCTTCACGCACTGCGCGGGACCGTGCTTTAAGGTGACGTCGGCAATGCGGCGGTTGCAGGACGAATTTTTCAAAGACACCGACCTGCGGCTGGTGACGATCACCGTCGATCCAGAACGTGACAGCCCGACGCAGCTCGCCAAGTATGCGAAAGACTTTCAGGCGTCCCCAGAACGGTGGTTGTTTCTGACCGATCCCACCGGGCAGAAGGAGAAAATTTATCCGCTGATCAACGGCAGCTTCTTGATGCCCGTCCAAGAGGCGACCGGTGAGATGCGGATCGAGGGTCACGAATTCATTCACACGAACAACGTGTTGCTGGTCGATGAACGTGGCGTCGTGCAGGGCAAATGGAATTCGATCGACGAGGCGAGTTTCGACCTCCTGCGTCGCGAACTGCGAAAGCGATTGAAGCGATCGGCTCCGGCTGAGAACCCCTAATGGGATTGGATGCGTTTGGGAATGACACGGCTCATCTCGATCAGCAATAGTCGGCGAATGGCGTCGTAGCCGCGATCGTTTGGGTCTTCGAGGTTGTCGAAGTACCAATACGTCGGATCGGCCGCGCGGTAGTGCCGATGCCAGAACTGGCGGCAATGAATGCCGTGGCCGAGGAACTCGCGATGGATGTCGATCAGTTCGACATCGTCGCGGCGTGCGGCGCAGCGAGCGATCACGTCGTTGTATGCTTTGATCACCGTCAAGCCTTCCGGCCAGCTCGGCAAGCCGGCATTCAGGGTGTCGCCATCTTCATCGGTCGGGTCGTAGATGTTCGCGAGAAAGAAGTGGCACCCGCCGGGAAAGCGTTCGCGTAGACGATTCAGCATCGAATCCAATCGCTCCTCGAAGTTCGCGATCCACGGTTGAGCTTGTGCGAGCGTCGCTCCATACATCGCTCCCTCGCGCGGCGGCGTGCGGCCATAGTTGTGGATGACGTCATTGCCACCCGTGGTCAGCACGACAAGGCCGAATGTCTCGGAGTCGTATTCAGGCACCCTTGGGAGCAAGTAATCGACGTGTTCCAGCGACGTCGAACCGGACAGGCCGAGGTTCTTCGCTTCGAAATTCGGAAAGACCGCCGACAAACTCAGACCGCTCATGTCCGCGAACTCATCGGTGGGATTCGCGACCAGCCGATCGAAAAACGAATGACCGGGCGTCGCGCCATAACCTGCCGTCACGCTGTCTCCGAAACCGAGCAACACGATTTTGCGATCGGACCAAACTCGTGCAAACACCTCGCGCGCGACGGTCGGACCGGCTGGCCCCTGACCGAGCGGTCGGCCCAGCCAGTAGTACCGATAGCCGAGAACCGCCACGACCAACGACATTCCGATCACTCCCAGCGCAATCAATCGGCGGCGCGAAGATCGTGGTTTCCGAGTCTCGTCGGTTGGCGGCGTTGGCTGTGTTGTCGGCGGAGTTGTGGGGAGAGACATCACGGCTCCGAGTTCGTTTTCGCGGGATCGGATTCGTCTCGATCTCTCAACGCTTGCTGGCGGTCCTGGGCCATCGCCGCGAATCCCAACACGAGAATGGCCGCGACTTCAACCGCCAGGAGAGCACCCGCGTTGCGATTGAACCACATCGCCGCCGGCGAGCGAGGATCGCCGAAGACCAGTGCAATCAGTGCGAAGATCGTGATCACAAACGCGATCCCCGCCAACGCGGTCAGACGAAACAAGAGGCTCGCACGGTTCGGCGGTTCGGTCGCGGGAGGAGTTGGCGGTGACATGGGGAGAGTTCCGAGTTCAATTTCAAATTCAGCGGGAGTTCCTTGAGTTCACTTCGCGTTCTTTGCGACCTTCTGTTCAAAACACAGTTTGGAACAGAAGGTCGCAAAGAACGCGAAGTGGGACAAAGTAGTGCGGGACAACGTGTGAAACGGAGTTGAGTTTGGGTTGCGGCTCCGCCGGGCCAAGCCTTTTCCTGATCGGGAAACACCACAACCAGGAATCCGTAAGTGTCAGCAACTTTCTCATCTCAGATTTCAGATTTCGTCAGCACCAACCGCAGGCGTTCGAGGTCTTCGTCGTTCGTGTAGGCGTGCGGGCTGAAACGCATCAATCCCTCGCGGAAGTTGAGGATCGCGCCTCCGGCTCGCGCGGTTGACTGGATGCGTTTTCGTTCGTCGTCCGAGACTTCGCAAGCAACGATGCCTGAGCGCCGTTCTGGCAACGGCGACGATCGAACGGTGAAGCCCGATGACTCCAGCAACTGGCGGAGTTGATCGTTGATGTCGCAAAGCCGTGACCAGATCGCGTCGATGCCGAACGACAGCAGCAAGTCCAAGCTCGCGCCGAGCGCCAAGATTCCGCCAGCGTTTGCGGTGCCACCCTCGAAGCGCCGTGCGGCGGGCCACATCTCGCGCGAGTGCAATGGGCGAGCGACTCGATACGGTGCGGCGGCCTCCGCGAGATCGAACGTGTAGTCACTCAATTGGCCGAGGTATGAACCGGAGAAGCCGATGCTGTTCGGCCCGATGCCGGTCGGACGGAGCCGTTCGAGATGCTCTTGCCGGATGAATAACAACCCGGCTCCTTCGGGGCCGAGCATCCATTTGTGTCCATCGGCCGCAAGGAAATCGACCGGCGTTTGCGACAGATCGAGCGGGATGACTCCCAAGCCTTGAATCGCATCGACGCACAGCAAGATGCCGCGCCGATGGCAGGCATCTGCGAGTGCGTCGAGATCGTGTCGCCAGCCGGTCACGAACCCGACCCAACTGGCCGTGACGATGCGCGTGCGAGCGTCCGTCGCGGCCAGCAGCTTGTCGATCTCACAGACGTCGGTTCCGGGATCGCTCTCGACGATGCGGACTTCGACACCGCGTGGGATCAAGCCGCGCCACGAGTTTCGATTCGCCGGAAACTCGCCGCTGGCCAGCACGACGTTGTCACCCGGTTGCCACGCGAACGACTCGGCGATGATCGACAATCCGCTGGTCGTGTTCGGCACGAACGCCACTTCGCTCGACTGACAGCCGAGCAATCGAGCGGCAGAGTCTCGCACGGGGCCGACTCGCTTCCGCCACTCCGACCAATTCGCGTCTCCGTTTCGAGCGACCTCACTGGCCCATTCGGACAACAGGCGCGCGGCGGGTAAGCTGAGCGGCGCGACGGCCGCGTGATCAAAATATGCCCATCGCTCGGCGACCGGCATCTGCTGTCGGAATTCGTGCCACTTCCCCATTCGTCGTCTCCCTACATTCGTCTCCCTACATTCGTCTCCCTACATTCGTCGGGCACTTCGTCGGGCTCTTCATTCGCGATGCTTTGGATCGACCGGCCGGACCAGCCAGTTGGCGACGAACGCAATGACCAGCAGGCCGGCCATTGTCAGCATCGTGCTGCTATAAAGCGTGCTCGACGGATCGACGGTGCCGGTCGGCGCGAGAGACATCAACTTCGGCAACGTGACTGTCTTCTTGGCAATCAGCGTCGGCAGTTCGGACAGCGGTGCTCCGAATGTTTTCTCAAACGCAGAGGGATCGACTTTGCTCGCGAGGTCCACGAGAGCCGCTCGCAACGAATGCTCGCGCAGGTAGGTGATCGCGAATGGGCCGAGCACTCCGGCGGTGCTCCATGCGGTCAGCAGGCGGCCGTGAATCGCGCCGACGAACTTCGTCCCGAACAGGTCCGACAGATACGCCGGGATCGCCGCGAAGCCGCCGCCATACATCGTGAAGATCACCATCGAGACCGCATAAAACGCGATCAGCCATTGGACCGCTGGCTGCTTGCCTTGCTCGTGAGCGATGAACGGGATCGAGGCATACAACAGCGTCCCCAGCGCGAAGAAGATCGCATACGTCCGCTGTCGCCCCAGTGAATCCGACGCCGTGGACCAACCGAATCGGCCGAGCATATTGAAGACGCTCATCATCAGCACGAACGTCGCCGAGAAGCTGCTGGTCACGATCAGCGGCAGGGTCGTGCCGAAGATTTCGCTCATCATCGTCTTGGCTACGCCGAGCACTCCGATGCCGGCCGTCACGTTGAAACAGAGCACGATCCACAGCAGATAAAACTGCGGCGTCTTGATCGCCGCATCGGCGGTCACGTTGTGCGATGTGATCATTGAGCCGGCCTGCCCTCCGAGCGGCGGTGTCCAACCGGCAGGCTTCCAATCCGGCGCGGGGAGCCGATACGAAAAAGCCGCGATCAGGATCACGACAAAGTAGCCGAGTCCCAACGTGAAGAACGTCTCGGCAACTCCGGTTCGTCCGGTGCCGACGACGTACACCCCTTCGATCTCCTTCACCAGCATCTGCGAGATTTCGTTCTTGCTGACAACGACCACCTCGCGCGACTGGCCATCGACGTTGGCGAATCGCCGACCAGATTCGGTTTTGGGTTGGACGGTCTCGACCGTGCCGAGATAGCGCGGCGACTGATAGTACGACACCATCAGCGACTCTTTCAGCGGAGCTCCGATGATCGCTCCGCCGCCGAAGCCCATGATCGCCAGGCCGGTCGCCATGCCGCGCCGATCGGGAAACCATTTGATGAGCGTGCTGACCGGTGAGACGTAACCGAGTCCCAAGCCAATCCCGCCGACCACGCCATAGCCGAGATACAGCAGCCACAACTGCCGCGTCAGAATGCCGACTCCCCCGATCAGAAAGCCACCTCCCCAGCAGCAGGCCGAAACCGATCCCACCAGCCTCGGCCCGACTCGTTCCAACCACTTCCCCGCGACCGCCGCCGACAAACCGAGGCAAACGATCGCGACTGTGAAAATCGAAGTGACTTCCGACAGCGCCCAATCATCGGCGGCACTCGCCACCACGCCGCTAAGTTTCATCAGCGGCGGATTGAAGATGCTCCAGGCATAGACCGAGCCGATGCAAAGATGAATCGCCACCGAAGCGGGAGGGACTCGCCAGCGATTAAAGCCGGGAGGGGCGACGATCCGGTCTTTGGCAAAGAGGTTCGGCATGAGTTTCGGCCCCATCCGGCTTGCCCATTCGTATCTACACAATTCCGGGCACAGACCATCAGCCGGCTGCTGATTGCGCGGAGTTGACAGTTTGGCGTTCTTGACGCCAATTGATGTATTCCCGCAGGGCGGCATTCACAGCCGCTTCATCCGTGAATGCAGCCGATACGTCTTCGGCCAGCCGTACCATTCGCAATCGCTCACGATAGCGCGCTGCGTATTTACCCCGGACTACACCGCGCAGGGACCGAAAGTCGTATTCCGGTTGAATGTCGTCTTCCGGCACTTGCTGATTAGGGGAAGTTACCATCCTCATAGTCCTTTCGTTCGCGACGACTTGATTCTCGGGCACTGATGATACGGATCGCGTGACCCCGATCCGTGTGCGAAACGACCAACAGTCGCCCGTCGACCGACATTCCCATCGTGAGGAACCGATCCTCATCATCGGAGTGACGAGGATCATAACCGGTGACTGACAGCGTATCGGCAAAGACCGTCATTGCCTCGGCAAACGTGACGCCATGTTTCTCTTTGTTTGATTCCGCCTTGGCATCGTCCCATTCGAAGTCCATCTCGCCCTCCCGTCCTCGTACTCGCAGGCTACTCCGATGGTCGCAATGCCGGAAGCTGGACAATCAGACGCGAGCGTGCGACAGGGCACCGAGGAGAACCGAGCAACATCGCTCGTATTTCCTCCCGCGTTTCGCGGCCAATCCGGGTCACGACCAAAATCGTGTTGCGACCAATGGGCAAGCCGGACGGGATCTCACTGATTGAGGAGAGCACAACTTGTCGGACGCGCCTCAACGTTTCTGCAACAGCACGTTGGTCCCCTTCTTGTTCGACGACACGATGTCGAGCAGCTTGTCGCCGTTGAAGTCGCCGACGAAGAACTGCGTGCCGACGCCCGTGTCAGTTCCGGCTTCGATCTTGTGCTTCGTGAACTGTGGCGGTTGACCGGCGGTCTTCTTGATCTCGTACCAGTACATGACGACCTCTCCCTTGGGATCGGGGTCGCCGCCGGAGCCGTGCGCGTAGAACCGCTTGCCGGTGATCAAGTCTTTGACGCCGTCGCCATTGATGTCTTGGTAATGCAGCGCGTGCGTCTGCGAGTACTTGTCGTCGATGACATGCTGCTTGAACTTCGGATCGGGCGAGCCGCCGACGTTCTCGAACCACCAGACGCCGATGTGATGAGCGGCACTCATCAGGATGTCGTTGTCGCCGTCACCATCGAGATCGTCGACGTAAATGTCGGCCGCAGTTTCGGGGTTCCCTTCGCCGTCTCCTTTGAGAACGTGCTTGTGAAACGTCCAAGGTCCGTCATTCAACTTGGCCGGTTGCTCCCACCAGCCGTGCGGAATGACGATGTCTTTTTTCCCGTCACGATTCACGTCACCGACTCCCAGGCCGTGGTAGTAACGATGAGCCAGTCCGCCGAGCTTCTCGCCGCTGACTTGCGTGTAGTTCCATTTCTTCTTGGCGTCGGCGGGGGCGGGGATTTCGAGATATCCCATCATCTGCTCCGGTTCGGAGGTCATGATGAGTTCCGGCTTGCCGTCGCCAGTGATGTCTTGGAACTGCGGCGTCTCGTTGGCCGCACTGTGCCAGATTTCGTACTGAGCCCACGGTTCCTCTTTGCCTTGCGGGTTCTCGAACCAGTGGCATGGGACGCCCGGCAAGCCGATGACGATGATGTCCTGCCAACCGTCGCCACTGATGTCGTGCGTCCAAACCGCGAAGCTGCGGCTGTAGGCTCCGTCGGCTTTGAAGTCCTTGAGTCCGTCGGCTCGCAACGGATGCTTCTTCCATTCTCCGGACTTGAAGACGATCGGATCGCTGGGTTGTTCGTACCACGCCTCGCCGTTGGTGAGGTCCATTCGACCGTCTTTGTTGAAGTCCGCGATCGCGACTCCTTCCGCTCGAAAGATCTCTTCGAGCTTGATCCGCTCCCACTTCACCGGCGTGTCATCAGCCATCGCCGACGCCAGCAGACTCAATCCGAAACAGCACGATGCCAGACACACAGCCAGCCGACGCATGGTGATCTCTCCTCAAGACGATGAAGCAATCGCAAACGAGGGAGGGAGTGTATCGGTCAGCCGCGCGACGTCTACTTGCCCGTCGCCAACAGGCCCGTGGCCTGACTCGTGTGACTTCAAGACTGTGAGCCGAACGCGCTAGCGTCGGGCGATTCGCCGTCAAACGTCTCTCGCCGAGGCCCGTGGCTAGCGCCAGCGGCTCACTGACGCGAACCGAGGCCCGTGGCTAGCGCCATCGGCTCACTGACGCGAGCGACTGGCGGAGACCAAGTCTTGTCGCATTCTTTGCAACGAGTCCTCTGACAGTTCTGGTGGTCCTTCTGTCCGTTCGCTGCTGCGGGCGATGCGTGATTGGCGCAGCGATTGGATCGGCCCTTCTGTCCGAAAGACGTTGTCGGGAAACAGTGCCATGATCGAGCGCAGGATTGGCATCGTCGGATCGGTCTGAGAAACGGCGGCCGAAGAACTCGGAAACGCGGAACGCAATCCCGCGAGCAAGAAGCTCCACGCGGGGCCAGAGGCGGACTGAAATCGCGCGTGAATTTGCTCTTCGCCAAAGTCCCGAGCACGGCGCGGATCGAACGCAAAGTCGGATAACTCGTTGCCGTAGTGTGCGAGCAATGGGCCGAGCAACACGTCGGTCCAGCGTTCGACTCGACGCCGCAAGCGGTCCAGTTCGGCCAGCCGATCCGCTGGCATACTGGTCGAATGCAGCAGCACGCGGAGCACGCTGGCTCGACACTGCTGATGCACCGCCAGCACGTTGCGAGCAATCGGTTCACCACGCTTCAATCGCCGTCGTTGGTCACACGCGGTCAGCACCGCGCCCGCCACGCGAGTCAGCAGTTCGCCCACCAACAGGTCACTCGCCGTCGCGATCATTCGCGGAATTCGATCCGGGTCCGCCTCGGCGTCCGACTGCGCACACAACTCTTCGAGTTCGCGACGGAGTCGAAGCCACAGCGTCTTGCTGTGTTGCCAGTAGACACATAATGGTCCCTCGGCGAGCGGAGCCGTTCCCTCAATGAGAAGAGGAGACTGTGCCGCTACCAATGCCGTGAATTCCGCCACGAGCCGTTGATTCACCGTTGTCACTCCCTGTGAGAGGCGATCCGAGATGTCCGTCAGCCTACGGAGAACTCAAAAGCAAAGCGGGTGCCGCGATCAGACGGGTGCGCGGAGAGCGTGAATCCTCGTGAAACCACCGAGTCCCACGAACTCGCGTGCGGTTCCCGACTCATCGCGATGTTGCCGTTCGGCAGCATGTGGCGAGAAGCCGCCTGTGCTACGCGAACGCTCCAACAATCGCGTTCGACAGACGCTGAAAAGACGCTTGGCTTTCGCCGAGCGGTTGCGTCGTCAGGACCAACGCGAACGAATTGCTCTCTGGGTCGATCCATAGCATCGTGCCGGTCGAACCCCAATGGCCGAATGTTGCCGGGCTGACGAGATCGCCAAACGAACTGGAATGATTCGCCCACTGCAATCGCCAGCCGAATCCCCACGGCCGGAAGCGACGATCCTCTTCGGGGACATCCTTCATCGGCGCGAGCTGATTGCGAGTCGCCTCGATCACCGTCGCCGGCGCGAGGATTTGCTTCGCGCCGATTCGACCGCCCGTCAGCATCAATTGCGCGAACAAACCCAAGTCCCACGGAGTCGTCAGCAGTCCGCCCCACGGTGCTCCGAATTGTCGCCAATAGCGGCTGTTCCAATTCCAATCGACCGCGTCGGCTTGATCGGCCGCGACGCGAAGCTCGGCGATCCGATCCACGATTGGCGACGCGCCGTTGAACCAAGTATCCGGCGCGCCGAGTTCCGTGTCTTTCATCCCCAACGGCTCGAAGAATTCTCGCCGCAAGAATTGGCCGCAGCTCAGGCCGCTGAGCTTTTCAATAATCGCACCGAGCAGCGCGATCCCCATGCTCTGATACTGCACCGAGCGGCCCGCGGGGAAATCCGGCGTCAGCTCGCAGGTCGCCTGTACGAACGCCGAACGGGGCGAGTGTTGCTTGCGCAGTTCGGTGTTGCTCGGCAACATGTCGGGCAGGCCGGAAGTGTGCGTCAGCAGATGCCGGATCGTCGTCCCATGCTTGCCACCCTTGCCGAACTCCGGCAGGAACTCGGTGACGCGATCGTTGAGCGTCAGTTGTCCCCGTTCGATCAACAGCATCACGCCCATCGCGACGATCGGCTTCGTGATGGAGGCGATCAAGAAAATCGCATCCTGCCGCGCCTTCGCCGAATTCGCCGCGACTCGCTGACGACCAAACAACTGCGGTCCCGGAGTGTGCCCGTTCCGAGCCACCAGCAATCCGACCGCCGGCACAACATCGCGATCGGCCCAATCGCGCGCCATCGCCAGCGCGGCGTTCCACCGAGCCGAGTCCAATCCACACTGTTCCGCAGGAGCTTTCGTCAGCAACATGATTGACCTCGACGTAGAGCAGGCGGCTCGCCTGCTGGCGATTCACATTCGCAAGCACAGGCGATCCGCCTGTGCTACGGGGACACTTCAAAGATCTGATTGAGCTTCGTGACTTCCAGCACTTCGCGCACATCGTCGGACGGATTGCGAATCTGAATCTTTGCGACCGTGCTCCTGAGCGATGCGAGCAGTCCCAACATCCCGCTGGGAATCAATCGCACTCCGGTCATCTCAAACGCGAGCGTCTGAGTCTGATTCCGTTTCACCAGTTCGGTGATCTGTTCGCGGCACGCGGCGAGGTTGATTTGATCCAAGATCTCGCGGCCACCAAAACTGACCACCGTGACCTCCCCGTTTTGCACAATTTCCAAAGTCGCGAATTCGTTGGCCATGATTTTTTCCTATAGACAGAGGAACGTGAGCGGAGTCTTCAACTCACGAAGTGCGAAAAGAATTGGAGCCGCGACCGTGAGGGAGCGGTTGTCTCAACGACTTCCGACCGCTTGCTCACGGTCGCGGCTCCAAATCTTTGTCGCCACGGTGTGACTCGGCTACTTCGCCGCGATGCGATACAGCGCTTTGTCCGTCCGCACGAACAAGTCGGCATCGACGGCGGCCGGGGTGGCCATGATCTGACCGTCGAGTTGATTCGTGGCGAGCAGCTTGTACGACTTGCCGGGGGCGATCACAAAGGTTTGGCCCTCGCGATTGCCAATCAGGATTCGGCCATCGGCGAACAGCAGCGACGAACAGAAGTTGCCTCCCAATCGCTCGGACCAATTCGCTTGCCCGGACTTCGCGTCAAGACAGGTCGCGACTCCCTTGTCGGTGACGAAATACAGCTCGTCGCCGACCAGCAGTGGCGATGGCATCGTCGGAGCTTGCTTGTTGTATCTCCAAGCGATCTTCGGCTTGTCGTCCAGCGTCACGGCCAGAATCTCCGGCTTCATGAAACTCGTGCCGACGAACACCATGCCGTGGCCGACGACCGGCCGCGGCACGATCGAGAAGCCAAGCGTTCCGTAACTGAGCTTCCATAGCTCGCGCCCCGATTCGGGTTCGTAGGCATACAGCCAGTTGGCGGCGGGAGAGAGAATCGCCTCGCGGCCACCGACGTTGGTCACCAGCGGAGTTCCATAAGCTTTCTTCAATTGCGGGTTGGGGTCCATTTCACCGCTGCGATCGGTTCGCCAAACGACCTTGCCGCTCTGCTTATCGAGAGCCGCGATCGACTGCGTATCGCTGCCGTCGCAATGCACGATTAACAACTGGCCCCACAACACCGGAGTGCTGCCAGGACCGTTCTCGTGCTTGAGTTTCAGCTCGCGATTCGTCCACAGGATCTTCTGAGTTTTCACGTCGAGACACGCGGTGCCGTTCGTTCCGAAGTGAGCATACAGCCGCCCATCTTCCAGAGTCGGCGACGGCGACGCGAACGAATTCAATTGATGGACCGGATCGGGAGACTCGGCCGTCAGCAGTTCGACATCATGGATCACTTTGCCGGAGACTCGATCGACGCAGACGCCGCGAAGACTCAACTTGCCCACGATGTTCAGCGGCTGACCCGCGAAGTTATCCGCCAGCTTCTTGGCCTTCTCGACAACTGACGCTTCCGATTCGACCGCCGTGGTCATCCAGATGTGCTGCCCGTCGATGACCGGCGACGACCAAGCGCGGCCGGGAATCTCCGTTCGCCAGACGATGTTTTCCGTCTCGCTCCAAGTGAGCGGCAAGTTCTTCGCGGTCGAATGCCCCTGCCCCGCTGGCCCGCGCCACTGCGGCCAATCGGCAGCGGGCAGGGATGAAATACTCAGAGCCAAAACGAACAACGAAACTGCGACAATGTGCTTCATGACGATCTCCTTCAGTTGAGATGCAAAGTAATCTCGTTCCGACGCTCCGCGTGCGAACGTGCGCCTCGCTTTGTGAGCCGATGTCGCTAGCCACGGGCCTCGGTGGATGACGTTTGACGGCGAATCGCCCGACGCACAAGGCGACTCGCCCGACGCTAGCGCGTTCGGCTCACAAGGCGCGTGGGAACGAGGTTTCGTCTTCATTTCACGTTGGCTTCGCGCTGCTCGAATTTCAACGCGGCGGAGTTCATGCAGTACCGCAATCCCGTCGGCTGCGGGCCGTCTTCAAAGACGTGACCGAGATGCGCGTCGCAGCGGCTGCAAACGACTTCAGTGCGAGTGACGAACCAACTCCGGTCGCTCACTTCGCCGACATTCTCAGGGGAGATGGGTCGGAAGAAACTTGGCCAGCCGGTGCCGGATTCAAACTTGGTTTCGGCATCAAACAACTTCTGACCGCAGCAGACGCAGCGATACACACCCGGCTCGTGGTTGTCCCAGTACTCGCCGGTGAAGGCCCGCTCGGTCCCTTTGAGGCGCGCGACTTTGAATTGTTCCGGCGTCAGCCGCTGTTGCCACTCGGCATCGTCTTTGGCAATCGGCAACAGGCCAGGATCGGCGACTGTTGTGTCGTTCATGGCGGGAACCTTTCGAGTGCCGACGGAGCTGGCGTCCTGCGGCGAGCGGCAGGCGAGGATGCCCGCCATCAAAGCCACACTCGCGATGGCCGCGAAGACGGCAATACGTTTGCGCATGGCAACTCCTCGGAACGATTGGCGAAATCCACGAACACTTGCTGAGAAACCCGTAGCCGCGTCCGCCAGAACGCGGGGTGTCCAAACCCGTAGCCACGTTCGCCCGAACGCGGGCTTGGACACCCCGCGTTCTGGCGAACGCGGCTACGGAGGGGTGCGGTCGTATTACGTCAGGCTGTCCAAGTCGATGCCCGCGTCTCGGCGTTTCTTCCCTTCGGTCGGGCCGCCGTCGCCAGTGATCGCTACTCGGCCGGAATTGTCGAGGAAGATTTTGTCCCCCAGAATTTCCGCGACGACGATCTCCATCGGATTCTTGCTCGACAGCTCGATCAACGGCCGCGAGCCGCGATTCAACGCGACCAGTCGCTTTTGAATCAGCGACGACAGTTTGAATCGGCCGCCCACCTTGTTCACGATCGCTTCGTCTTTGAATACGTCAAGCATTTGAATTCCCCTCCAAGCCTTTCAAGATTTGAACGATCTCGGCCGTCACTCGATCCAGGTCGTCGTTGACGACCTGATACCGATAGCGGCTCGCCATTTCCAATTCACTCCGAGCAGTCTGCAATCGCCGCTGAATGACCTCTTCAGTTTCCGTCCCGCGTGCTCGCAGCCGCCGCTCAAATTCCCCTTCGGAGGCCGTGCGAATGAAGATCGTCACGGCTTGCGGGTACTGAGCCACCACCTGCATCGCCCCTTGCACATCAATCTCCAGCAATGACCAACAGCCGGCATCGTGTGCTCGTTGAACTTCCGATTTCAAAGTGCCATACCAGTTGCCGGAGCCGTGGACTTCAAAGCATTCCACGAACTCGTCCGCGTCACGGTGACTTTGAAATTCCTCTTTGCTCAGGAAGTAGTAGTCTCGGCCGTGCTGTTCGTGATTGCGTGCCGCTCGCGTGGCCGCGGAGATCGCTTTGATGAGCTGGACTTCTTGCTGAGCCGCCAATCGGTTGACGATCGTTGACTTCCCCGAACCGCTCGGCCCAGAGAGCACGACGATTCGCCGCTGCCCCACACCAGCGCCCTGACCGGCAGGAGAGACAGCATCAGACGATGAGAGATTGGAATGAGACATCGGTTGTTACTCCACGTTTTGCAGCACTTCCCGAATTCGTTCCACCGCCGCTTTCATCTCGACGACGCACCGCGCGAGCGACACGTTGTTGGCCTTCGAGCCGATCGTGTTGACCTCGCGGAACATCTCTTGAACCAAGAAATCCAACTTGCGTCCCTGCGAGACCTTGTCAGACAGAAACGCCTCAAACTGTTCGAGGTGGCAACGCAGCCGTGCGATCTCTTCGTTGATGTCGCAGCGATCTGCATACAGGCTGACCTCGCGAATCAGATCCGGCTCAGTGATCACGACGTTGGTCCCTTTGAGCAACTCGTGAATTCGGTCCAGCAGTTTGTCGCGGTACTGACTGACGACTTCCGACGCGGTCTTCACGATCTGACCGAGACTGTCGGCAATGATCCTGCCGTTGAGCCGCAAGTCGTCTCCCATCGACCGGCCTTCACGCTGCCGAAACTCTTTGAACTTGCCGATCGCCTCTTCCAATTGCGTCTTGAGGAACGGCCAATCCCGCTCCGCATCGAGTTCGCCTCGGCTGCTATCTGTCACGACTCCGGGAAGTGCGAGGAAATTGGACAAGTCCGTCGGCACACCGACGGCGAGCTGCCGCGAGAGGTCTTGAAGTTGCCCCCAATAAGCGGTGAGTACCTCCGCATTCAGCCGCGCCGCGGAGATCCCAGAAGCGGGCCGAACATCGAACGCAATCGTCACCGTGCCGCGCGAAACATGCTCGCGCACAACTCGCTCGATCTCCCCTTCCAGAGCCGCGTAGGCGTCGGGAAATCGCGAGCTGACTTTCAGATACCGGTTGTTGACGGCTCGGACTTCCACGGCCACGCTCAGCCGCTCGTTCTGTCCTTTGGAAGCTCCGAAACCGGTCATGCTCAGCAACACGAGACACCTCTTGCAAAAACTTGTCGCCAGTGAAGTTCTGGAGCCGCGACCATAAGGGAGCGGGGGATTTGAAGGACTTGGTCAACCGCTCCCTCACGGTCGCGGCTCCAAAAACTCAATGCCAACGAAAGCAAACCATCCAAACGACTCGCCGTCGTTTTGTCTTTCCCTCGTTTTGTCTTTCCCCTCTGTGTCCCCTGTCGCGCCTCGGTGGTGTCAAAATGTTGTGATTGGCACCACCGAGACGCGACAGGAGACACCGAGGAAAGACGGGAATCGCTCGACAACTTGATCGAACAGCTATTTCTCGTTCGTGGTGCTAGTCGTCCTTTTTGGTTTCTTCCTTCGGCTTGGGATCGTCCTTCGGCTTGGGATCGTCCTTTGGTTCGGCCTTCTTGTCTGCTGGCTTGCTGTCGGCCTCTGGAGCCTTCGGTTCGTCGGACTTCTCGGCTTTGTCTTTGGTCGCTGGCTGGTCGGTCTTGGGCTTCTTCTTGGGATCGACATCGAGACCGACTTCGTCCGGCTCATCGCCCACACCCGACTCCAGACCGGCCTCTTTCTTCTTAGAGCTGTCCGACTTTTTCGAGCTGTCCGATTTCTTTGACGACTTGCTCGGTTCATTGTCCTTCGCCGGAGCCTCAATTTGATCAGGAAAGTCACTCGCTTTGTTGTCGGCGTTCGATCGCAGCACATGCCCGTGAATGCCCGCCAGCACGACCCAAGCCGCCGCGATGCCGATCGTGATGCGAGTGAACGTGTCCCCCGCTTTCGTGCCGAAGGCGCTTTGCCCACCCAGGCCACTCAATGCACCGACCAAGCCACCTCCGCGGCCGCGTTGCAACAGAATGATCCCGATCAGCACGGCGCTGAGAAACATGCCTACCAATGCCAAGAAAATATCCATGAAAACTCCCACCAGCCGCCGCCAAATGACGAACGGTCTTAACCTTTCAATACCTGAGCCTGAACGCCGGCCTCAATAATCGCGATGAACGAATCCGCTTTCAGAGCCGCGCCGCCGACCAACGCGCCATCCACATCGGACTGTGACAGAAGCTCGAACGCGTTGTCCGGCTTCACGCTGCCGCCGTAGAGAATTCGGGTCGCGGCGGAGATGGCGGCCCCATAGCGCGACTCCAACTGACTTCGCAAAAAGGCGTGAGCTTGCTGTGCCTGCTCCGTCGTCGCCGTGACTCCCGTGCCGATCGCCCACATCGGTTCATAGGCAATCACGACATTCGCCATCTGCTCGGCCGAGACCTGACTGAGTCCGGCCAATTGCCTCGCGAGCACCGCCTCGGTCTGTCCCGCCTGTCGCTCGGACAACAATTCGCCGACGCACAAGACGACTTTCAAACCGTGATTGAGTCCCGCCGCAACTTTCTTGGCGATCAGTTCGTCAGGCTCCGCGAAAAATTGACGCCGCTCGCTGTGCCCAACCAACACCCAGCCGCAGCCGACATCCTTGAGCATGTCGCCGCAAACTTCGCCCGTGAACGCACCCTGCGGAGCGAAATACAGATTCTGCGCCCCCAACTGAACTGCGGAATCTCGAACCGCCGCACCGACCACGCTCAAATAGGGAAACGCCGGGCAGACCAGAATCTCGACGACCGCCGACGGAAATTTTGCGGCCAGGGCTTGGCTGAGCGCCGCCCCTTGGCTCTGCAACAAATTCATCTTCCAATTACCGGCGACCAGAATTCGTCGCATGAACATCGACCTCTTCAAAAAACAACCCCGCCACCGATGACGAGTTTCTAGCCAATTTCCGACGATCGCCGGGTCGCGGATGATGACGGCGTCAGGCCCTGAGTTCAACGCCGCCGTCCCAATCACGGAGGAAGAACTCAAACCAAGATGTCTCGCAGGACATGGCCATGCACATCGGTCAGACGGAAGTCGCGACCGCCGAAGCGGAACGTCAGACGTTCGTGGTCGATCCCCAACTGATGCAGCAGCGTGGCTTGCAGGTCATACGGCGTGACGATGTTCTCGATCGCGTGATAGCCGTACTCGTCGGTCGCTCCGTAAGTCATGCCTCCGCGAATCCCGCCCCCCGCCAGCCATAACGAGAACCCTTGCGGGTTGTGATCGCGGCCGTCGCTCCCCTGAGCAAACGGAGTCCGGCCGAACTCTCCCGTCCAGACGACGAGCGTGTCGTCGAGCAACCCGCGTTGCTTGAGATCCGCCAACAGAGCGGCGATTGGACGATCGACGATCTCCGCGTTCTTCTTGTGTTCCCCTTTGATGTCGTTGTGAGCATCCCACGGTGAGACGAATCGAATGCCGCCGACGCAGGTCAGCTCGACGAATCGCACACCTCGCTCCAACAACCGCCGAGCCAACAGGCATTGCCGCGCGTACCGAGCCTCGAAGCCGTTCGTGGAATTGAGTCCATAGGCTTCGAGCGTCGCGGGAGACTCATCCTTGAAGTCGGCCACTTCAGGGACCGAGCGTTGCATCGCAAACGCGAGTTCATAATTTCGGATCGCCGATTCGATTTGATCCTCACCGCTGCCGGCGCGACGAGCAAAGTCGCGATCGTTCTCGGCGATGAATCGCAGCTTGTTGAGCTGTTGCCCCGGCCGCGATTCGTCGGGCTGAATGTTGTCCACGACCGGCGTATTCAAGCCGACGTGAAACAGCGACGCCTCGTGAATCGCCGGCAGGAAGCCGCTCGAATAGTTCGCGATCCCGCCGAGCGGCAACTGCCCGCCGTTGACGACCACGAAGCTCGGCAAGTTCTGGCTCTCGCTGCCGAGTCCATACGAGACCCACGCTCCCATGCTCGGATGACCGGTCAGCGGATGCCCGGTGTGCAGCATGTAACACGACTGAGCGTGCTCGCCGAACGGCGTCCGCATCGAGCGGATCACGCACAGGTCATCGACGTGCTGAGCGATGTGCGGAAACAGACTGCTGACCGGGATGCCCGACTCGCCGTACTGTTTGAAGGCGAACGGCGAACCGAACGTCGAGCCGTTGTTCTCAAACTGCGTGGTCTCGATCTTCATCTTGAACGGCTGCCCGTGCTCGGCCGTCAGCCGCGGTTTTGGATCGAACGAATCGACCTGCGAAACGCCTCCATCCATAAAGAGCATCACAATCCGCTTGGCCTTCGGAGCGAAGTGCGGAGCATTGGCCTTCGCGGTGTCGTTCAACATTCCGGCGAGTGCCAACATGCCGAACCCGAACCGCGAGCGTTGCAGCCATTCGCGACGAGTGAGCTGTCGATTTATCCGAGTCACCGGCGAGAGACTACTCATGCCGCCGCCTCTGGAATCGTCACAATGTCGGGATCATTGGACGCGGCCAATCGACGAGACAAAGTCTGTGCGGCTTGGCCTTCCGGGTGTTGCAATACAGTCATGTGATCGGTGTCGAGGATAATCATTCCACGTCACCTTGTTCGGCGCGTTCGCGCTCATCCTCTCGAATACGCAACGTCTCGCGAATCACTTCCTGAGCGATTGGATCATTGCGGAACATGCCGATCGTTCGTTTCCAATCGTCGCGGCCAGGCTCGTGTCGCGGCTTCGGAGATAGCTCCGCGACGCGCTGCTCTAATTGACTAAGTCGTTGTTCGAGGTTTTCCAAAGAGACGTGAGACATTGATCGACTCCCTGATTCATTTTTCGCGCCGAGCTACCCGGAGTGTAACGGCCGGTTTGAGTCCGTCACGATTCAATCCGGTCGCGACATTGTCAGCGCAGATACAAAAACTCTTTCGTGTTGATCAAGGCGTGAGCCAACTCATTCCAGACGCGCGGATCCGTCTGCCAAGCCTCGCCAGCGATCCCCAGCACAGTGGCTTGCGACTTCAGAAACTCGATTGAGCGAGTCAACTCGGCATCCGTCGCAGGACGAGCGAATGCTGTGAGCCATAAGACTCGAATGCGATCCTCGACCGTTGGCAGCGACAGCACTCGCTGAGCAAGCAAGCCCGATTGAGCGGCGACGAACTTGTCGTTGAGCATTGCGAGGCTTTGGGCTGGTACGTTGGTGACGCTCCGTTCGCCGATGGTCAGCACCGGCTTCGGTTGATCGAACGCGATGAGCAACGACTGCGGATAATTGCGACGGGCTTCGAGGTAAACGCTGCGCCGACCATTGCCATCGAGCGGACCTCCCAGCGGGTTCTCAAAATCTTTGACTCCCGTCCGGAGAGGCAACGGCACGCCGAGTCCGCCCGGCCGGCGATCCAAACGGCCAGAGACGAACAGCAGCGAGTCGCGCAATGATTCGGCTTCGAGTCGCCGCACGCTGGCGTGTGACAGCAGCCGGTTGTTGGGATCACGTTCGCGCGCGGCGGGAGAGGCTTCGCTCGAAAGTTGAAACGTGCGGCTGGTCAGCATCAGACGGAGCAGATGCTTGATCGACCAACCGGATTCGACGAACTCCGCCGCCAGCCAGTCGAGCAATTCGGGATGACTGGGCGGCTCACCGAGCACGCCGAAGTTATCGACGCTCTTCACGAGTCCGACTCCGAAGACATGCTGCCACAGCCGATTGACCATCACTCGCGCCGTCAGCGGGTTGAGGGGATCGACGATCGCCTCGGCCAGTTCGCGACGGCCGCTGCCTGTCGCGATCGTGCCGTCCCGATTCATTGGTGAGCCATTGGGCGTCAGCCCCCGGACTTGCGGTTCATCGACCGTCCGGGGGCTGACGCCCTCCGGCTCGCCTGCCGATCGGTGATTGCGGATCGTCGTTGCTGCCAGCACCTCCAAATATCTGCGCGGCACGGATGCTCCCGCGCGGCGATGATTGCCGCGCGGAAAGAGCCGCTCATCAAAACCTTGTTCGTCGGCGACGCCACTGACTCGCATCGGCACCGGGATCTGTGCCTCAAGCTCTCGAAACCGCGCGATCAAGCGGGACAACTCGTGGTCGGCCGGAGCCTCGTTGAGCAACACGCCGGTTCGTAGCAGCTCATCGACAAACCGCGCTTGCTCGTCCGAGCAGCGTTCCTCGGACCACGCGCTGATCGCGTCGCTGGCCAGCGTCGTCAGTCTCTTCACGAGTGACGGCCAATTCGGTTCGGAGGACCACAGCTCGTCGGGCATCGGTGACGAGAGTTCCGGAACTCCCCCTTGATCGTGAAACGCGACCGCTCGCGCGGCGACACCGCTGCGGCCGTCGGTGTTGAGAATCGAGGCGTCGGGATGCTTGCCGGGATACGGCATCTCGTCGCGTGGAATGATTTCCAGATACGCTCGCCGACCGGCCCACGCCGCGCGGATCGGCAACGTGATCCACCTCAATCGAGGTTCGTTGAGAGTCGGCATCACCTGAGTAAACAGCACTCCGTCCGCGACGAAGTTCTCGATGACCAATCGCACGCGCGCCCCGTTCGTTCCTCCGGCGAGCACACTGACGAACTTCATGTCGAGCGTGAAATTCGGCGACCGCAGAGTGCCCCCCTGTTTGTTGCTGACCGAGTACGAACTGCGACTGCGTGGCAGAATCGCCGTGAGCACGTTGCTTCCGCTCGGCAAGACTGCGAAGTCACCCGCGACGCTCGTTTCCTGAAAATTGTCGGTCGCGAACCAATCGCCGCTCTTCGTCAGCAAGCCAGCCGCGTCGGTCTCCGTGAACTCGGCGAACCAGCGGAACCGGTTGGCCGATGTCGCTCGACGTTCAACGCCCGCTCGTCGCTCGTTGGTCAGCGCGGTCCAGAGAGTCGGGTCAATCGCATCGGTCAGTGTCGTCGCGCCGGTTGCGCTCGGCGGCGGAATCAATCTGGCCAGCAGATTCAGCGGTTCGGCCGGTTTGCTCTTCGCCGCTTTGAGCGCTGTCAGCCAGCGGAACGATTCGGCTTCGGCCGATCGTGTCCCGGGCGCGAACGGCGGCGGCATCGGTGCAGCCGGTTTGTCTTTGTCGGTCGGCTTCGGAGGATCGGGTTCGTGAACTCGATCACGAGCAGTCAGGATCGCCGTCGGCCAGTGAGTCAGTTGCTCTCGCCACAGTTCGGCGAGAGCGCGGCGAATCGGACGTTTGAGTTCAACGAGTGGTTGATCGAACGCATGTTGAGCGACCGGATCGTTGACGCGGTGCATCGTCGTGCGAGTGCTGGCGAAGATGCCGTACAGCGCGGCGAAGTCGTGCGCCGAGATCGCATCGAACTTGTGGTCATGGCACCGAGCACAGGCAATCGTCAGTCCTTGAAACGTCTTGCTGAAGGCGTCGATCTGAGCATCGACGACAACCACCTCTTCGTTCTTCACGTCAATCGGTGTCGGATAGAACTCGACGAACCGAAACCAGCCGGTGCCGATCGGAGACTCGTTGACGCCCAGCGTCGGATTCCAGCGTGGAGACAGCAGGTCGCCAGCCAAGTGTTCTCGCACGAAGCGGTCATACGGCAGGTCGCTGTTGAGGGTACGAATGAGATAGTCGCGATATCGCCAGGCATGTGGGATCAGCGGATCGTGCTCCGAGCCGTGCGTGTCGCTGTAACGGACGAGGTCCATCCAATGCCGCGCCCAATGCTCGCCGAAGTGCGGCGACGCGAGGGTTCGATCCACGAGTTGCTCGTGGCTTCTTTCAAAATCATCCGAGCCGTCGGCCACTGGCGGCAATCCGGTCAGCACGAAGGACACGCGCCGCGCGAGCGACCACGCATCCGCGTCTCGTGACGGAGACAACCCCTCGGCCTCCAGTCGCGCGAGCACAAAGCGATCGATTGGATTGTGGGACCAATCGCTCTGTTTGACCTCCGGCACTCGTGGCCGTTTCACCGGTTGCCAGCACCAATGCTTTCGCCGCTGTGCCAACTTCTCGGTCCACGAACCGCCGCCGCTCGATGTGTCGGGCGACTCGCGCGGATCAACCGCGCCGCGACGAACCCACTCGACCAGCAGTTCGATCTCCGCATCTTTCAACGTCACGTCGGGCGGCATCTGCAAGTTCTTGTTGGTGCGCCGCACCGCTTTGATAAGCAAACTCTCATCCGGCTTCCCTGGCACGATCGCTGGTCCAGTCTCGCCCCCCTGTACCCAACCGCTGCGCGAATCGAGCGTCAGGCCGCCCTGTAACTCTTTGGCTCGATGGCTGTGGCATTCGTAGCAGTGACGTTCCAGCAACGGCTGCACTCGCTGCTTGAAGTCGTCTTGCTCGTCAGCCGGAGCGGACGAAACCAACAACAGCGAGCCAACGCATGTGACGGCAATCAACCAGCGATCAATCAAGACAGACTCCTCGGCAAAAGGGTCACGAGCGAGACGGCGGCAGTGTATCGCGCGTCTCGCCATCGCGCTCAGCGTCGGTGAGTTTCGATTGGGAAGATGCCAAGCCATGTCCCATCATTCTGCCTTCGCATCAGTCTGCTGACTTCCGGCGAGCAGATTGATGAAAGGGCAAAATGATGTGAGGTCGGAGACAAAGACACTTCTTGATCGAGGTTGGGAGACTCATTGGGGCACCGGCCATTTTGTTCTTCAGCGGTGCGGCCGTCGTTTGACCCAGAAGATTCCCTCGCACCCAAGCGGAACGTGAAGACGCGGTAGACGCTCTCGGCGACAACAGGGAGACCGATCCCGACAACCGATTGGTCTGGCGACATAGTCCGCGGCGACTCGATGCCGAAGAGATTCGCGATGCGACACTGGCGGCGGCGATCAATTCCGATTAAGTCCCGCGCGAAGAAGAGCCAATGAAGGATGAACCCATCGAACCGACAGCCCCTCAACACGCCGCCTGGGTCAGCTTCTCCCAAGCACTGCTGGGGAGCGCGGAGTTTCGATATGTGAGGTAGCCAATCCTGGCGCGCTGCAAGCTCAACGCAGTCTGTCGGGGTTACTTGGGCCAGATCAAGACGGTGCCGTCGGAGCTGGCGGTCACGATGTTGCCGTCACTGGAAACACGCACGGAAGTCACGGCACCGCGATGCGTGGTGGCTTGCTTGTCTTCGGTACGACGCACTAGCGAGATCAGGAAGTCGGCCTCGACCACATTGCCCCCGTTGGCGTCCACCCCGCTTTTTTGCCAATCCCACAGCCGAGCGGTTCCATCGGCCCCACCGGTCAGCAGTCGGTCGTCGCCGGGCAGAAACGCCACCGAGTTGATGCCACCCAAACCATGTCCGCGAACCGTGGCATAGACCTTGGGTTTCGCGCCCATCGCGGGCTTGAGGTTCCAGATCCAGCCAAGGCTTTCGCCCGTCTGGATATTGCGGGCACCGATGGCAACAAACTGGCCATCCCAAGAGAACGCACCACAGAGTTGTTGGAAGTCGTCAGGACGCGTGTCAGCCGGCAAGTCGAGAACTGTTGAGTCCGGTCCGTTGGCCGGGAAGCTCCAGACTCGCGGCCGCGAGTCATGCCCGACAGTCAGCACGAGCGAACCATTGGCAGACCAAGTGCCACAGCGAACCGGTCCCACATGACCGATCAGCGTGTGCTGCAACTGAGCGACTTGCCGAATCGGATCCCACTCCCAAATCTTCGCGGTCTCGTCATGGCTGGTGGTAAGGAAGCGATACGAGTCTTTGACCGGAGTGAATTCGACGCTGGTCGCCATCCCGTTATGCGGGTATTCGAGTTTGTGAAGTTGCCGACCGTATTGAATTTCGTGACGTTCGTCGGCGTCGAAGATGCGAACCGATCGTCCGCCGGTCACGACAAAGCGGGCATCGGCGGAATAGCCGGCCGAAAAGACCGGACCCTGAGGACGAAAGCTGACAAGGTTTTCGCCATTGTTGATGTCCCACAGAAAGGCCGCCGTGTGGGTCTGCGTCAGGAGATGTCGCGGCTCCTTGTCTTCATTCGGGAGCAGGATCGCGCTGAACGGCTCGGCTCGGTCCTCGGCACCATCCGCCTTGTCCACGCGCAAGGATTTCGTGAGCGTGATGGCATTATTCTGAAAATCATAAAAGTGAATCGCCCCTTCCGACGTCGTGGCCCCGTTCACGATGAGGCCCTCCGAGGTCGTGATGATCGCCTGAGTGCCGTTGGCCGCCCACGCTGGGAACGGGGGACGATCACGCTCGCGTTCGCGAGTCGCGTCAAGATCGGACAGGTTCGCGATCCGGCGCGCGTTGGGGGTCGGGAGTTGGATCACTTGTTCGCGGCCGGTCTCGATATTCCAGAGCGAGACCTTTGTGGTGAATTCCTTGGGTTGGGCGTCCTTGGTCTTCTTCACGGAAATACGAATCACGCTGATGAAGCGATCCTCCAGCGGGCTAACGGCGAGATTGACGACCATCCCTTCTTGTTTGAATTCGCGGATCTTTTCGAGCACAAACTCGGAGTTGGTCTGAACGACTTTCCAAAGCACGACCCGACGATCGACTCCGGCCGTCAGCAGGCGCGAGCCATCTCCCAGGATCTGAGACTTGACCACTTCGCCGCTGTGCAAGATGCGTGATTCGCCCACTTGTTTTCCATTGGCCGCATTCCACAGCACGACTTTGCCTTCGCGATCGCCGGTGAGCAGCCGGGAATTGTCGGGCCAGATTGCGACGGTCGTCACGCGAAAGCGATGTACGTTGTCGAGCCGGAATCGAGGCTCGATCCGACGTTTGGTGATGACATCGTCGATATTCCAAAGCTGAGCCTGAGCCTCGTACTTGTTGTCATCCTTTGCCTGGACTTTTCCCTCGGCCGTTTTTTTTCGGTCAGCAGAAGTTTTGCGACCGGCGGTCAGGATCCAGCGGCCGTCACGCGAAATGTCAACGACGCCATACATGCCGGTTTCAGGGAGCACTCCCAATTCACGACCGAACGATTTCTGATTGCCGATCTCGGAATCCCAAATCCGCATCTCGCCGTCGAAGCCGCTGGTCAGCAGTCGCTTTCCGTCGGAAAAAAAACGCATCGTAAAGAGATCGTAGTCGTGTCCTTCTTTGAATTGGTTGTCGTCGAAGCTCGACGCCTGGCCCGTGCTGGTGAGAATTGGCCGGCCGGTCTCCGTGGTCCAAGCACGAGCGGTTTGATCACGCGAGGCCGAGAGGACGAACTTGCCGTCACGGCTAAAAACCGCTGAGAGAACCGAATCGGTATGTGCCACGCTGTCGTTGTTTTTGGGGTTGATTCCAGCCGCGAGCCGAACGGACTTGCGCGGTTCATCAATCGCCACCACAGCCGCGGCGACCTCACGCGGAACGGGCTTCGGAGACGAGACCTGTTGCCACCGTGGTAAACGCGCCTGCCCCCAATCGGAGGGAATTAAGCGAAATGGACTCGCGGCTGCCGACGGCGCTTGTGTGTCCAAAACAGAAACCAAAGCATCAGTTCCCGGCTTCGTGCCTGATTCCGAGGGGCCTTCGGAACCGCAGGTGTCGCTTTCCGGCGGGAGCGGTTTGTCGAGAACGCTGACTTCGGAATCAACCGGTCGAAACGCGACGGGCGTTGCCGATTTTTTGGGAGCGTCGTAAGGCTCGCGGCTTTTGAAATAGGTCGTCAAATCCCAACGATGCACCTTTTGGTCATAGCTGCCGGAGATGATCAAATCGGGATTCTGTGGCAGAAGCAGGCAGCCCCGAACCGGACCGCCGTGCCCATAGACCACCTGCTGTCGCTGATAGAACGGCATATTTCTGGAGTCATCGTCCTTACGTTCCCAAATCGAGATCGCTCCATCGTCGCCAGCCACCAGCATCCGCTTGCTATCGGGAGCGAAGGCGACCGAACGAACTCGTTCGACTCGATTGGAATGCACGCCCAACTTGATGGCCGCGCTGATGTCGGCCTTCAGCGAATTCTTTTTCTGCCCGGTGGTGACGGGATTGACTTGCCAGAGATACAGCTCGGCGGCCGGGCCGTTGCTGACGGCGTATTTCCCGTCATCGGTCAACGCGATCGCGACCACACCGCGATTCTGCTTCACCTTCTCCTTCTCGCCGACCACTCCTGTTGCATCGGTGGCCTTCTTTTGCGTGACTGGTAGAACTTGGAATTGTCGAAGCGGGACGAGCGTCAGTTGGTCTTCAATCGACTTCACTTCCCAGGAGTAGGCCACGCCGCTGACGTTGTCGGGGGCCGACGACGTGCCAGCGACCAGCCATCGGCCGTCGAGCGACCAATCCACACACTGGACAGGGTGCAGCACTTTCTTGCGAACGAGCAATTGTGACTTCGCCACCGACCACAAGCAGACTGTGCTGTCGTCGCTGCCCGATACAAGCCGTAAGCCATCGCTGGAAAACTTGAGCGCATTGACCCACTGCGTGTGTCCTTTGAGGCTGATCCGGGGCTGATCGCCGGGATCCGATAGATTCCAAACGCGAATCGTTCCATCCTTACCCGCCGCCGCGATTTCGTCGCCATTGGGTGACATCGCCACGACGCGCAACCCCGAACCGAGTGCAAAGCGGCGAATCGGGTGTTTGTCGAGGATCATCTCTTTGAGGCGAATCGTCGCTTCGTCGAGAACCATCCCATCCGCGTCGATCTCATACACCACGATGTGGCCGTCGCTGTCGCCTGTCACCAGCTTTCGTCCATTACGGCTCAGACCAATCGACTCGACCGGCTTGGCCATCGAAATGACCTGCGGCGCGGAGGCCGCATTCATCAACTGCTCCCATTCGGGACCGCAGAGTTCAGCGAAGTCCTTCTTGAGGGAAATCAATTTCTTGCGTGTATCGACATAACTTCCCTCAAAGAAACTTCGACTCGCATCCGCCAATCCCGCCCTGTAGTCGGCTTTCGCCTGCTCCTTCTTAGCGGCAATTGCCGATTCCTGGGCTTTCTGCCCCGCCTTCTCGGCGGCGACGCGAGCCACTTCCGCTTTCATTGTGGCGTCTTCCGCATTCATCTTGGCGACCAGCGCTAGCTTAGCTTCAGCGTCGGCTTTCATCGCGAGAGTGTTGGCTTCCTTGGCGAGAGCGTCGGCCTTGTCGGCCTCCTCTTTTGCCTTCTTCTGTGCCGCTTCCGCCAGCAATTTGGACTTTTTGGCGTCAGCCGCATCGTTTTCGGCTTTCACGCGAAGCAACTCGGCTCTGGCCGCAGCCTCTTCCGCTTCTTTCTTGGCGATGGTCGCAGCGGTGGCCTGTTGCTCGGCCTCGATTTTTTGCTTGTTTGCTTTGGTGAGGTCAAACTGTCCTTTGGCGGCGAAGGCACTGACGCCGGCGAAGCCGATGAGCAAGCCGATGGCGGTCCATTTCAGAACCTTCATGCGGCGAACTCGGCCTTCGCGTTCCTCTTTTGCTTTCACCAGCAGCGTCCGCGTTTCCACATGCGAGTCGGCGTTTGTGTCGAGAACCTGCAAGCCGAGATCGAAGTCTCCGTTCTTGAGCGCGAGCTTCGCGAAGTTCAACTGCGTCTCGGTCAGTCCGGCGCGCGCGACATCGTTGCCGGTCCATTCTCGAAGCGATTCGTTGTAGAGCGCCAGGGCGTCTTGATAGCCCTTGTAGCCGACACTCGGTGTTGCAGCCGTGGGCTTGCCTTCCGCGGTGAGCGGCGCGGCGAGCGCTGCGGGAACGGTAGTCAACTCTTTGGCACGAGCGGCGAGCGTGTGGCTCAAGGCGTGCTTCTCATAGTCGCGAATGGCCTTTTGGAAATCGGCCACCGTCCGGTAGCGGTCCTCCGGCTTGGTGGCCATCGCTTTCATGGCAATGTCCAGCAGCTCGCCCTTGAACTTTGGGTCGGTTTCGCGAATGACGTTGTCGACCACGACGCGGCGAATCTCCGCCATCTTCGCGCCGGCCGAGACGGATCCTGCCGTTCCGGCGGATTTCTTGATCGTAAAATCGTGCGGCGGCAATCCCGTGATCACCTCGAACAACATCGCTCCCAACAAGTAGATGTCGCAGGCCGGGCCGATTCTGGCGAGCGGCCCGGTGATCAATTCTGGCGGCATGTAGGCCGGAGTTCCCGAACCGAGTCCCGCCGTCGTGGAGATCGGCAAACGGCCTTTCCCCTCGCCGAACGGCAGCGCCAGGCCCCAGTCGAGCACGATGGTTTCGCCATACCCGCCGAGCATCACGTTTTCCGGCTTCAGGTCGCGGTTGGCGATGTTTCGCGAGTGTGCGAATCCCATCGCATCCGAGACCTTCATCAGCACTTCGAGGTTCTCTTCCAACGTCATCAGCTTGAGCCGATTGTGCCAGCCGTCACCACGGACCCATTTCATCGTGTAGAACAGCGAACCGTCCGGTGCCTTGGCCAGTTCGTAGATGGGCACAATGTTGGGATGGAACAGATCGGCCGTGACGACCGCTTCGGACAGAAACATGTCCGTGCGGTGCTTATTGACCGAGTTCATCGTGCCGCTGGCTTTGAGCTTGGAAGCCTGCGACTCCGCCATGGGCTTGAGTGTCTTGAAGACAACTTCGCGGCCGAGCGACTGCTGTCTTGCGACATAGACGACGCCCATGCCCCCTTCACCCAATTGCTTGACCAGCTTGAAATCGACTTTCGGAACCAAGCCGTAATGCAGCCCGGTGATGGTTCTGGTCGCGACGTTCAAACTGTCTTTGTCGATGCCATCGCCTTCGTTGGCACCGAAGACTTGGGTTCCTTCGACGGAGGTCTTGCCGCCGGTACTCGTGGCTCGCGAATCGAGAGGCGCTGCGCCGCTGCGTTGCAGATTGGGGTCCACTTTCGTGCCGGCTGAGGCCGAAACATTCTGTTCCGCGGCACTGTCGGTCCCCACGATCGTCTTGGCGTCAATGTCATCATCCAAAGCGATGGTGCCGTCCGTCGCGAGCGTTTTTCCGTAAGCGTCGGCTTGCAGCGTCTTGCCGAAGTCGTCGTTGGAACTGATCGCGCCGGTATCGTCCACCAGCAGAGTGGCACCGGCATCGACCGGCGCATCGAACGCTCCCTCCGGCAGCGTCTTTTCGGTGTCCGCCTCGCTGGTTCCGAAGGTGTCCATGACGAGCGTTTTGCCCGCGAAGTCTTCGTCCGCCAGCATGGCGAGCGCTCCGTCGGGGAGCGTCTTGTCGAAATCGATTTCTGACGGCGCGTTCAACGCCGGATCGTCCAACATGATTGTTCGCAAGCTGAGATCGTCATCCGCGGGGGCAGCCAACGCGCCATCGGGCAGAGTCGCGTTGGGATCGACCTCGCCGGCATCACCGCTGGCCACCGGCACATCCAGCGCGACCATTGTGGCATCGTCTGGAATCGAGGTTTCGGGTTCCTCGACCAACATGCCCACCGGCAGAGTCGCGTTGGGATCGACCTCGTTGGCATCACCGCTGGCCGCCGGCACATCCAGCGCGACCATTGTGGCATCGTCTGGAATCGAGGTTTCGGGTTCCTCGACCAACATGCCCACCGGCAGAGTCGCGTTGGGATCGACCTCGTTGGACTCTTCGCTGGCCGCTGGTGCAGCGAGTCCAACTGCGGTCCCCGCGTCGGGCATGGAGGCGGCGGGTTCATAACCGACCATTGTCGCATTTTCGTCGACCGGAGCGGGAGCAACCCCCTCCTCCACAAGCGTCTTATCGAATGCTCCTTCTGGGAGCGTTTGGGCCGTGTCCGGGTCGAACGAATTCGGATCCGGTTCCTGAAAAGGCGTTTGGTCGCCAGGCTTGCTCATGTTTCTTCCCCGAAGACGGAGTGCCGCAGCGTCCCGCGGCCATGGTGGTGACAATCGACCCCACACGCCCGACGCCTTGCGGTCAATCTACCGGCTAAGACAAGGTGTCTCAAATCCCTTCCGAGGAATCGGGAGTATCGAAATGCCGACACCCGTGACGATCGCTCCAAGCAGACTTTCCGGCGGCAAGTGCAGCGCCGATCGGAAAAATCGCCAAGCGATCTAATGGTGCTCTTCGTGGTCTTCGACGAAGTACAACACCGCAGCAATCGGGATATGCACGGGAACTCGGCGCGTTCCCTTGAGTTGTTCGACGACTAACCAACCGTCATCGGCCGAACTCAAAATCCCTTTCACGGGAATGGCCCCCGCCAAACGCAGAGACACCACAACCGTCTTACCCAACAATTTGCGGATGCCCTCACTCATCGTTGCACCTCGCGATCGCCAACCTGCCCCGCTCGCCAAGTCTTACCATCGAAACAGGGCGGTTCCCCAAGTCAGGCCCGCTCCGAAACCACACATCAAAATTGCGTCCCCGGAATGAATCCGGCCCGTGCGATGTGCCTCGTCCAACACCAGCGGGATCGAACCGGCGGACGTGTTGCCGTACCGATCGACCTGCGTCACCAACTTCTCGCGGGGAATCCCCAGCTTTTCGACCGCGTGATCCAGGATGCGGGCGTTCGCTTGATGCAAACAGAACAGCGAAACATCCTCGATCCGCAGTCCGGCTTGATCGAGGATGAGACGAATCGTGTCCTCGACCATCCGCACGGCCCAGATGAAGACATTGCGACCGTCCATGTCCAAGAACTGACGCCCCGCCGCGATGTCCTCGATCGTCACCGGGTTCCGAGTCCCCGCCGCCGAGCACTCCAAGAGCGCACCGCCACCGCCGTCAGAACCAAGCTGATAACGGAGCAACCCTTGCTCCGATGTCCCACGCGCGACCAGCACCGCACCCGCTCCGTCGCCGAACAGCGGAGCGATTTTCTTGTCGAGCGGATTCACAATTCGGCTGCAACAATCGGCTCCGATCACCAAGGCCAATTGACTGTTGCCGGTCGCGACATACTGCGAAGCGGTCGCCAACGAGTACACAAATCCCGAACAGGCGGCCGACACATCGAACGCCGGAGCGTCGATCCCCAACTTGTCTTGCACGAGGCACGCGGTCGAGGGGCAAAGGTGATCCGGCGTGAACGTGCCGACGATCAGCAGGTCGATGTCGGCCGCGCTGACTCCCGCGTTGTCGATCGCCCGCCGCGCCGCTTCCACGCACAAATCGCTGGTGGCCTGATCGCGACCCGCGTGACGCCGAGCAAAGATGCCGGTGCGTTGCTCGATCCAATTCGGATCGAAGCCGTAGCGTTCGCGAAGGTCGGCGTTCGTGACGATGTGCTCCGGCACATACGAGCCGCTGCCGACAATTTGCACGCCCATCAACGAGCAAGTGCGCTGCGGATTCGGACGCCGGGCCGGGTTGGGCGAGCCGCGCTTCGCAGGCGCGGGCTTGGGCAACGCGACTTGCGGAGTCGGTTCGCACGCGACCTCCACTCCTGCGGTTTGCACGACGAAATCAATCGCCGTTGCCGAGCGCTGTGGCTGCGTCGCTGAGCGGTTTGACGGCGACTCGGAAGCGTGTTCGAGGCAGTCGGACGACGGAATCAAGTCCACAAGCGAGCCGGATCCAACCGGCAATGTACTGGTTTGCATGGACAAATTGCCCTGAGCCAGATCACGTCGATCGAAGTGGTTTCAACAGTTCCCAGCCGCTGAGCAAGACAAACCGACGGTTCAGGCGGGCGGAGTATATCTGTGGCATTCTTGGAAGCCAGAGCCGTGAAGATCATCTCGACACAAATTCGCAGAAGAGGTCAATAGCGATCCCCGCTTGAGCCGCAAGGCGCTAGCCGCGGGGCGATTTCCTCGACCAGCCGCTAGCACTTCGCGGCTTACGGATTCGTCGGACGATTTGTCTTGAGTCATCAGGCTTGCAGTTGCTGGGCTTCAGCTTTGTGATAGCCGCTCATCGACCTGGAGCCGTCGCAACTGAGGCCAATCATGTGGACTGAGCGGAATCTACTCTTCGCGGTCGTCGCGCTGAAAAACAAGCTGCTCGACTTGATGCAGTTCCATTCCGCCTGTCGAGCGTGGGCCAAGGACAAATCGAAGCCGCTCGCCGATCTGCTCGTCGAGTGTCGCTGGCTGACGGTGACTCACCGCGAGTTCGTCGCGGAACTGGTCAAGCGAGAGTCCGCCAAACACAAGCAGCTCAAGCAGGGACGTTCGGTGCTGCACGCCGTCATGGATTTCGAGATTCGTCAATGCCTGCTGAGCCTCAAAGATCCCGATATCGAAGCGGTGCTGGGAGCTGCGGACACCTCTCCCCCGTCGTTCGAAAAAACCGATTCGCCAGAGCCGATTCCGGCATCACCACCGCAGAACGGATCTCCTAAGAATGGCTCGCCTGCGAAGGACCGCTATCGGCGGATCAAGAAAATCGGATCGGGCGGCATGGGTATCGTCTGGAGCGCCACCGACACCGAGATTGGCCGCGTGATCGCCTTCAAGGAATTGGACGCAGAAAAGGGAAAGAGCCCGTCGAAGGTCAAACGGCTTCTCGAAGAGGCACAGATTACCGGGCAGCTTGAGCATCCAGGTATCGTGCCGGTTTACGACCGAGGTTGGCAGGGCGAAGACACCCCGTTTTATGCCATGAAGCTCGTCCAGGGTGTCAATCTGAAAGTGGCCATTGAAAACATGCACAAGCTGCGGCGCGGTGATCCCAAACCGCTGTCGTCGATCGCGCGGTGGCGAAGGGAGTGGATTTCCCTGATGCGGCTCAAGAAGTTGACGTTGCCGTTTCTGTGGATGCTCCAACGCGGGTGGCGAAGGATCTTTTCCTGGCGGAGCAGCGTCGATTCGCTAGCCTCCGTGCAGGTAGGCTTCGATCAGTTCATCCCCGCCCAGGTCGAGACGAAGACCGAGACCAAGACTGAAACCCAGGCCAAGCAGTCCAACTCTGCGCTGGTCGGTTTCGAGGAACGTAGCGACGTTCAATTGGCGTTCACTCGGTTGTTGAGGCAGTTCATCGCGGTCTGCCAAGCGATTGCCTTCGCTCACGAGAAAGGGGTGCTGCACCGCGACCTGAAGCCCGACAATGTGATGTTGGGCGAATTCGGCGAGACGCTGGTGGTCGATTGGGGCCTCGCCAAAGTTTTCAAACGGGATGTCGCGCCCGACTCGGACCAAGAGTCCGGCCATTCGGAGCAGCGAACCGCGACGAATATGAATAAGAGTACGGGCATCGAAATCAGCGAACCGCGCAAAGCCACCACTCAGGGAATTGTGCATGGCACACCGAGCTACATGTCGCCCGAGCAAGTGACTGGCGCGAGGGTCGAGGACGTCACGCTCGACGAACTCACCGACGTCTATTCGTTGGGAGCCATCCTTTACTTCTTGCTGACCAACCAAGATCCGGTCACAGGCGATAACAGCACCGAGATCCTGGAAAAAGTTTTCGCCGGTGAGATCCGAACGCCGCGTGCCATTGATTCCAGTATCCCCGCACCGCTCGAAGCGATCTGTCTGACGGCGATGCAACGGGAGAAGTCGGATCGCTATGCGAAGGCAATCGATCTGGCGGCCGACGTGGAAGCGTGGCTCGCCGATGAGCCGGTCTCGGTGTTTCCCGATTCCTGGAGCGAAAAGCGTCGCCGCTGGAAGAAGCGGCATCCCAGGTGGGTCGCCGGTTTCACCGTGGGAACAGTGATGGGAATCTTCGCCTTGGTGGGAGGGGCGGTGCTCTCGGTTCTGCACGCGAACGATGTCGCTGACAAGAACGTCGCGCTCCAAATAGCCAAAGACGAAGTCGAGACCAAGAACATTGAACTGGAAGACGCCAACAAGGAGGCAACCGACGCGAACATCAAACTGACAGAAGCCAACATGACTGTCGCTGCCCAGAACATCGAACTTACGAATGCGAACAGGGAGGTTAAGGCAAAGAAGGAGGAGGTTGAGGCAAAGAACAAGGTGGTTGAAGCACAGAAAAAAGTGGTGGAGGAAACGAACGACGCACTGGTGATCTCCGTCAAAAACGAACGCGAAGCCAAGCAACTCGCCGTTGAGTTGGCCAAGCAGGAAGAAACCGCACGTCTGCAAGCCCAACAGAAAGAACGCACCGCGTTGCGGCTTCTTTATGTGGCCGACATGAATCTCGCTCAAACCGCTTGGAACAACGCGCGAGTCGGTGAAATCCTTCGCTTGCTGAAACTCCACAAACCTGACGGTCCTCTGGCCGGTGGGCCGGACGATTTTCGGGGCTTTGAGTGGCATTTCTGGAATCGCCTCGCTCACTTCTATCAGAGGAATTTGACCGATCACACCGGCGCGGTTTGGTGCGTGGCACTGAGTGCGGATGGGAAACGGCTCGCGTCGGCCAGCTACGATCAGACGATCCGAGTTTGGGACGCCCAGACCGGTCTGAGTTTACTCACCTTGAATGGGCACACCGATCGGGTCGTGAGTGTGGCGTTTAGCCCGGATGGCAAATGGTTGGCTTCGGCCAGTCACGACACGACGGTCAGGGTCTGGGACATCAAGAACGGTCAGGTCATCCTCACGTTCCCTGGGCACACTCGCGAAGTCACGAGCGTGGCCTTCAGCCCGGATGGAAAATGGCTCGCGTCGGGGAGCGAAGATCGCACGGCCAGAGTGTGGGACGCCACGACCGGTCAGGAGTTGCTCACTTTGGAAGGGCACAAGGAACGGGTTTCGAGCGTCGCCTTCAGCCCGGATGGGAAGCGTCTCGCGTCCGCCAGTTGGGATCACACGTTGAAGGTCTGGGACGCGGCGAGCGGTCAGGAGCAACTGACGCTGACCGGGCACAAAAATTTAGTCGCGAGCGTTGCTTTCAGCCCCGACGGGAACCAGATCGCGTCGGCCAGCTTCGACGATACGGTGCGGCTGTGGGACGCCACGAGCGGCCAAGAGAAGCTGAAGCTCGAGGGGCACACCGACGATGTCCAAAGCGTCGCGTTCCGAGCGGATGGAAAGTGGCTTGCATCCGCCAGCGAGGACCAGACGGTCAAAGTCTGGGACGTCAAGAGCGGTCAAGAATTGCTCACGTTGAAAGGCCACACAGACACGATCCGGAGCGTGGTGTTTCTCGCGGACGGAACACGGCTGGTGTCGGCCAGCGACGACCGGACGTTGAAGTTCTGGGACGCCGTGAATGGTCAGAAGACGCTCGCCTGGGAAGCGCACATCGTCGGTGCCACGAGTGTCGCCTTTAGCCCGGATGGAAAACGGCTGGCCTCCGCCAGCGAGGATTTTTCGGTGAAAGTCTGGGACGCGGAGAATGTTCAGTCTGCATTCGAAACGGATCCGCTCAAGTTAGATCCGCTCAAGTTGAATCAACACACCAAGGCGGTCAATTGCGTGGTCTTCAGCCCAGACGGGAAATGGCTCGCGTCCGCCAGCCACGACAAGACGGTGAAGATGTGGGACTCCATGACCGGTCTGGCCACACGGACTTTGAACGAGCACACCAGCCCGGTCATCTGCGTCGCGTTCAGCCCGGATGGGAAATGGCTCGCATCAGCCAGTGAAGATCGGACGGTGAAAGTCTGGGACACCGCGACCGGTCTCGTGACGCTGACGTTGCAAGGGCACACAGACAAGGTCACGAGCGTCGCTTGGAGCGCGGATGGAATGCTCTTGGCCTCAGGCAGCGAGGATCAAACGGTCAAGATCTGGGACGCCCAGACCGGTCTGGAGATGCGGACGTTGAAAGGGCACATCCTCAATGTTCGCGGCGTCGCGTTCAGCCCGGATGGGAAATGGCTCGCTTCGGGCAGTTGGGATAAGACCGTGAAACTTTGGGACGTCGCGACCGGCCAAGAGAAACTCACGATGAAGGGGCACACGGACCTCGTCATGAGCGTCGCGTTTAGCCCGGACAGCAAACGGCTCGCCTCGGCCAGTTGGGATAAGACTGTGAAACTCTGGGACATCGCGAGCGGCCAAGAGATGCTGACGTTGAAGGGGCACACCAGCTTTGTCATGGGAGCAGTGTTTAGCCAAGACGGCCAGCGTCTGGCGTCCATTGGCCTCGATAAGAACGTGATGGTCTGGGACGCCCGACCGTGAACTCCGGACTAGCGAGCGAAGCGGGAGACGGGCCTAAACGACGCGGCGAAGCCGCACCCCATAAGTAACCCGAAGCGTGAGCGAGGGCGGACGCTCCAGAACGCTTCGCCGCGAATCAAGCCGGGTGAGTCCGCCGCGGCGGACCCTCGCGAACGCTTCGGGTGACATCATCGGCCGCCACTCGAAGTCGCGCGCACGCCGATGGCGTTGCGGTTAAACATCGCGCTCAGCCCATCGCCTTCGCGACCGCGGACTTCGTCTTCTCAAGGCCGGTGCGAGCGACCTCCAGGGCGTCCTGCTTCCAGTACTCTGGGTTGAAGAGTTCCAGAGACAAGACAATCGGCCGATCGGGACGGATGACGGATCTCAGGATGTCAGTCATCGGAGCGATCCCGTCTCCCGGATAGACGCGGTCTTTGTCGGCGATGGTGGCGCGTGGCAGATCGGCCGGGTAGTCGTTGACGTGAAAGACCTGCACGGCGGCGCTGCTCAATAACCGCAGACCCTCGAAGCCGGAGCCTCCTTTGAACAGGTGATAGATATCCGGCAGGATCGTCGCGTCGGGATGAGCCGATTCCAAAGCCACAAACGCGGTCTCACCCAACCGCGACAAAGCCTTTGAGAACCCCCACACCTCAACCTCCGGCACGATCCCGAACTGCCGGCCGAGTTCGCAGAGTTGCCGATATCGTTCCGCCGCTTTCAGCAGCTCGACCGGTCCTTTGTCGTGAGCACCCACCGGCGGAGCAGCGATTCGCTTGCCACCCAGTTGCTGCAACGAATCCATATCCCGCTTGGCTTCCTCGAATCCCTTCTCTCGTTCGGTATCGTCATCGACGATCCAGCGAGCGAACCCGATCGCGCTTTCGACCGTCAGCCCCAAGTCTCGAATCTTCTTGCCGAGGTCTTTGAGCGAACCGCCATTCTTGACGAACTCATTGATCGTCCCCATCCACGGCTCAATCGCGTCGTAACCCGCCTGAGCGGCGATCTCGACTTCACGAGCCAGCCCCACCTTCTGGCCGCGAATCGTGCTCGTGTTCAGACTGTAGATGACGGTCCCGGACGACTTCGCGACCGGCGACTCCCCACGCAATACCGTCGCGCTCGTGGCGGCAATGACGCTCGCTCCCAGCATTGCTCTCCGACTCAATCCTGTGCTCATGTGATTCGTCCTTCGTCCAGCCTGTGAATTTCCGGTCCCCGTGCCATCGACCTGTCCGATCTCCGTGCTCCGATCTCCGGCTCTGCTCCGCCGCGGCGGATGCGGCCATTTCCAAAAGGAGGATCGCCCGGTTGCGAGCACAAGCTAACTCGCGCCGGCAACCAGAGCAAACAGCCGCGGGGGCTAAGAACCTGTCCAAGAACGACTTCCTGTTTTGATGGCTGCGAACAGCCCAGGCCTTTCCCCGACCGGTCTTCCTCCGTGCTCCGGCACTGCCATCCGTGTGGCCACCGATTTCAACCCCATTGGGAGCCGCATGGATGGCAGGCCGGAGCACGCGAGGAAGGTCGATGACGTTTGACGGCGAATCGCCCGACGCTAGCGCGTTCGGCTCACAATGCGAGGCGTCAGTCACCCTGTTGTGCGACGAATTCACCGGGGGGGGGCTGACGCCACCCCGCTCGCCTGTCTGATTCATCGCCGTGCGAGGTATAAAACTTCCTCGTCCTTCGCCGTCACCTTTTGCAGGAGCTTTGCTCGTGAATCGACTTCTTGGCCGATCCCGTTTGTTTGGCAAGATTGTGGCGCGACGCTCCGCGTCGCGAGTCACGACGCGGAGCGTCGTGTCACATTGTGGCTTCGCCGCGCGAGGACTCGTCATTGCCGTCCTGTTTCTCGTAGTCTTGCCCGCCATTGCCCAGGACCGAGTCCCGCCCCAAGTCCGCGAGTTGATGGAGTCCGACAAGTACAAGCAGGCTCACTGGGGTTTGCTGGCGGTCGATTTGAAAACCGGCAGAGTCCGCTACGAACTGAACTCGGAAAAGCTGTTCGCTCCGGCGAGCACCACGAAATGTTTCTCGGTCGCGTGTGCTCTCGATGCGTTCGGAGCCGATCACCGCTTTGAAACGCCGATCGTGCGCCGCGGCGAGATCAACGACAAAGGCGAACTCATCGGCGATCTCATTCTGATCGCCAGCGGTGACCTGACGTTCGGAGGACGCACCACCGAGTCCGGCGAGATCGCCTTCACCGACGGCGATCACACCTATGCCAGCGGTGGCTCCGAGTCCCACCTCACCCCACAAGACCCGCTCGCCGGACTCAACGACCTCGCTCAACAGGTTGCCAAGGGGGGCATCAAGCGGGTCCGAGGCGATGTGCTCATCGACGACCGGCTGTTCGAGAAAGCGGAAGGCTCCGGCAGTGGACCGGGCCGGCTGACTCCGATCTACGTCAACGACAACCTGATCGACTTCACGATCACCCCCACCAAGTCCGGTAAGCCTGCCCAAGTCAAATGGCGTCCCGAATCGAAATCGCTGCGCATCGAGACGCATGTGGACACCGTTGCCAAGAACGGCAAGACCGACACCTCCGTCCGCGACCTGGGAGGCGGGCGAATCAGCGTCAACGGTCACGTCGCCGAGGGACACAAGCCGGTCCTGCAAGTCTTGGAAGCTCCCGATGCCAACCGTTTCGCACGCACGTTGCTGATCGAAGCCTTGCAGCGTCGCGGAGTCACCGTCGATGCGCCGGCCGCCGCCGATCATCCCGCCGATAAGCTCCCCCCGCGCGACGAGACCCTCAAGCTGCCAAGAGTCGCGAAGCATGTCTCGCCGCCGTTCTCGGAAAATGCGCGGCTGATCTTAAAGGTCAGCCATAACCTGCACGCCAGCACTCTACCGCTGCTCGTCGCATCGAAGCACGGCGAGCGAACGCTCACCCAAGGCTTGCGGCGACAACACGCTTTCCTCAAACGGGCCGGCGTTGATGTCGACTCGATTTCGTTCGGCGGTGGAGCCGGCGGATCGCGATCCGATTTCGTGACGCCCACGGCCGCCGTGCAATTGCTCTGCTACATGGCGACACGCCCCGACTTCGAGTCGTATCGCCGAGCGTTGCCGCGACTCGGTGTCGATGGCACGCTGGCGAAATCGGTCACCTCCGAAAGTCCCGCCAAAGACAAAGTCTCCGCCAAGACCGGCACGCTCTTCTGGGAAAACCTGATGAACGGGAACTCGTTGCTGACCAGCAAGGCCCTCGCCGGCTACATGACGACCTCGAAGGGAGACACGCTCGCCTTCGCAATGTTCGTCAACAACGCTCCGCTGCGAAACGGTCTGACCACCACAGCCGTCGGCCGCGATCTCGGCCGCATCTGCGAGTTGCTCTTTGAGCTACCGTGACCTTCAAACCTGGATGGTGAATCAGATTCATTGGCTTTCTCGGTCTGGGTTCTCGGATTCACCAGGCGGGCAGGCTCATTGGACCTCTTCACTGATGCCAATCGCCGATGAACGGCAAGTAAAAGTCTCGCCACTCGCGCTGGAACCAGACGGGTGACGACGGGAAACCTTCTTGGCCCAGAGCGTCCACCGCTACGATGTAGTACCGCCGAGCCTGCTTGCCGGCAGACTCGTCTTGGAAGGTCATCGCGTTGATCGGATCGGCCGTCAGTCGCGAGACCGGGTCTTTGTCGTAGCGGCCATCCATGCGATAGACGCGGTAGCCAGCGAGGCCGCGTTCGGGATTCGGCGACCATTTCAGTTGGCAGGTCGTTCCGTCCTCGCGGCTGAAGACGTGCTGTGGCGACGACGGAATCGTGAAGAGCGCCGACGACGGCCCGCTTTCCTTGCCTGCGTCATCGACCGAGCGAATCCGATAGGCGAACACGGTCTTGCGATACTCACGGCCGGATTCGGCGAGATGATCTTTGTGCAATGGCCGGTCGTAGCTCGGTTCGCCTGCGATCGTTTGTGGCTCGTTGAGATTGATCTTCGTGTCCACGAACGATGTCGTCTTGAGCGGCTCGGTCGTCAGCCGCTGGAACGGCCCGATGCGGCGAATGGCTCCAACGATCGGTTCGGCCATCGGCGGTGTGCGCGACTTGAGCCGCTTGAGTTGATCGTCGCTGTAGACTTCGACGACCGCGCGTTCAACGTGATAGCGCATCGTCGCCGCATCATTCCGTGACGCGGATTTCCCATCGCGGAGCGACGGGGCTACGGGGGCCGTCCAACTGAGTTCCACCCGTTGCGGCCCGATGACCGAAACGACTCCGTCCTCAACCAGCGGCGGGACCGATCGCGGTTTTGACACCGGTGTCGCGAACTCAGCAGCCGGAGCCTCCCCAAATCGGTACGTCCAAACTTGCTGCTCGCGCGGCTTGCTCGTGCAGCTTTCGAGAATCGCGAGATTCAACTCTGGAGCGAAGATCAAATTCCTCGCGCGATTGCTGGACGATTCCGGTTCGGCCGTCGGATTCATCCGCTGCCAGCGATTGGCTCCCGCGTCGTAGGCCCACGTCTGCAATTCGTGCTTCGCGTCTTCGTCCTTGCCGGTCGTGATTTTGATGATCGCCAGCACGACGCGATGAATCGGATCGTAGGTCAGCACCGCGTCGTTCTTGTCGGTCGGCGGTTGGACTTCCGGTTTCATGTCACGCCACTCGTTGCGGCGGACGTCGTAGGCCCAGGTGTGAACGTCGTTGTCGAACTGCGAACCGAACATCACATGCAGCTTCTGAGCCTCATCGTAGGCCATGTTCCCACCGCTGCGACCGGGCGGTTCGTTCGCGGGCTTGGGCCAACGCCACTCGTTCCGTGCCGGGTCATAAATCAACGTCCCTTCGCTGCTCCCCTCGCCGCCGAACACGACGACGACTTGTTCGTCGCTGTCCCACGAAGCACAGCGATATGGCGCGAGCTTCGGCGTCGGCAACGGCCGGCGGTTTCGCCAGCGGTTCTCGCCGAGGTCGTAGGTCCACACGGACGAGTCATTCAAATACAGCTCGCGAGCCCACTGCCACCCGTGGCTGCCGCTGAAGAACGGAAACCGCACATACCGCCCGCTCGTCGGGTCGTAAACATTCTGAGCGTTGCAGCACACCCCCGGCGGCGACGTATTCGGCTCCTTGAGCGTCCACTTCGCCGTCGCCAAATCGAACGTCCAAACCTCCGCCCCCTGCTCGCCGCCACCCCCTTGATTGTGCCCGCCATACCTCACGAGCAATTTGTGTTGCCGATCCCAAACACACGCCCCCTCATACCCCAACCGCGGCGAGACGGGAGCGTCCGGCAACGGAGTCCGCTTGATCCAGACGTTTGCAGCCTGATCTGCAATCAACGGCGGCGCGGCAATCGCAAGTGGTGTGAAGCTGACAACGAGAAGAGCCGCTAACGATGATCGAAAGAGACCTTGAGAATGAGGCATATCCCCTCCGTCATTTGAGTTTGGCGAGATCTTCGTTTCGCTTTTGAGCACGCTCTGCTTCGCCGATCGTGCAGACCCACATCATGCCAATAAACAGCGTCACCATTGCAAGTGGAGACAATATCACGACGAGCCAGCTTGGATTGCTCGAAGGCCCCGTGAGCTTCCCCCAGATGAGAATTCCATAGATCAATGGGAGAGCGAGACCCCAGGCGATGGCCGCAAAGCGAAGATGCCCATGTAACTCTGCTTGGATTTGCTTGGAGTCCTTCGTGACGGCACTTGTTCGCGGCGGAGTCGCGTTGGAATCAGCAATCACCGGCACCTCGAAGTGCTCGACAATTTGCTGGCGGCAATGCGGACAATGCAAGGATTGGAGCACATGTCGCCGGGACGTTTCGCTTGCGATTTCGTGGTCGCAAGAAGGACAACGTAAAACCGGTTGTCGTCTCGCTCGGCGAATCACAAAGATCAGGAGAAGAAGTGACGGTGGAGAGGACAAAGCAAAGAAGGACAACGGCAAAATCACTTCTTGCCATCCGGGACTCAGCCAACCATCGAAGTAATTGCGGACTGTGACAAACTGTGGCCCGACGAGTTGGAGAATCAGCCACATCACCGCATCGAACAGTCCAAACGCGGCGACTCCTGAGAGTGCCACAACGCACGAATACCGCTTGACGGCTCGTTTGTAGTCAGGAAGGGAAAGCATTGACGGCCTCTCGGCGTGTTCGACACAGCCACGGCTCATTGCTCAGCGGTTTATTCACGCTGTTCGCGGAAGTCAATCAGCGGCTTGTGGTCGTCCCGGAGCGGCTGAAGCCCTCTCCCGCTTTTGATGTCGGCGATCCAACGGAGATGCCCCCTGCGGACGGACGCTCGATGCTTACCCTAAGCCGGAGGCTTGAAAGCCATTAGCCGGTGGTTGAGCGCAGCGATATCACCGGACACAGTGAGCAACGTCATTACTGATCCCGGAGGGATCACAGCCTTTCGCAGCATTCGCTGCTGGCACCCCTGCCGGGGTGCAATGACCGCGCGATCCCGATCCGGTGGTATCGCTGCGCTCAACCACCGGCTAATGGCTGCGAACCCTTCGGGTTCAACCTCACACAACTCTGCGGCGACACAACCGCCCTGCGGATGCACGGTGTTCGCGGAAGCCAATCAGCGGTTGGTGGTCGTCCCGGAGCGGCTGAAGACCTCTCCCGCTTTTGATGTCGGCGAGCCAACGGAAACGGAGCCTGTGGCGGTCCACGCCAACGCCGCGTACCTCAGTGCCTTTCGCCCCCATCCGGCTTGCCCCATTGGTCTCTACACAACTCAAAATGATGGGTGATTTCACCACCTCTGCTCTGCAAACGATTGAAATCCTGTTTTCGTGAGAAGATTTTCGGCACCGAAAGCGTCAAGACCAGAAGCCACCTTAACTTTCGAGGCTTTGTGTTCCTATGAATCAACATCATTCTGTCCACACATCATTCTGCTGATTCCCGGCGAGCAGAATGATGGATAGGCCGAATGATGTGAGAGCGGCAACCAAAAACACTTCATGATCGCGGTTGGGAGTCTCCGTTGGTGACCGGCCATTTTTTGTGGTTCCGTGGGGCGGCCTTGCCATCGGTGGGGTCAAGATTTCGGATTTGATCCCATCCGCCGCGGCGGAGCAAAGCCGCCCCACGGATGGAGACCGACTTCGCCACACCTTCCCACAGCACGAGCCGCTC
>JBJXEX010000392.1:0-12064 GCA_046156195.1 Planctomycetaceae bacterium | reverse complement strand
GAAGGCGTAAAGCGGAAACCAATACCGTCGGCACAACATCTCCAATGCTGCTCGCGCGGTGGAATCGTCGGGCTGAGCCGCTCGCAGGACGATGCTCCATTGTGTCGTCGCGAAGTCGAATTGTTCGACACTTCTCGCCGAAGCCGACAGTAGTTTCGGTTCTCAGGCAGCTTGACGGTTGGTGTTGTGAACAGAGGAGTTGTGGGACAATGTATTTGAATGGGACTCTGTCGTCGCGTGAGTTGTTCGCCAGCGGCTGAAGGCCAGCAAGAGGAAGCGGACGATGCTTCGACGACGACGCCATTTGTAGCGGGACTTCTCGAAGAATCGCAGCTTGCGGTTGGTGTGCTCCACATGATTGTTCGTGCGAATCACGGGCGGGCGAATCACCAGCGGGCGGGTTCGTGGCGGCTTCCTGGTGCCGGCCGCGGGTGACGTGCGGAGGAAGGCGATCATCTTGTCGAACTTGTCGCCGTCCAACATCTTCAGCGCCTTCGCCAATTCGGGGATCGCGGCGAACGCGGCGTGGCTGAGAAGCTTCGCGCGGCGGCAGTGAGCTTGGTGCGTGGATTGCTCGGCGTCGAACAGCCGGCCCACTTTGATCACGAAGTTTCGCAGAGTCTGCAATTCGGGGAGGTATTGGCACATTGTCCGCAAGTCGACGCGCTGCGGATCGCTGAGATTCTCTTCCTTGGTGACGATCAAATACCGATGCTTGAACACGAAGTTGGCTTGGTCTTCGAGCGTCAGGCCACGGCGTTTGCGGGCCGATTTCTTGGGCCGGCCGCGACCGCGCTTGCGGCCTCGTTGACCGCGGCGTTTCAACGCTCGCCGCAGCCGCTTCACCGCGTCGAGCACCTGGCCGTTGATGTCCTGCAACACATGGAACACGCAGAGTTGGTGCTCGGCCCGCGGCCACAGTTCGGCCAACAGTTTCGGGTACAGCGACGAGCCATCGGTCACCACCACGCGCGGCTCAAAGCCGTGCCGCTTCAGATTCGCCAGGAACCGCTGCATGTGTTCCGCGTCGTTGCTCTCGACCAACGCGAACGCCACCGGGAAGTCGCCGATGGGATCGGTCGCCAACAACAGCGTGTCGCGCCCCAGATGCAGTTCGTCGAGACACAGCGTGCCGCTGAATTTCTCCAGCGTCCAACGGCGGTCGTCGGCGCAGTCCAGTTCCGCCACGCGACGCTCGATGCAGTCGTAGACGAACCCTTGCGAGAGATCGAGGAAGAAGTCGCGTTGCATCGCCGCCAGGATTTTGGGGATGCTCATCGAGTCTTCGATCAGCCGGTCCAGCACCGCGTCGCGAACTTTGTTGTCGTACCAACATCGCCGTTCGCGTCCCCGAATTCCCCTCGACCACGGAGACGTCGTTGATGCTCAGCAACGGCGGGGGATCGAGACCAAGAGCGACATCGTCATTCGTGATCGTACCGATTCCCTGGCTATCGGCGATCGTTGCGTTTGTGGCTGCCGAAAGATTGACGAAGAAAGTTTCGTGAGGCTCGATGAACGTGTCGCCGTTGATTGTGACGCTGAAAGTTCGGGTGGTGACGCCCACCCCGAGCGTGAGCGTCGCCGCAGCCGAAGCGTAGTCGCTGTTCGACGTCGTTGCTGTGCCGTCGCCGGTCGCGTAGTCCACCGTCACTGGAACGCTCGACAAAGCCGCGAGACTGACCGTGAAGGTCAACGTCGTGGGGCCAGTAGCTCCCTCCGTCACCGAGACATCGTCAATGCTGATCGTCACACCGGACTCGTCATCGGTGTTGGTCACCAAGACATCGCCCGCGTCCAGTCCGCTGTAGGCAAGATCCATGCTCATGGCAGCCGCCGTGATGATCGTGTAGGCCACATCGCCGTCATTCAACGTGTCATCGACCCCGCTGATCGTCACCGTCTGTGCAAGATTCCAATTGCTGGGTGAGAATGTCAGGCTGGCGGGCGAGACTGTTCCCTCCGTTGTGTCGCTCGACATCAGCCCAATCACCACGTCGGCCGTCGGCACGCTGTCGAGCACCACGGAGAAAGTGGCGGAACTCCCACCTTCCGAGGTCAGCAGCCCCGAGACCGGACTAATCGTGATTCCCGCTGGCGGCGGGGGACCAGCATCGTCCGTGACGTTGATCGTGAATGTTTCCGTGGTCGAGTAAGCCGCACCATCGAACGCCCGGAACGAGAACGAGTCACTGCCGACGAAATTTGGATTCGGTGTGTACAGGACACTTCCGTTGGAATTCAGGGCCAGCGCGCCATTGCTCGTGCCGCTTCCGACCAGACTCACGGCAAGCGGATCATATTCCGGGTCCGAGACGCTGACGTACGACCACAGCGACGAATTCATGTGGACGCTGTCGCAGCCGCTCGTGGCATCGGGGGCGGCTGGGACGACACGGGATTCCAGGTTTTCAATCTGGGCGATAGCCGGCTGCCAACGCTGGTACTCGCGCCTGCGAATGCGGATTTGTCGGCAGAATTGCTCTGCGGGAACGGTGCAGAAAGTTGAGCCAATCAAACAGCGGCATGGTCAGTCTCCGAATTGGCTGGTTTGAAATGAGTGTCAGAAATCGACAGACAGGGCGAGCCGAGGGGCGTTCGGCCTTGGAAAGAGCGTTGGCGACACGTCCGGGGCCTGACGGCCTGCGGCTCTCTGAGAGGACGGACGGTGACGGCGAGAACTCGTGGCACAGCGCGTCGTGAAGCGGACGACGGCCTGCAAGCAGACGGCCATTTCAGGCCGAGACTGTTTAGTGCGGCGTGCGGCGTTCATCAAATGTTCCCTAGCCAGGACGGGAGACTTCATTCGAGAGCCAAAGTATCACCAGAAACGTGAAGCGGGATTCCAACGTCCGATGTGCAGATCGTCAAGGATGGCAGCGAGGACTTCTTGAGGCGGATTGAAATTGCGTTGCAGCGGCGTGAATACAATCGTTCCTGTGAACGGATTGGAGAACTCACTTTGATCGGAATGGCGCTAGCCACCGGTGATTCGGCATCAATGTTTTCCCGCGAATTACCGGCGGCTAGCCCGGATTATTCATGGCCGCCATGTAACCCGAAGCGTCAGCGAGGGAGTGGTCACAGTTCTCCCTCGCTGACGCTTCGGGTTACATGCGGCAGGCTGCGTCCTGCATGAGGAAGCCATGAATAATCCAGGCTAGTGCCGTGCCGCTCACAAAGTGAGTGGCATTGGGCGAGCGCCGGCGGCTCAGATATTGATGCTCTGGGGGATGCCGCCGGGCGCGAGCGTCTCGTACGGACGGCGCGATTGATTGCGTTCGTTGATCGTCTGGCCGATGCCTGCTAGTCGCTGTTGAAAGGCTTGCAGTCCAGCCGCGACGCGCGGATCGTGGAACTGATGGCGGTCGTACTGACCCAGTTGGGTGTAATGCACGGTCCCCAACAGAAAGCCCAATTCCATTTGTAGCTCGGCCATGTCGAGCGTCGGCAACATGGCGAGGAAGTCCGCCTCGGTCGCGCCGGTCTTCGAGGTCGGTGCCGGGCGATATCCGGCCAGCGGCATGTTCGGGACGTAGCTCATGCAGTCGTACTGCGGGAAGTTCACGGCCGCGTGTTGCACGCTGCAGGTGTAAATCACGAAGGTCACGACCTCGATCAATTCGTCCACTCGCTGGATCTCGCCGTTGTTGGGCAGGCCCTGCACCTTGGCTCCGTTCGGCGAGGCCAACTCGCGTCCCCAGGCTTGCAGTTCGGTGTCCTGTTGGATGTCGGTGTCGGTCGCGTAGTACAGCCGCAAGTACGTCGCGACCCATTCGTGAATCGCGTCCCAATACAGCAGCGAGTCGTCGCGATACGGATAGACCGGAAACGCTTCGCGATCCGCGACATCTCGCCGAGCGAACGTCTGCGGCAACAAGTCGCTCATCACTCGCACGCTTTGCACACCTTGCACGGCGATGCCGCGTGAGGTCTTGATCGACCCGCCCATCAGCTTGTCGACGCCCCCTTTGTCCGCGATCAAGTGTTGCCACGAGGCTTTGTTGATCGCCAGCGTCCCTTCAAAGTGCGGCCACAGGAGCAGGCTCAGCGGATGCTTCTCCGCAAGCTGCCGGTACGAGGCGACGACAAACGGCTCCATCGCCAAGTGCGTCCGGCCCAGATGCGTTGAGGCTTCGTGGATGTTGCCGTCGGCCGTCTCGACGATCGTCTTGGCGATCAGCCAGTTGTAGCCGTCGTTGGGAGTGAAGATCGGATTGTCGGGCGCCGGCTGCTGCTGGCACTGAATCGCCACCGGCAACAGTTCTTTGCGCGGCCCCGTGATGACGAACAACGCCAGCGGCGCGTAGACGTATTTCTGCCCGTTGGGATAGTTGCCCAACTCGGCCCCGTTGAGCAGCGCGTAGTCAGCCAGATAGAGCCGTCCTTCAGCGAGCGCCGCGTCCAGCGAATCGTTCGGCGCGGCGATCTGAAACATCGCATTGGTGATCGGCAGACGCTGATCGAGAGACCTCATTCGTTGCAGCATGACGGGATTCGGCCCCGCCACTCGCATGGCGGCAAAGACGCGGTCCTCGTGAAAATCCTTGGCGATCGGCGGCAGACCGACCGTGCGAAATAGATCGGCATACTCTTGCAAGGACTTCGCCGAGTTGGCGGGCGCTCCGAAGCGACCGTCGAAGTGCAGAGCATCGGTCACGAGTTTCTTGATCTCGAAGATCGAGGCGTCGCCGATCTCCAGCAGGTCGCGGAGGATCCTGTGTTTGTGTTCGTGATGCGCCTTGGCTTGTGCTCCGAGTTCCAGTTCCGCGCGATTGGCGAGCGCTTCGAGCACCTTCTTGCCGACGATCCCCAGCCACTTGAACGAGAACTCGTCGAGGATCGGCACATGCTTCACGATCGCCAGCGGCGACACATGCGTGTAGTCGTACTTGTACAACCGGCGGTCCCACCTCAATCGCAGATTCCGCAACAGTCCTGGAAAAAACGATTCGTTCTGGGGCAGAAACGCGGTCATGGAAATCTCCCTTCGAGGTCACGGGGCAGGCATCCTGGCTCATGGACAAGTGGGGCGACAGGATATCTGTCATCGCTCTCAGCATCAGTCTCGGCGACCGGCGGAGCGAGATTTTTCGTCAGAATTTTCCCGACGTGCGAAAGGCGAGCCGCCGGTGCTTCTGTGCAGAATGGCGCTAGCCACCGGTGCCGATCAGCGGAATGGCCATTGTTGTTCTTCATCCGCGGTTCGGCTTTGCCATCCGCCGTGGCGGAGCAAAGCCGGACCGCGGATGAAAGGGGGCGAGTCACGATTGCCAGAGTCTCTTGGGATGCGGGCGCAGCCCAGACCAACTCCCCTGTCCCGTCTCTGTGGTGTCAAAACTGTTTTGGTTGGCACCACAGAGATGCGACAGGGGATACAGTGGACGCACTCACGTCATCGCGACTTTGAATGGTCCGTAATTGATCGTTCGTGGCACTAGCGCCATGCCACTCAGAGGCCAAGCTTTGCAACTTCACGCCTTCGGCTTCTGAAAGCGACTACGCACCGCTTCCCAAACGATTGGGAGCACGGAAACGATCATGATGCCGATCACGACTCGCGAGAAGTTTTCCTTCACCCACGGATGTTGTCCGACAAAATACCCCGCCGTCGCAAACCCCAGCACCCAGGTGCAGCCGCCGACGATGTTGTAGACGGCGAATTGGCGATAATTCATCCGGCCGATCCCCGCCACGAACGGCGCGAACGTCCGCACGATGGGGACAAACCGCGCCATCACAATCGTCTTATTGCCATACCGCTCGAAGTAGGCGTGTGTCTGGTCGAGATGCTTTTTCCGAATCCAAGGGAGCTTTTGCGTGGCCAAAAACCGCTCGCCGAACTTCGCTCCGATCAGATAATTCAGGGCATCGCCCAGCACTGCCGCGACAATCAGCGTGAGGCAAAGAATGACCAACGACAACGATCCCGTCCCCGCGAGTGCGCCCGCCGCGAACAACAGCGAATCGCCGGGCAGAAATGGCATCACGACTAAACCGGTTTCGCAAAACACGATCGCGAACAAAACCACATAGGTCCAAGGCCCCGCCCATTGCAGGATCTCGTGAAGATGCCGGTCGAAGCCCAGCACCCAGTCGGCCATTTGTCGGATCACTTCCATGGGGGATTCCAATCTCGTGTGGTGTTTCGTTGATCAGAAGAGGCGTGCAAAAAATGGAGGGCAAAAAAAAAGATGAGAAGAGACTGACCGCTTGGAGTCGCCATCTTTTTGCCCTCCATTTTTTTGCCAGTCTTTCGCGTATCTCATTGGGAGCCGAGAGAGGGGTCCGTGGGATCGGCCGATTCGGTGTGAGCATCGGCAACGGGGTTGCTCATCCAGTTGTCGGGCAACCGATCGGGGGCAACCACATTGGCGACGGCCAATGCCGAACGTGGACGACGCTGGGCACGCAGGCTGAACCAGCCGAGCAAGCTCAACCCGATGACTCCGCCGACCAGCATCAGGAACGCGGACTCCCAGCCGCCGCTTGATCCGGTCGCCGCCGAGCGAACGGCCGGTCTGGCTCGGCCGACGAGCAACGGGGCGCTCTTCTTGGTGTCGAAGGCTTGGTAGCTCATCCACTTCATAAAGTAGCCGACGAAGACGATCTCGCCATACACATCGGTGCCGATGGGCAAACCGGCGGGCTTCTCCGGCAGCACGACGATAAACGGGAGCGACAACGAGTTGTCCGTAAAACCGTAGACCTCGAAAACCTTCTTCAGGCCCAACGGATTGTCCTTGGTGTCGTAGGCCAACACTCGGCGAACGTGCAATCGAAGTCGCATCGGTTGGCCGCGATACAAATCAGGCTCTTCCCAGAGGTGCGAGTACGGCACGTCGCGGAGTGCTCCCTTTTCCAATTCCGCCAACGGACGGGTGCGGCTCCACGCCATGAGTCGCCAGTACGCCGGCATCTCATACGGCTGCAACGGCTTTCGATCCTGAATCGACTTGAAGTGAGAACGCAGCTTGGCGAGTTCGTCGGGATCGGTTTCGTTCGGGCCGGGGACGATGGTTTCTTGGGAGTTCGTTCCTTTGCCTTTCGGCTTCGCGGCGTCAGCCGGTGGGGCCGGTTTTGTCGGAGCGTCGGCCACATCAGCAACGTCCGCTCGGCTTTCGTTGGTCAACCAGCGCCAGAACTGCGGCTCTTTGACTCGCTGATAGAACATGGCGAGCACGGCCATGCCGAACAGCAACGACAAGATCCGCGTCGGCGGAACGGTGTGGCCAAACGGTCGAGCCAAGCGACGTCGCATGAGTTGTCCCCTCTAGCGCGGCCGCATTTCCACGAAGCTGACTTTGCCCAGCGGTTTGTCATCGGGCATCTTTTGCTGAGCGCAAACATCGACCAGCTTCAAGAGTTCTTCATAGCGCAAGTCGCGATCCACTTCGATTTGAATGCGATCGTAAATCGCGTTTCCGCGAGCGAATAACGGTCTCAGTTGACGATCGATGCCCGCCAAGACTCCCGGTGTCAGCCGTCCCGACGACAGCACGGCGCTTTCCAAACGGACCTGCGCGACATCGCCGTTGTCCGTCGCGGAGACAAACAGATGCAGCGCGTGCAGCGGCGCGATCATGCCGCTCCCTTCTTTGCCGACGGTCGGTTCGGACGCGATGTTGGTCAGCGGGACCGGCGGCGGCATGTTCAGCGACAAGTGACCTTCGATCGGAGCCGGCTTGAACGTCAGGATGAAGAACGCCAGAAGCTGGAAGGCCATGTCCAGCATCGCGGTCACATTCAGTTTGATCGCATTCTGATTCTTGCGACGGTGGCGACGACGACTCATATGACTACTCCCCCTTGCCCGTCATCGCGCTCAACGAGAACTGCTGATAGCCGTTCTCTTGGCAAAGCTGGATGATGCGATTGACCAAATGAAACTTGGTCCCTTTGTCGGCTCGCATCACGACCGGCACGGGCAACTCACCCGTTGTGGGTTGTCCGGCGGCTTGGAGTTGCTTCTTCAATTCGGTGGCCTCGCTGGCGATGTATTTTTCGGGATCGACCGGTTGCTCGTAGACTTTGATGCGGCCATCTTTGTCGATGTTGAGCACCAGCGGTTCGTATTCGCCCTGCCACTCCAACGGTCGGGCCGATCCGAGCACGGGGAGTTGCAGCGTCTGATCCAACGCCGCTCCTTTGAAGTTGATCACCAGCATGAAAAAGGTGATCAACTGAAAAACCATGTCGAGCAGCGGCGTGAGGTCGGGGTCCGCCCCTTCAGATGATGGTGCCGACATCGGCGATCTCCCTGTCTGCGATTTTTGATTTTCGATTTTCGATTTTCGATTTTGAATTGCGGACGGCGGTTCAATCGAAAATCAAAAATCGGCAATCGAAAATCAAGAATGCTACCCCTGCGGTTGAGCCGTCGTTCGAGTCTGGGCCGAGGCGTGCATCTTGCGAATCAACTCGTCGGACATGTTTTGCACATCGACCGTCAACGTGGCAACGCGGTCCTTGAACAGCGAGAAGAGATAGATCGCCGGCACCGAGATCGCCACTCCCTCGAACGTCAGCACCAGAGCTTCGGAAATACTCTCGGCCACGAGGCCCGGCTTGATTTGAGTTCCCGAGATCGCAATCTGGCTGAAGGCACCGATCATCCCTTTCAGAGTTCCCAGCAAACCAATCATCGGCCCCAGCGATCCGATGACCGCCAGCAAGCTGATCCGTTTCTCCATGTGAACCGTGATCGCTTCGCCGGTGCGATCCATCGCCTCGCGTGCCTCGGCCAAACCGGACGACATCGCGGTCATGCCCGCGACCAGCAGTTGTCCCAACGCCGATTCGCTCTTCTTGGACGCCTGATAGACGCCGTTGAAATCTCGCTTCGCCACCAGGGCTTCGATCTGCTCGACCAAGTCGGGGGGCGAGACAATCTCCGGCTTGAATTCCAGAAACAGCGTGACAACCCGATGCACGAAGAAGATCGAAATCACCAGGATCACCGCTCCGATCAGGCCGGAGGTTTTGATGAGCCAGATCAACATGTTCTCGGTTTCGGGCTTGTCGTCCGGCTTCGCGGCGGCCTCGTCGGTCGTGTCGGCGGCCTCGGCTTTCGCGGTGGGCTTTTCCGCTTCATCCATGCCGGCGTCATCGTTCTGCGCGAGGACCGTTCCCGATACCAGCAAGACTCCGATCAGCAGCAACCAAGAGGCCAACCTCGCCACTCCCCCAACCCCATTCGACAGCATGAGCAAACTCCGTCTGGAAGTATCCCGCAAAACGCGGCGGGTATCGTGACGACGACTCGCCTGTTTTTCAAACGGGACTTTCGCGGGACTTCGGGACTTCCCATCGTGCCGAATGGTGTTGACCGATTTCGCGATCTGTGCCACAACCGCCATCCCATTCGGAATCCGTCCGAGGTTCGGCCCCTCATCCCACCCGTGGCCGGGACTTGGCGGTTCTCTTCTCCCTCTTGCCGCAGGTTCTGCCGTGAATACTTCACTGGTTTTCTGTGTGCTCGCGTTGTCGAGTTCCTGGACTCCCCCCTCCGCTCCGGATCTTGATCCGTCCCGCGTGTTTGCTCGCGCCGAGCCGATCGGGTTGTTCGATGAAGTCACCGCGCCGGAGTCCGAGGCAACGGTTGGTCGGACAACGCACGGTTTCTGGTCCGCCTACAACTCCGCGAACCAGGGATCGTCGTCACAGTCTCGCAAGGGAACCAACCAAAGACCGTTCCCCAGTCTGCTGCGAGCTCAGCGCGATGCGATCATCCGAGCTCAAAGCCCCGAGGTGCGAGTCGCGGATGGGATGCAGGAACGGGTGCAGCGAACCTTTGCTCCCATTCAGAATCCGATGCCAGTCCCCGGAGATGTGCCGACCCCGACCAACCCCCCGTCGTCGTCTTCGCCCTCTTCGCCGTCCTCGCCAGAATTACGCTATGAGCCTGAAGAGACAACGCAGCCCCCGACAGGTCAGCCGTTCTTGCCGCCGGTCGGCTCCGAGCCGTTCACGACGGTCCCGCCCCCTGGCGTTTCGACCTGGGGCGCGAACGGCCCGCAACCGTATCGCTTGGGGTATTCGCTGTGGGGCGACATCGGCTGGCTACCCAGTCGCCGCACGAGTCTGCCGAACGACAGTAAGTTTGAAGTCTTTGAAGCCAACATCGGATTGAATCACACGATCCCCACTTGGTGGGCACCATGGCTGTTCTCATTGGAGCACCAACTTGGATACCGCAGTTGGCAAGGGCCAAAAACGGCCATGGGAGCCGATCTCCCCTCAAGTGTTTACCGACTCGGCTGGGATCTGCGATTGGAGACGCCTCTGAATAGTCAGTTTGCTCCGTTCGCCGCGTTGTTGGCATTCAACCCCTCGATCAATTCGGACTTCGACCATTCGTTGCACCGCGAGGCATTCAACTTTGATGGCCGCGGTGTCTTGGTTTGGCAGATTGACCCTCGCTTCCGTATCGCGTTGGGAGCGGAGTTTTGGGATCGGCTGAATGATCGAGTCATCCCACATGCCGGCTTCGTCTGGCTGCCGAACGACCGTTGGGAATTTAATATCATGTGGCCTAAGTCGCGCATCCAATACTACTGTGGCAACTACACGGGCGAAGACGTTTGGCTCTATGCCAGCGGCGAGTATCACGTCGAGTCCTACGAGATTGATTCCGCGGACCCGATGGTGAGTCGCACAGATCAGATCGAACTCGAAGACTATCGCATCATGATCGGCCTGCGGAAAAGCAACCCGATTATGTCGGGCTTTATTGAAGGGGGTTGGGTATTCGGCCGCGACGTCGATCAGCGTTTCGGTCCCGACTTCGATATCAACTCCGGTTTCATTGGCCGTATCGGCATCCGGTTCTGATCACCGAGTCGCGACCCGTAGCTCAGGCGGCTCGCCTGAGCCGCATCTGTAGCCGTGTTCGCCAGAACGCGGAAGCCCCGCACTCTGGCGAGTGCGGCTACGAGGAAGTGATCTCCTGCCGTTCGACTAAGACGTGGAGGTAATTGTGTCTGATCCCGTGGCAATCATTCTGGCGGCCGGCAAAGGGACTCGGATGAAGTCCGAGTTGCCGAAGGTCATGCACTCGGCCTGTGGACGACCGATGATCGAGTACGTTTTGGAGGCCGCTCGCGCGGCCGGAGTGAAACGTCTGGTCGTGGTCGTCGGCCATCAGGCGGACTTCGTTCGCGAGCGGCTCGCGGGGCATGTCGATGTCGAATTCGCGTTGCAGGCCGAGCAGAAAGGAACCGGTCACGCGGTGATCGTCTGCGCCGAGCAGCTCGCCAATCACGACGGCCCGGTGCTTGTGTTGGCGGGAGACACGCCGCTCTTGCGAGGCGAATCGCTCGCGGCGCTGTTGGCTGAGCTGCGCGATCAACATGCTGCGGCCGTGATCGGAACCGCGATCACCGAAAACAATTTTGGACTCGGCCGAGTCGTGCGGTCTTCAGCGGGAGAGTTTGAACGCATCGTCGAGCAAAAAGATGCGACGCCCGTCGAAGCCGCAATCCGCGAGATCAACACCGGCTGCTATGCCTTCGAAAGTCGGCGGCTGTTTCAGGCGCTCACGCAAATCCGACCGAACAACAGCCAAGCCGAGTATTACCTGACCGACGTCCCGGCAATCCTCAAAGCCCAAGGCCAGAGCGTTCTCGCCGTTCCCAAACTGACGATCGAAGAAGCGTTGGGAGTCAACACGCCCGATCAGCTCGCCGAAGTCGAAAGCGTGCTGCGACGAACGTAGCACAGGCGGCTCGCCTGTGGCTTCTCTGCCAACTCTAAGGGGCTGTGCCAGAATTAACTCCGAGACTTCAAGGATGCGATCGACCTCTGCGGTCTTCCAATCTCTTGCGGTGTTACTGAGGCCCCGCAAGAGATTGGAAGACCGCAGAGAAAGTCTCGGAACCAAATCATGCACAGCCTCTAAGCAGGCGAGCCGCCTGCACGACGTTCATCACCCGGTCCCGGCGGGGTCGGCGGCTTCGATGATGTCGAGCAGTCCTTGAGGCGTTTCGGCTTGGCGAAGTTTCTCGCGCACGAACTCGCTCTTCGCGACGTTGGCCAACTGAGCCAAGAAGAAGACCTGCAAGTT
>JBJXEX010000376.1:0-30203 GCA_046156195.1 Planctomycetaceae bacterium | reverse complement strand
AATTGGCCTACGGCCAATTCCGAATTCCGAAGTGCCTGACCCCGGTCGCTGGAAACGTGGTGCTTTCGCATGAGCCAACTGACTTCATGGTCTCGCCGCCGAGCGCTTCAATTGGGAGCCACCGGCGTGCTCGGACTCTCGCTGCCGCAATGGCTGGCGGTGCAGGCGCAGGCCGCGACGGCGTCGGGAAAGCGAGCCGCCAAGAATGTCCTGGTCATCCTGGAACAAGGAGGCCTTTCGCAGACGGACTCATGGGATCCAAAACCGGATGCGGTCGCCGATCATCGCAGTCCCTTCAAGCCGATTTCCACGAGCGTCCCCGGCATTCAGTTCACCGAGTTGATGGCCCACTCGGCGCGAGTCGCTGACAAGCTGGCGGTCGTCCGTTCGATGCGGCATCCCAAAGCCGGAGCCAACGGACATCCCGACGGCACGCAATACATGCTCTCCGGTTCGCATCCCAGCAGCCCGATGGAGATGCCCGACATCGGTTGCATCGCCACGAAAATCCTCGGCAGCGAATGCCACGACTTGCCCCCCTACATCATGGTCCCCGGCAACAACGAGCAGAACGCGGCGACGAAAACCGGCTTCCTGCCCGCGGCCTCGCGCGTCTTTAAGACCGGCGGGAGCGATGTCTCGGCAGCGAATTGGAAGGTGGCGGACTTGTTGCCTCGCGGAGAAAACGCCGCACCGCGATTGGCCGGGCGTCGCTCGATGTTGACCTCGTTGGACTCTGGCTTCGCCGCCGCACGCGGTGTCGATGGCATGGACCGCTTTTACTCACAAGCCTTCGACACGCTGACCAGTTCGCGAGTCGAGAGCGCGTTCAACTATCAGTCGGAGTCCGCCGCCACTCGCGAGCTGTACGGTCACGGTCATCGCGGCGCGTGTTATCTCGTCGGCCGCAAGCTGATCGAAGCGGGCGTCCGATTTGTGACGGTCGATGTCCGCTGGCCGCTCGCCGAGGATGTGCCGGGCGGTTTCAATTTGAACTGGGACCATCACGATTTGATCTACACGTCCGGTTCGTGCGGCACGATCCGCAACAAAGCCGGGGGCGAGGGCCGCTACGGTTTTGGTCACTGGGTCATGATGGGGAGCACCGACCGAGCATTCGCCGCGTTGATCCAAGACCTCGATCAGCGCGGACTGTTGGCGGAGACCTTGGTCTGTTTCATCACCGAGTTCGGCCGAACGCCGAGGGTCAATCAGTTCGGTGGCCGCGATCATTGGACCGACGCGTATTCGATCGTCTTCGCCGGAGCGGGAACGCCCGGAGGGATCGTCATCGGCAAGTCCGATTCAGACGGCGGCTATGTGCTCGACTCGCCGCACACTCCCGAAGAGTACGCCTCGACGATTTACGAGAAGCTCGGCATCGACCGCTCGCAGCCGATCTACACCGCCGCCAATCGCCCGGTCTACTTCGGACACGCCGCCGAGCCGATCGTCGGAGTGATGTGAGTTCGTTTTGCGTCATTCCTCTGACCAGATTCCTCTGATCTCTCATCCCCGAACTCATGAGGAGATCAAAGGAATCTGGCCAGAGGAATGAAGACCACCGTTTGGAGAAACTGAATGCCCTGCCGACTCTCTCGCTTTCGACATCTTGTCGTGAGTGTCGCCATCCTCGTTGCGGCCACCGCCTCTTCGCTTTTGGCCGAAGAGGTCAAACCAGCAGTCCCACCGCCGCACGAGTGCCGCTTCACCGAGTGGCCCATCACGATCGACGGCAAGGCGGACGAAAAAGTCTGGGAGTCCGCCGAGGTCATCGACAAGTTCTCGTTGCCGTGGCTCGGCAAGGAAGCTCGGCCGGGGAAGACCGCGACGAAGGCGCGGCTGCTTTGGGATCTCGACAACCTCTATTTCTTCAGTGAGATGGTCGATTCCGATCTCTACGCCGACGTCACCGAGCACGACGGCGACACCTGGAACAACGATGTCTTCGAGCTGTTCTTCAAGCCGGCCGACAACAAGCCGGGTTACTACGAGTTTCAGGTCAACGCGAAGAACACGGGCTTCGACATGTTCCTGCCGCGACGCGGACACGTCGCTCGCTTCCGGCGCGATCAGGAGTTTCATCTCGAAACGAAAGTCGTGCTCGACGGGACGCTCAACAATTGGGCCGACCGCGATAAAGGTTGGTCGGTCGAAGGGAAGATTCCGTGGCGCGACTTCATCAAGACCGGCGGCCGGCCCGCGATCGACGAGGTTTGGAAGTTCGTCCTTTGCCGCTACGACTACTGTATTGATTTCGAGACCCCCGACCTGTCGTGGTGCTCGCCGAAGAGTTCCAAGCCGGGAGCCGACTTTCATCGTTGGGAAGACTACGCCGAACTCAAATTCATCGGCCCAGAGAAGTCGCAAGCGCGACGGCCGTTCGGCATCGACAAGCTCGAACCGCTGACGACGTCGAAGGTCATCGGTTCGCCGGAGCCCCCCGCGCCGTATCGGACTCGTGTCGCGTATCCGAAGCTGATGCTCAATCAGGCGGTCTTTGGATCGCACGTCCCCGGCAGCGACTGGCTGCTGGCGGGCCAGCAATCGAAATCGACCCTCATTCGATTTAAGGACAACCCAGACGTCGAATCATTCGAGACACTGCTCGAGCTGCCTGACACCATCATCTACAACGCGACGTTCCATCCGAAGTTCGCCGAGAACGGGTTCCTCTACATCGGATCGACCGGCCTCGCGACGCCTGGCTTTGTGCCGGAGTCGGCCGAGCGGTTCAAAGAGTTCAAGGACAAATCGGTGCGGATCACTCGCTATCGAATGGACCCCAAGACGTTTGAGTTCGATCCGAAGTCCGCGACGATCATTCTGGAATGGGAGTCGAACGGACACAGCGGAGCCGACTGCGTCTTCGGCAACGACGGGATGTTTTACATCACCTCCGGCGACGGCACTTCTGATTCCGACATGATTCAGACGGGCCAAGGTCTTGACCACCTGCTGTCGAAGTTGCTGCGGATCGACGTCGATCATCCCGATCCGGGCAAGACGTACTCGGTGCCGAAAGACAATCCGTTCGTCGGGATGAAGGGTGCTCGGCCGGAGACGTGGGCCTACGGCTTTCGCAATCCGTGGCGAGTCACCTGCGACCGCAAGACCGGCGACATCTGGGTTGGCAACAACGGCCAAGACTTGTGGGAGCAGACTTATCGGGTCGAGCGCGGAGCCAACTACGGCTGGTCCGTCATGGAAGGCTCGCACGTTTTCTATGCCGAGCGAAAACCCGGTCCAACGCCGTTCGTGAAGCCAACGACCGAGCACTCGCACAGTGAAGCTCGCTCGCTGACCGGCGGCGTTGTCTATCACGGCGAGAAGCTGCCCGAACTGCGCGGAGCCTACATCTACGGCGATCACTCGACCGGCAAAGTCTGGGGGGTGAAGCATGACGGAAAGCAGGTGACGTATCACCGCGAACTGGTTGACACGACGTTTCACATCACGCACTTCTGCCTCGACTCGCGAGGCGAGTTGTTGGTCGTCGATCATCAAGGCGGCGACAAAGGCAACATGTATTACTTGGAACCGACGCCTGAATCTGAAATCTCAAATTTCAAATCTCAAATGGTCTTCCCGCGCAAGCTCAGCGACTCCGGCCTGTTCGCGTCGGTCAAAGAACACAAGATGCAGCCGGGAGTCATCCCGTACTCGGTCAATGCAGCGCTGTGGTCGGACGGTGCCCACAAGGCTCGCTGGATGGCGATCCCGCACGATCCCGATCGCAAAGATCCGCCGATCGACAACACGGTCAATCGCGGCTGGAACGTGCCTGACAACACGGTGCTCGTGAAGTCATTCGCTCTCGACGGCGAAGCGGGCAACGCGGCGACGCGACGCTGGATCGAGACGCGATTCCTCGTGAAGCAACAGGGGGAGTGGACCGGTTACAGCTACGAATGGAACGACGAGCAAACCGACGGCGTCCTGGTCGAGAACGCCGGCAAGGACCGCGAGTTCACGATCCGCGACGCACAAGCGAAGGACGGCGTTCGCAAGCAGACGTGGCATTACCCCAGTCGCACCGAGTGCATGGTCTGTCACAGCCGAGCCGCCAACTTCGTGCTCGGCCTCACGTCGTTGCAGATGAATCGCGATCACGATTATGGCGGCATCGTCGACAGCCAACTGCGAGTCCTCGATCACCTCGGCTTGATCAAACGCGCCGCGTGGCAGACGGAGCACACCGCCGCGATCCGCCGCGAACTTCAAGCGACCGGACTGGAGGACAAAGAACTCGACGAGGCGGTCAAGCAGCGCACGGCCACTCGCGACCAGCGCGGTTATCCCAAGACCGAGATGCTGGCGATGTCGCCGGAGTCCTTCCCGAAGCTCGTCGATCCTTACGACCGCAAGGCCGATCTCACCGCGCGAGCCCGTTCGTACTTGCACGCCAACTGCGCGATCTGTCACGTCGATGCGGGCGGCGGCAACGCTCAGATTCAATTGGAGTACTTCACTCCGCTGGCGAAGATGAAACTGCTCGACGAGCCACCGCTGCATCACAAGTTCGATCTGACCGATCCGCGCATCATCGCGCCCGGTCATCCAGAACGCTCAACGCTACTTACTCGCCTCAGCCGCCGTGGTCCCAGCAGCGGACAGATGCCACAACTGGGAACATCCCTCGTCGATCACGAGGCGGTCGAATTGTTTCGCGAATGGATCGCGAGTCTGAAGTAGTTCTACTGCGCACGTTGTCGCCGTCGAAATCCTCAGGACGCTGTCCGAGCCTCCCCAAGGCAGTTGTACTGTTATTTTGTGATATCATCGCGGCGTGCGATGAAATCGACAGCCCTCAAGGGCGAGAGGGTTGTGCCGATCTTTCCTGAGTTGCTGCAAGCGGAACAAGTCGCTGACAAATCAGGCGGTGCGGCCCCGGATTGCTGATGCAGGAACTTGGCCGACGAGGCGGCCAAGTCACCTCCCGTACCAAGTCGAAAGCCGCTCGCCGCAATGGAACACTTGGCGGCAAGCCCAGCACACGAAAGGCTCATCCATGACCGCAACGGACAGTGCTCCAAAGTGAGATCTTCTCGCTGAAGTCAGAAGCCGTGTCGTGCTCTACAGGTCAAAGCTCGCACCGTGGATTCGCAGCCATTCTTTGCGTTCAAGGTAGTTCGGCAGCACCTTATCGACTTCGTTCCAGAAGGCCGCAGTGTGATCGAGATGGTGCAAGTGACAGAGTTCGTGGACCACGATGTAGTCGATGATGGTTTGCGGAGCCATCAGACACTTCCAGTGGAACGCGAGATGCCCCTTCGGAGAACATGAGGCCCAACGGTTGCCGAGTTCTCGAACATCAATGCCGCTAGGAGTGACACCAACCTTCGGCGCGTAGTAATTCACCCGCTGGGTGATGCGATCCATTCCGCGAGCCGTGTAGTACTCCTGAAAGGCCCGTTGAGCCGCGGCAATCTCGCCCCGATCCACCAAATCGCGGCGCAAGCAGAAGCGTCCGTTCTTAAGCAGGAGCGGCTCGGCTTGATCCGCGACCAGCAGCAGGCGGTACGAACGGCCCAAATACAAAAAGCCTTCGCCGTTGCGGTACTCGCGCAGTACGCGCGTGGCGTTGAGGTCTCGCCATTCGGCCAAACCGCGATAGATCCACAGGCGCTTGGCTTTGACGATGGCGTCGATCCGCTCCTCGGAAAACGACTGCGGGACGCGAACGATCACGCGGCCATCGCGTTCGATGACGATGTCCGCCGTGCTGCGGCGACTCCGCACGATTTGATAGTCAATCTCCTCGGCGGCGGTCGCGGTCTTGGAAAACGCTTTCATTTCGTCAGCTCCGCATGACGCTTCTCGGCCAACTTCACGATCTCCACCGCGATCCGTTCGTGTTTCTCGGCAAGCGGCGGGATGTTGGACGACAGGATCTCGATGTCGATGTTGCCTCGCAGCCGCTTCCCTTCGAGGGGCTTCTTCCAGAAGTCGATGATGTCGATCGTGTCCTGCAACACCTCCACGATTCGCGACATCAGCCTCTTCAGCGGACCCGTGAACACGGCGGGAACGACACCGTCAGCTCTTTGTCGGGGTCGTCGAAGTCGAACGGCTTACAAAAATTTTCCTCTTTCAGTCGCTCTTGAGCCATTTCTGACGTCGTGATGCTGCGGTCCTCGAAGAGGGCTCGCAGCGACTCGCGTTGGTCTGCCAGGCGTGCCAGTTGCGGAAACTTCTCACGCAGCGTTTGCAGTTCCGCGCGTTCCTCGGTGCTCAAGTTCTCCAGGTTTTTGCACCACAACCAGCGCGACCCCTTGAGCAGCTTGCGGTCGTCTTCGGGCAACTCCTTTTGGATCAGACGACGCGCGGCCGTCAGCCGTTCTTGCAAGTTCTTGACCACATGAAACCGATCGACGACGACCGACACGTTCTCGCCAAACGCCGCTTTGGCCGCGTTGACATAGGCGTCCCACATGTCGGTCGTGACCTCGACGACCTGTTTCAGCAAGCCCGACTGGTGCGCCTTCTGCAAGAATTCCGTCACCGTCTTTTGATCACGATTCTCCAGCACTTCCAGCACGCGGCGATTGGTATGGTCGATGATCACGGCCACGAACTGGCGATGCCTTTTTTTTGAGACAACTCGTCGATGCCGATCGAAGTGATCGGTTTCAAGTGGGTAGGAGGTTGCTGCTGACGCCGTTCGACGTAGTCGTAGTACCAGCGTTCGAGTGTTTTCTCCGGCACCTTGAGAAACGCGGCGGCATTCTGAATATCGCCGTGTCGAATGAGTTGCGCGGCACGTTCGAGGAATCGTTCCGTGGCGTGCGTTCCCGGAGCGACAGCGGGGCAAGGGGGAGTAAACATCTTCTCGCATCGTGGGCAGTGATACTCGAAGACTCGGATGCGTAAGACGACCGATCGTTGCCCCATCGGAAGATCGCGAATGCCATCGCGATCGCGTTTCTGATGACACTCCTTCTGAAGCGTCCCACAGTGCGGACAAACCGCCGCCGCGACTTTGGGAATGAGCGTGAACTGCAACGACTGATCCGCCCGGTCTTCGGCTTGGTACACGACCTCGAAGTCTTCCAACGACAAGACGTCACCCCACCACTCCAACTGTTGCTGCTGTAAGTTGCTGTTGTTGTTCATGACCGCCATCCTTGGCTTGAACTCGAAATCTCACCCCAAAACCAGATAACTCATACCACAAACTGTAGTCCCCCCCCAACAGGAATGGCGGAGAGCCCCATCTTTTTGCCAATTCCGGTTTCAAAACAGGAAGTGCTGGCAAAAAAATGATGGGCAAAAAGATGAATGACAAATCACTCAACCAATTCAGCATCAATGACGAGGTTGCCATGCAATTTCAAACGCTCGGACTCAAACCCAGTTTCGGATTCGGAGATCGCATTGGCCTCGCGACTCCCGGTCACATCGCGGCGATGCGGCGAGTGCCGTGCGGCATCGAAGCGATCTTCCCGCAGCAGTCCATTCGTGAGATGACGCGCACGCAGCGGACTCCGCAAAACGTCATCGACGATGCGGTGACCGGCATGACGACGTCCGGTTGGACCGGACTCTGCGGAGCGGATGCCGACCATTTGAAGACTCAACACGATGTCGATCGCACGGCGGCGGTCGGCTTCACGTTCTTCACCATCGACCCGTCGGGAGCCGTCGATCCGAAAGCCGACAGCTACGACGAATCGACTCTGCGGCAGCAAGTCGCGGCCATTGAGTCCGAAGTCGGCTGGGTCTCGCGATACGTTGGCCGCAAAGTGTCGCTCGCGACCGGCACGGTCATCGACTTCAGCGAACGTGCGTGTCAGCAAGCCGCCGTGAAGTACGGCCGAGCGATCAATCAGGCGGTCGTCTTGTCCGATTACATCAGTCGTGTCCAGAAGGCTGCCGGTCGCGACTTCGAGATCGAACTGAGCGTTGATGAAACCGACAACCCAACAACTCTGGCCGAGCACTACATCATCGCGGACCAATGTCTCTCGCGCGGTATGAAGCTGATCAGCCTCGCGCCGCGCTTCGTCGGCGACTTCGAGAAGGGGGTCGATTTCAAAGGGGATCTCGTTTTGCTGGACCGTTCGCTGCATGAGCACGCGGCGATCGCAGCGATGCTCGGCCCGTACAAGCTCAGCCTGCATTCGGGCTCGGACAAGCTGTCGATGTACGCCGCGCTGGCTCGCGCGACGAAAGGCCGCTTCCATGTGAAGACCGCCGGAACGAGCTATCTCGAAGCATTGCGAGTCGTCGCTCGGCACGACGAGAAGTTGTTTCGTGAGATCATCGGTTTCGCTCGCGGTCGCTACGACACCGACAAGGCAACGTATCACGTCTCGGCCACACTGGCCGGAGTCCCCTCGGCCGAGCAACTCGCCACCCCACGCGACCTCGAACGCGCGTACTTGGAACTCTGGTCCGAAGTCCCCGCCGGCCGAGGTTTCACGGCTCCCGGCCGTCAGATCCTGCATTGCACGTTCGGCTCAGTGCTGACACACCCGTCACTCGGCCCCGCCTTTCGCAGCGTGCTGGAGTCGAACCTCAGCACCTACACCGAAGTCCTCGACGAACACTTCACTCGCCACCTGCAAGCGCTGCAGGCGGGGATGTGAGGCGCTCCCAAAACGCTTCGAAATGAATACTGGCCCCATCCGTCTGTCATCAGTAACTGACAGACGGAAGGGGCCAGTGGAAAAGCCGATCGCTCTTACAGCGACTTCATTTCAGTTTGGCATCGAGAGCTTGGACCATTTGGTGGAAGACCTTCGCATCGTAATCGGCGATCTTCGGCAGCGAGATTTTGAGATCCACCTCTTTGATTTTTCGAGAGGTCGTGCTGTTGGGAAGTTTCGCCTCGGCTTCTCGCCCGTCCATGAGATTGAGCACGAACATTTTCTCGATCTCGCTGAAGTCGGCATCGAGCTTGGAAATCCGACCGCGCGTCGCTTCGTCACTGCGTGACGAGGTCAATTCACCGCGAACCGTCTTTGCAGCCCAGACAAGCTGGCGAGCGGAGTCGTAATCCCAGAAGTCGCCGGCGGCGATGCCGACGATGTCGCGCAGGATCGCGATTCCTTTATCGGCGGTGGGTGGTTTTGTTTGGTGCTCGTTGGCCACCTTGTCGAGCCATTCGGTCTCTTTCAGCAACTTATCCCAGCCCTCACGGCTGCCAAACGGTTGAGCGTTGAGCTGGTCGGCCACCTTCTGGCAAAGGTCGTCAAAGTGTTTCTCGTCCTGACCCGCGTACTTGATCGCCAGTCGAGCCAACGGAGTTGGCCATGCGCGAAGCTGAGGACGCCCCGGAGCACCGCGTAGCTTGCGAACTTGTCGCCAGCTCTTGTCTTTCAAGTCGTGGTGGCAGGAGTAGCATTCGAATTGGGCCAAGTCGGGCCAGGTCGGCTTTTCAATCAAAGGAGAGACTTTTCCATCGACCAGTGCGGCGGCCAATTTCAAGTTTTCGCTGTAACCGACGAGCGCCGCGATCAGCAGGGTATTGGTTTCATTCAGATTCTTGAGGTCGTAAGTCTCGCCGTAAGTGTGATCCTTGTTCTCTTTGAGAAACTCGTTGCGGAGCGACTCTTCCTTGTCACTGAAGTCCCGCCAGTGCTTGGGCATTTGAGTCGTGAAATTGGCTAGTTCGAAGCCGGGAAGCGGGGGATGCCCGGCCGCGTACATCTCATGCGTGACCACTTTGCCTTCGGCGGCATTGCCGAGGTGACACGACAGACAAATACGAGTTCGATTTGCTGGCGAGCGGATATCCGCGTAGCCGAACTTCTCCCATTTCTCTGCGGCGGGCAGGAATCGCCATTGAGCCTTTATGCGATGCGGCAACGACCAGTCTCCTGAAGGAGCATGGCAACCTTCACAACTGATTCCCTGTGAAACATTCGGTGCGACGACCGCCTTCTCATCCACGAGCTTGCCCGGTTCGCCAGCGATTGCGTCCAGAGGATATCCCGTGTGGCAGGCCAGACAGCGGCGATCACGAGACGCGTCGGTCCCCATGAGCTTGCCCATGTTTTTCGATCGCTCGTTCAACAACGACGTGAAGGCTTGAGCGTGCTTGTCTTCCTTCGTCCAGATGGCAAGCTCCTTGCGCAAGACCCAATTGTCCGCGTCCGGGAACAATGCCTTGAAAGCTTCAAAGTTGGGATCATCCGATTTCGGGATGCCGTTCAAGTGGCAATTGAAACAATCGGCAGCGCCCAAAAAGGCGCGTTTAGCGGCTGGTTTGGCGGGCGCGTCTTGCGCCTGCAGCCAGTTGGACGCAATCACGATGACCAGGACCGCGAGTGTCGGCGAGAAACGCATGAATTGAACTCCTTGGTGTCTTGGGCGAAGGGCGTGTTCAATAACCAATAGTCAGTTGCGAGTCCAGATTAGCATTATCGCTTGATGGCATCGACGGCCAGTTGTTGCAATTCTCGGCGGAGTTCCGAGCCATCGGCGTTGGGGAGTCCGACTCGCTGAATCAGCAGTATCACGAACAGGTCTTGTTGCGGGTCGATCCAGGCTTGGGTGCCGAAGGCTCCGCCGTGGCCGTAGGTGCCGGGGGAGACCATCGCGGTCGCGCCTTGCGGTTCTTTGACGACGGCCCAGCCGTAGCCGAAGCCCATGCCGGGGACGAAGCCGCATGGCAAATCACCAGTCTGGATTTTCGTCATCGTCAGCACGCTCTCCGGCGAGATGATTTTCGTTGAACCGAGGCGTCCGCCGTTGAGCATTGCTTGATACAGCTTCGCGAGATCGGCTGCCGTTGAGTACAGCCCGCCGGCCGGGATCGGATGCTTGGCTCCCGCTGCGGGGCCGACGATCGGACGATTGGCGACGACGAGTTCGCCGTTCTTGATCTCGTACAGCCCGGCGATGCGCGGAGTATTTTGCTCGGTCGGGAAGAACGCGGTATCGATCATCCCCGCCGGTTGGAACACGCGAGCGGTCAAGAACTCCTCGAATGACTGGCCGGAGACCACCTCAATGACTCGGCCGAGCGTGTCGATGCCCGCGTTGCAGTACGACCACTTGCTGCCCGGCTCAAAATCGAGCGGCTGTTGCGAACTGACCAGTACCGCCTCGGCGAGGGTGCGATTGCGAGTGGCATAGAGGTCGGCCAGCCCCGGCGGAAATCCGCTCGGCAGACCGGACGTGTGAGTCAACAAGTCTCGCAACGTGATGACTCGCGAGGGCTTCTTGAGCGTGACTGTTTCTCCCTCGCGCGAGGCGACGATCCGCTGGCCACGGAACTCCGGGAGATGCTTCTCGACCGGATCATCGACGGAGAGCTTCCCCTCTTCTTGCAGGATCATGATGCCCATCGCCGTGATCGGCTTGGTCATTGACGCGATGCGAAAGAGCGCGTCTTTCGGCATCGGCTGTTTCGTCTCGATCGTCTGCAACCCGACCGCTTCAAGATGCGCGAGGCCATCCTTCGAGCCAACTGCCGTGACCGCTCCGGCGATGAGCTTTTGATCGACGAACGCCTGCATTCGCTCGCGAATTTTGCCGAGCTTAGCGGAATCGAATTCGGCGGCCGACAACGGAGTTACCGATAAGACCGCGACGCAAAGCAGCAGGATTCGGTTGAGCACACATCGCATGAGTTGGTCCTCTGGGGCTCAAAAAGGGGATAACGGCTATCGGCTTCCGGCATTCGGCTCTCGGCCGGTCAACTGATTCTGAGGCCGATCGCGGTGGCGGTGGCATACTCGCGGCAGTGAGACATCGTGACAAGGATTTCGTCGATCCCCAGTTGCTTGGCGAGGGCGGCGGTCGAGCCGTGCAGCATGATCCGCGGGCGGCCGGATGACTCGGTGACGACTTCAATCTCTTGGAAGTGCGTCCCTTGGATGAAACCGGTGCCGAGCGCTTTCATCACGGCTTCCTTGGCGGCCCAGCGACCGGCGAACGGCTCGGCGGAGAATTTGCGTTGCTGGCAATAGGCAACCTCACCGGAAGTGAAGATGCGGTTGACGAACGAGTCACCATGCCGTTCGATCATCTTGCCGATCCGCTCGACTTCCACGATGTCTGTTCCCAGCCCCACGATCACAACGCTGCTCCTTCGCGTTCAACTCGTTTGTGAGCGGCACAGTAGCAGGCACATTCCATGTGCCGTCGCAATTCTCAGGCTGACGGCACATGGAATGTGCCTACTACTTTGTACGCCGCGCCGCTCGCCTTCGCGGCCGCGCGAGGTATATCGTGTGTCGCGAACACCCGCCAACCTTCCCGCCGGAGACCGATCATGCCCGCCGATCCCGCTCAAACGCATGTCGTGAAGTCGTTCGCGAATGAAGCCTCGCTGGTCTCGTGCCGGTTCGATCCGACGGGTCGATTCGTGTTCGTCGGCTTGCAGCATTCGAAGGTCGTGCGCTGGGACTTGGCCAGCGGTGCGAAGACGGACTACGACGGAGGCCACGACTCGTGGGTGCGAGCCATCGCGTTCGCGAACAAAGGCGAGACCTTGCTGACCGGTGGTCACGACGGCCGACTGGTGTGGTGGCCGACAGCCGCCGAGAAGCCGGCTCCGATTCGCAAGGTCGAGGCTCATGCCGGTTGGATTCGAGCGATCGAAATCAGCCCGGACGGACAGTTCGTCGCGACGTGCGGCAACGATCTGAAGGTCAAGCTGTGGAAGGCCGATGACGGCAGCCTCGTCCGCGAGCTGACCGGTCACGAGCGGCACGTTTACAACGTCGCGTTTCATCCGGGGGGCAAGAATCTGGTCTCCGGCGATCTGATCGCCAACTTCATTGATTGGGAAGTCGAGACCGGCAAGGCGTTGCGGTCGTTCAAAGTCGCGACGCTTCACAAATTCGATCCCACGTTCATGGCCGACTACGGTGGGCCGTACTCCATGCAGTTCGCGAAGGACGGCAAGCAGTTCGTGGCCGGCGGCATTACGAATGTCTCGAACGCTTTCGCCGGCGTCGGCAATCCCGCGTTCTGCATGATCGACTGGGAGACCGGCAAAGAGTCGATCGCGCATCTCACAAAAGCCAGCGTGCAGGGCAAAGCGTTCGGAGTCGTGCTGCATCCCGAAGGCTTCACGATCGGTGCAGTGGGCGGAGGTGGCGGCGGGCATCTCTTCTTTTGGAAGCCGGGCGAGAAGAACGAATTCCACACTCTCAACATCGGCAACGCCGTGCGCGACCTTGCCATGCACCCAGATGGCATTCAGCTCGCGACCGCGCACCACGACAAGCAACTGCGACTGCTGGCGATGAAGCCGAAGGGGTGAGCGGCGAAGCCGCAATGTGGCACGACGCTCCGCGTCGTGAATCGCGACGCGGAGCGTCGCGCCACAATCTCGTCTCACGCGAAGAACTTGCCGAAGTTGGCTTTGACCGCGTTCAGGCCGGCTTGCACGATCCGCGAATCGTTCGTCACCGAGAGCATCCGGCAGCCCTTCGAGTGCAGCATCTCGCAATGTTCGGCGTTGGGGGTGACGGCTCCCCAGGGCTTGTTGTGCTTGCGGCAGGCGGCGGCGATTTTGTCGATCGCGGCCAAACATTTCGGGTGCATGAATTCGCCAGTCACGCCGAGTGCCTGACTCAAATCGGAAGGGCCGACGAACAGCAGATCGACGCCGTCGATCGCCGCGATCTCGTCCACGCATTCGACCGCTTCCAGCGTTTCAATCTGAATTGCGAGCCAACTCTTTTCATTGGCCTCCTGCACGAACTTGGCGAGCGGCGTCAGCGTGTAACGTCCATCGAAGCCGCTGACATTCAATCCGCGATTTCCGCGCGGAGCGAACTTGGTCCAACGGACGATTTGCTCGGCCTGCTCGGCGGAATAGACCATCGCGGCCATGACGCCACCGGCTCCGGCCTCCAAGCATTTGGTGAAGAGTGCGTAATCGGTCGGAGCGATGCGGACAAAGCAGTCGAGGTTCTGACTGCGAGCCGCCGTGCAGGCGATCTCCAGATTCTCCATCGAGAACCCGACATGCTCGTGATCGAGCCACAGCCCGTCGAAGCCGCCGTTGAAGCCAATCATGTTGATCACGTTGTGGTGCAGCACTCGTCCCAGCGCCGCGTACCGCACCGTTTCGCCGCGAGCCAGTCTTTCTTTCGTGCGTAGCATGAGGGGTCTTTCCTAGTTGGCGTACCAATCGAACAGTTTGGTGACAGACAATTTGAGCTTGGGGAATTTCAATGGACGGACGGTGTGGCCTCGGTCGAAGACTTCGTGCGACTGATATTCGCCCTCTTGCGGATCGCGGAAGATCTCGATGCACGAGTCTCGCAGGTTGACGCCCCAATAGTCGGCGATGCCAGACTCGGCATAGAGCTTGGCTTTCGTGCCGCGATCGTAGTTCAGCGAACTGTCGGAGACTTCGATGATCAGAAAGAGATCCGCCGCCTGAGGCCGTGCCTTGAGGTAGGAACGACGGCGGACCCAGGCAACATCCGGCAGCGGAACACTGTCGATCTCTGGCAACCCAACCGTACTCTGCACGCGAACGCGAACCGAGGTCCGATCGACTTGCTCGTGGCTCCATTCTTCCAATGCGTCAACCGCTTCTTCGTGACGAGGTCCAGGGGGGCTCATTTGACGCATCTCTCCTCGAATGAGTTCAACGCGGCGGTTACGCAGTTTCTCGAAGAAGCCCTTCTTGACGAGCCGGTCGTATTCAGCAATCGAGATTTGCAGAGCGGTGTTCATCGCGAACTCCAAAATCCAAGTCGTCATTCCAAATGACATGGAGGGCTGCGTCGAGCGTTAGCACTCCAGGGGCGAGCTAACGCGCCGTCACGTCGTAGCACGACAGCATTTCTTGATCACGCAGGAAGAGCTTGCCGTTGCAGACAACCGGGTGCGTCCAAACCATCCCCTTTGAACTGCGGCGTGAGGACTTCTGCGCGAGCTTGAACTTGCCGTGCTCTTTCCATCCGGCGGGCGAGGCTTCGGCGAGGATGACCGTGCCATCTTTTTCATCGACGCAATACAGCATTCCGTCGGCGCAGGTGACGCTGCCTTTGCCCAGCGCGTTCTTTTCGCTCCAGACGATGTCGCCCGTTTGGAAATCCAGACAAGTCCAGCCAACTTGATCCGAGTAGCCGTAAAGATGCTCGCCAACTCGCAGCACTCCGCCGTGATGGTTCTTCATGTTCTTGTTGAAGTAGACGTCTTCGACTTGGTAGTCGGCACCGACCTTGACCAGCTTGCAACCGACTCCGTAGCCCGACGTGATGAAGACGCGGCCGTTGTGATAGATCGGTGTCGGGATCACCGCCGTCTTGCCCGGCCAATCGGATTGCCACAACAGCTTGCCGTCGCTGGCGGAAACACCAGCCACCTTGTTCATGAACAACTGGAGGTACTGCCGCTGGCCATTCAATTCGACGGGCACGACGGACGAGTAGCCTGCGGAATCGGTCAAGTCCGTCGTTCGCCAAGCAATTTCTCCGTCCGCTTTGTTGAGCGAAACGATGGCACCCTCCTTGCCGCCGGGAGTGCAAATCACGCGATCGTCATCGACCAGAACCGATTCGCAGAAGCCCCATCCCGGCTTGCGGCCACCCAGCGATGACATGGTTTTCTGCCAGCGGATTTTTCCATCGTCGATCGCCGCGCAGATGACGGTTCCTTGGCCGCCCATCGCGTAGACCGCGTCGCCGGCAATCGTCGGAGTCCCGCGTGGGCCGTCACCGCGACCGTCATCCAACCGCACTCCGACCGGTGCTGCCCACAGTTCCTTGCCGTCATTCACGTCGAGACAAATGAGGAACTCAGTCGCCTCGCGCGCCCCGATCGTAAACAGCTTGCCTCCGGCGATCGCGAAGCTGGAATAGCCCAAGCCCACATCATTGTTGACCCAATCCTGTTTCGGACCTTCTTTCGGCCAGTCCTTGAGAAGTCCGGTCTCCTTCGAGACATCATCGCGATCCGGTCCGCGCCAATGCGGCCAGTCGCCCGCCTGAAGAGCGGTCGTGATGAAACACAATCCGAGCAAAGTGAGTCGCAGAGAGAGACGAAGAGTAAGACGCATGAATGAACTCCAAAGGGTCGCTCAGAGTTGGTGCCGGTTGCTACGCGGCGGGCAGCATAAACCGCGTCTTGTGAAATTGTGAGCGAACCACCGAGCGGTTGATTTTGGTGCGATGCGTTACGTCAGTGAAAGAATTGGCGAGCGGGAACGCTGCCGTTGAGGCTCGGCGTCGTGCCATTCGCGGTGTCAAATGGAATTCTCCGACGTTCTGCCGATTTCATAGCCAGCTTCTCCGTTTACACGTTTTTGGGAAACGGTTATATGTGCCCGCGTTTTGGCGGGACGTTCTGGGCGTCTTGTCAAAACCAGTGAACACACCTCTCGGTCAAGTGGCCGCGATGACGTGCGGGCGAATTCAGAGTGGATCAAGTCAGCGATCAGCCTTCGGAGGGCTATTCCGTGTCTGTTGAAGAAAAAGTCATTGCCATTGTGAGCGAGCAATTGGGCGTCGATGCCAAAGAGATCAAAAGCGACAGCAAGTTCGTCGATGATCTCAAAGCGGACTCGCTGGATGTCGTGGAACTCGTCATGGAGTTCGAGGACGAGTTTGAGGTCGCCATTCCCGATGATGACTACGACAAGATCAAGACTGTGGGCGATGCGGTGAAGTACATCACGGACAAGAAGAACGCCGCTTGAGCGACTCATGGAACGTCGGCCCTTTGGGCGGACGGTTGCAAGCAAACGCCAGCCGTTCGGCTGGCCATCTGAGCGAACACCGGTACGTCAGCCTGTCGAGGCGAGTCGCGTCATGCGAGAACCCAACCACGGAAGGTTGCGGTTCAGCCAGCAAACATTGCTGATGTCCTGGCAACGGGAAGAGCACAAGGATGAGTCGTCGAGTAGTTGTCACCGGCCTGGGCGTCGTCACGTCGCTTGGATTTGAGGTTCCCGACTTCTGGGATCGCATCTGCGCGGGCAAGAGCGGCGTGGGTCCGATTGGTCGCTTTGATTGCTCGGATTTCAAGGTCCGCTTTGCCGGCGAGATCAAAGAGTTCGAGCTTTCTGAGCACATCGCGATCGATTCCAAGGAAGTGAAGCGACAGGATCGCTTCGTGCAATTCGCAATGGGTGCCGCTGGAAAAGCGATCCGGCAATCCGGCATCGACTTCACTCAGGGCGATCAGTTCCGTCACGGAGTCTTGATCGGCAGCGGCATCGGCGGGCTGCAAGAGATTGAGCAACAACACAATCTCTTGTTTGATCGCGGGCCGACACGCGTTTCGCCGTTCATGATCCCCAAGCTGATGGTCAATGCCGCGAGCGGGAACATCTCCTGTCATTGGACGCTCAAAGGCCCCAACAGCGCGGTCGCGACCGCGTGTGCGTCGGCGACCAACGCGATCGGTGATGCGTTCCGCCTGATTCAACTCGATCATGCCGACGTGATGGTCACCGGCGGCAGCGAGGCCGCGATCACGCCGATGGGCTTGTCGGGATTCTCGCGCATGTCCGCCTTGTCCACTCGCAACGAGGATCCCGAACGAGCCAGCCGGCCGTGGGACAGAGACCGCGACGGATTCGTCATGGCGGAAGGTGCGGGCGTGCTCATTCTCGAAGAGTACGAACATGCGAAAGCCCGTGGAGCGATTATTCTGGCAGAGATGCTGGGCTATGGCATGTCGGCCGACGGCGGTCACATGACCGCTCCCGATCCCGAAGGCCGCGGAGCCGCACGCGCGATGCAATGTGCGATCAAGGACGCGAAGATCAATTCCACCGATATCGACTATGTGAACGCTCACGGCACCAGCACCCCGCTGGGAGACAAAGCCGAGACCTTCGCGATCAAGACGGTCTTCGGCGAGCATGTGCGAAAGCTCGCCGTATCGAGCATCAAGAGTCAGATGGGACACTTGCTGGGGGCGTCGGGCGGAGTGGAAGTCATCGCCTCGGTGCTGGCGTTGCAGAGCCAAGTCGCGCCCCCCACGATCAACCTCGATAATCCTGACGAGGAATGTGATCTGGACTATGTCCCTCACGAAGCTCGCCCGATGCCGATTCGCCGAATTCTAAAAAACAGCTTCGGCTTCGGCGGTCACAATGCCTGCCTCGTGCTCGCGCGAACGATGTGACCGTGATCCGCCAATTCAGCCGAGGTTCGCCGTTCGTTAAGGAGTCTGCTTTGAGAATCATTCGTCAATTCGCGCTGGTCTTGTGTGGAGCGTTGGGGCTTTTCGGTGGAGCGGCCTTGGCTCAACCAACGCCGCCCGCTCACGCACCGCAAATTCATGTGACACTGAATTCGTCTGACGAACTCATGGCCGATCTCAAATTTCTGTGCGAATTGGCCGGATCACAGGGTGCGAAGGGTTGGAAGACGTTGGAGCCGTTTCTGGTCACCACCTTCGAGGGAACGGACCCGAAGAAGCCTTTGGTGGTCGATGTCTTGTTCAACGCGAGCGGTTCGGATGTCCGTGCTCACTTTCCGTTGCTGCCGCTGCCTCCCAAGCCGCTGGGCCAAAAGTTCTTGGCAAACTTGGCAGGTGTCGGAATTCACAACCGGCGATTGACTGCGGGATTTTTCCAATTGGGTGGTGGCGCGGCCGTCATGCAGGGCGAGGCTTACAACGGCTTCTTGCGGATTCTCGGCCCGCCGATCAACTACGCCTCCATCTCTTCCGATCGCAACTTGCTGCCAGCCAATCTGCCTGATCCGACCAAGGGAAACGTGGTCGCAGCGCTGCTTGCCAAGAAGTACGACGTCGGCTTGCTGATGAAAAACGTCAATCACGCGGAGGCCGATCAGAAGGCTCGTCGCGCCGATTTTCAAAAGGCCAGAGAAAATCTTCTGGCGGGTCTGAAACAGAAACCCGAAGACACGCCGGAAAGCTTCGCGGTGCAAAAGGCGCTGCTGGAGCACAACCTCGGCGAATTGGAACGGTTCATCGCGGAATCCGACGAGCTGACGTTGGGTTGGATCACCGACGCGCCAAAGGTCGAGGCGCGGCTCGATTTTGAACTCATCACGATCCCCGGCAGTTCGCTGGAGACGAGTGCCAAGCTGCTCGGCCAGGCTCCGGGAATGTTTTCCAGCGTCCCACGTTCGGCCGATGCGATGCTCAGTGGCCGGCTGAATTTCCCGCTGGATCAATTCCGCCAGTCCGGCCTGTTGAGCGCGATGCCGTTGTATCGCGCCAGTGCCGACGCGCGGATTGCCGCTTCCACCTCCAAAACGGCCGAGCAGAAAACACCGCTCAAGCTCGCCGCCAAGCGATTGTTTGACTTGATCGAGGATCAAGTCAAAGTCGGAGTGATTGACGGCTTGATCGAGGTCTCGCAGGCCAACGGAGAGAAGGCGAATCTCCTCTTTGCCATTCAGGCGAAGGACGGCCAAGCGTTCCAAGGAGTCGTGGAACTGCTGCCTCAGATCAATCCCGAATTCAAAGTGACGCTCGAAACTGAGAAGGTGGGCGATTACGCGATTCACTCCATCCAGGTGCCGGAGAAAGAGGAAGACTTCGAGTTGCTGTTCGGCAAAGGTGCTCCGGTATTCGTGGCTACCGGCCCGAAGGCGTGTTGGGTTGCGATCGGCACAAAATCACTGGTTCAACTGAAAGCGGCGATTGGTGCCGCCGGTCAGGGAAACGCCGCGATGGCGAATAATTTCCTGACGCTCTTCACACGCATCGGCCCGTGGATCGAGTTTCTCGAAGGCCGCCGGGCGAGGTTGGACGCGTTGCCGTCCGAAACGAAACTGACCGAGGCCGACCTGAAAGACCGCAAGGATCGCGCGGCGCTCCGCAAGATCGCGGTCGATTCGTTCAAGGCGGGCAAAGGCACGTTTGAAACCAAACTGGACGCCAAGAACGGCCGCGTCACTGGCTCGACTCGCTTCGATGACGGCATTCTGAAGTTCATCGGAGCCGCCATCGCCGACTTCAGCAATAAGACGCTGAAGTAATTCGGCGGTCACCATCCACCCAGCGCACGAACCGCGAACGGATCGAGTCTTTGCGATCGTGAGCCACGGTGGCCTCGCGCAGTTCGATCTGCCCCCATAGTTGCCGGTCCAGAGCTTTATCAGGAACGCTATTTGGCAAGAAGACATGCCAAGTGTCGCCGCGAGCAATCTCGTCGCGGAGCATCAGTCCAATCAGCCGCTCGCGAGCATCAGCCGCCTGCGGATCGGCCAGCAGCAAAGCCGTCTCGACGCGTGAGCGACTCTGAAAGTTGTACGCGAACGCCGTCAACCGCGAGCCGTTGAACAACGCACACACATCCGCCGCGCCCGCATCGACGGCCCCCGGATGAGTTTCACGCAGGCATTCAAACATCGTCTGGCTCAATTCTCCGTGAGGTGTGCCTGCCTGCAGTCCGATGATGCGTTCCAGTTGCTTCAGGAAGTTCCAATCGCGGAGCGTGTCGCCGGAACCGGCTCCCTCTGGCCGGAAGCGGACGAATTTCTCGACGGACCTCAACGAATGCCGCGCGTCGAGTTCTCGCCAGCGCTGTCTCGCCGAGCTATCACGATTCGCCCAAAACTGGCCAAACGTCGCGGGAAGTTCCAAGCCACACAACTCGCGGGACGGCCGCTGAAACACGGCGCGTCCCGAGGACTCGAAGGCTCGCGGCACACGATTCGGCTCAACTCCATCGGCCACCACTTCGGGCAGTTCGAGGATGTCCCACGAATCGTCCTTGTCGATGAGGTGTCGCACGACTGCCGCCAAGGTTGTCGCGGGATGCGGTCCCACCGGACCAGGCAAGCTGCCCCACGGAGACTCCGGCACAGAGAGGACTCGGAAGGTGCCCATCGCTCGTCGCACCAGCCGTTCGCGCAGCGGCATGATCCCGATCGGACGCTGCCAAGCGGACACGATCAGAAACCGCCACCGATCCGTAGACGTTGCTTCCAGAAACTCTGGCATCTGCCGAAAGGAAGCTCGCGGCGTGCGCGACCACAGTGAATGCCACACATGCCGCAGTTGGCTGGGACGAGTCACATCAGCAGGTTCCTGAACCGACAGCATGTGGCTCGACGTTGTCGGTTCGTTCGGGATTGATTTTGAATCACTCGGCATGTCGGTCAGCGAAGGCAAGCCGCGTGCCGCTGTGGCTGAAGAGCTGGCGAGCGGGACGGCGTCAGCCCCTCGGTATTCAGCAGACAGCGTGACCACCGGGGCTGATGCCGCCTCGCTCGCCAATTCGTTCAAAGCCTCGACGTTGCCGAGCCACCACACGAGCGATGTCGTCCGGCAACATGTCGCGGAATAGCCACATCGGAGCATCGCCCGCATTCGTGACCTCGTTCCGTCTTGCCGTTGACTCAATTGGATATCCGGCCGAAAGCCGCGAGCCGATGGCCGGAAGCCGCTATACCGTTTTTGAATTTTGTGGAACGGCTGCCAACCATCGGCGATTTGCCAAGCGGCAAAGCTACTGCCCACGCTGATCGGCCTCTACGATAACGCCCATGTCACCCACCTCCGATGCTCCCAATGCCATTGAAGTTCGCGACCTCACCAAGGTCTATCGCGTGTTCCAAAAACGCGAGGGCTTGGCCGCGTCGCTCAAGAGCTTGTTCCGCCGCGAATACAAAACAGTCACTGCGGTCGGTGGGGTCAGTTTCTCAATCCGCCAAGGGGAGATGGTCGCGTTCCTTGGCCCCAACGGAGCGGGTAAGACGACGACACTCAAGCTGCTCAGCGGATTGATCTATCCAACTTCCGGCACGGCGACGGCGCTGGGGTTCACGCCGTGGCAACGCGCGATCGCCTATCGCCGCCGCTTCTCGCTGGTGATGGGGCAGAAGAATCAGCTCTGGTGGGACTTGCCCGCTCAAGAATCGTTCCGGCTGCACGAGGCGATCTATCACATCGAACCGGACATTTTTCAGCGCCGGCTCGACGAACTGACCGACCTGCTGGAGGTCCGCAAGCTCGTCAATCAACCGGTGCGCGAACTGTCGCTCGGCGAGCGGATGCGCATGGAACTGATCGCCGCATTGCTGCACAGCCCGGACCTGCTGCTGCTCGACGAGCCGACGATCGGCTTGGATGTTGTCTCGCAGCGCAAGGTTCAAGAGTTCCTCAAGCACTACCAGCGCGAGCAGCAGATCACCGTCCTGCTGACCAGTCACTACATGAAAGACGTCGAAGCACTCTGCGAGCGAGCGGTCATCATCAATCAAGGCTTGATCCAACACGACGGCCCATTGGCCACGATCGTGGGCCGCTTCAGCCAAACCAAGATCATCGAATTGCAATTCGCCAGCGAGCTGCCCCCATCCACCGAACTCGAACGGTTCGGCACCGTCTTCGACATCAAGTCGCCTCGCTTGAAGTTGAGAATCCCCCGCAGCGAAGTGGCGAAAACGCTCACCGCGTTGCTCAGCCGCTACGAGATCGAAGACGTCAGCGTTCAAGACCGTCCATTAGAAGAAGTCATCGCCGAGGTGTTTCAACAAGAGACTGCCATGTAACCCGAAGCGTCAGCGAGGGAGTGTGCTCCGAGTGACGATGACGAGAGTCTTGTGAAGCGTTCGCCCTCGCTGACGCTTCGGGTTAGTTTGAGGAATGCTCCCATGCCCCGCTGGATCGCCGCCATCATCGTCATTGCTCTTGCCAGTCAAACGACCGCCGAAGACTGGCCACGCTGGCGAGGCCCGCGTGGAGACGGCACCTGGCACGGCCCCAAGCTCCCGGAGAAATGGCCGGACGGAGGCCTGAAGCCGAAGTGGAAAGTGCCGATCGGCGGCGGCTACTCCGGCGTGACGGTGGTCGGGCAACAGGTCTTCGTGATGGATCGCCAGAAGGAACCGGAAACCGAACGTGTCCTCTGCTTCGATGCCGATTCCGGCCAGCAGATTTGGAAGCACGAATATCCGGTCGCGTACGGCAAGCTCGACTACGGCAGTGGACCGCGAGCCGCTCCAACATGGCACGACGGAAAGCTCGTTACGGTCGGAGCACTCGGCGAGTGTCGTTATCTCGATGCCAAGACCGGGAAGAAAGTCTGGTCGGTGAACTACCTCAGCGATCTCAACGGCAAATTGCAGGAGTGGGGCTTCGCTGGCTCAGCACTCATCGACGGCGACAACGTCATCGTGCAACCGGGCGGCAAGGACGAGCACAGCATCGCCGCTTTGAATCGACACACGGGCAAGATCGTTTGGCAATCGCACTCGGATCAAGCGGGCTACGCGACGCCGATGATGATCACTCACAACGAACGCCGACAGTTGATCTGCTGGACCCCGTCGCACATTCGCGGCCTCGACCCCGAGACCGGCAAACCGTTCTGGCAAGTTCCTTATGAGATCACCTATGGCGTCGCGATTGCCCAGCCGATCTTTCACGAGGGACAGGTTCTGGTCTGCGGCTACTGGAACGGCTCGAAAGCCATTCGCCTCGGAGCACAGCCGGAACAAGCCGAGCTGGCTTGGGAAGAAAACAAATTCCTGCGCGGCCTGATGTCACAGCCGCTGTACCGCGACGGCCATGTCTATCTGCTCGACAAACAATACGGCCTGACCTGCTTCGAGCTGAAGACCTCCACGAAGCTCTGGGACGACGGCAACCAAATGACCCCGCGCGGCCGCAACCCGCACGCGAGTCTCGTGTGGTTGGGCGACGCCGACCGCGCGATCATCCTCAACAGTGAAGGTGACCTGATCCTCGCGCGGCTGAACGCGACCGGCTATCACGAGCAATCGCGCAGCAACATTATCGGCTTCACTTGGGCACATCCCGCGTTCGCCGGCTCGCGCGTGTACGCTCGCAGCGATAGCGAATTGGTCTGCGTGCCGCTGCTGCCGGAGTGAGCCGAACGCGCTAGCGTCGGGCGATTCACGGCGGAAAGTCACCTGCGGAGGCCCGTGGCTAGCGCCATCGGCTCACAGAGTCAGACAGATCATGCTTCGACGAAACTGATGTGCGGCATTTTTACCATCTCGTCAAAGGAGAAGTCTGATGCGGATTCATGATTGGCGACGAGTGAGTGCCGGTGTCTTTCACGACTTCCATACGACTTGGCTGTCGCACATCAAAGGATCTCTCAATGCCGGCATCTTGCCAGAAGGGTTTTACGCGCTCGCCGAGCAGCAAACCGGAGATTTTGGTCCCGACGTGGTTGCGCAGCGCTGGGGCTTTCAAGACTTGAGCGGCTCGCCCCCTTACGAGCCTCCGCCCGGAGCTGACTTCGATGGCGGCCTGGTGGCGTTGGCTGAAGCTCCTCCCCAAGTGCAACTGTCGGTCGAATCGGGTGAGGAGACCGAGTACTACTTCGCAAAACGCCGGTGGGTCGTCATTCGGCACAGCAGCGACGACCGCGTGGTGGCGATCATTGAAATCGTTTCGCCCGCCAACAAGCACTCGCCCGAACGAGTTCATGAGTTTTGCGAGAAAGCTGTCACGGCCTTGAAACAAGGCGTGCATTTGCTGGTAATCGACCTGTTGTTGAACACCAAGGCGGCGGCCGATGGAATGCACGCCGCGATTTGGGAGGAATTGCTGGCCGGCAATTATTCAGCAGCCACCGATTCGCCGCTGACGTTGGCCTCGTACTGCGCGAAGCGGCCGGTCAAAGCCTTTGTCGAACCGACGGCGATCGGCCGCGACCTGATCGACATGCCGCTGTTCATGACGCCAACTTATTATGTCTCGGTGCCGCTCGTCGCGACCTACGAACAAGCCTATGCCGGAGTCCCGCAACGCTGGCGATCGGTCATCGAGAAATCTGCCTGAGCGAGGTGCTCTTACTTTGACGATTTGAAGATCGCCGCGCTGATCGTCGTGTATCCGAAGAATGAGAAAGAGTATTTGGACGACTCCGAGCGGATGGAGTTCAAACAATTGCTGGCTGAAATGCACGAGCAACTTCATTCGCGTCATGGCACCTGACTTGTGGGAGGATCGAACAATGAGCCGCATTGGCAAGAAGATCATTCGCGGGCTGCGCGAATTTAACAATTCGCTGAAACGTGGCGAAGACTTGACTCAGAAACTCACCTGGCGGCGGATCGTGTTGGATACGCGGCCCAGCCAGTATGACGGACGATTGGTCAAGCAGACCCGCGGTCTGTTGGGAGCCAGCCAGTCGGTCTTCGCGCGCTTTCTGGGTGTGTCGGTGAAGACCGTCCAGTCCTGGGAGCAGGAGCAAAGCGTCCCCAGCGAAATGGCTCGGCGTTTCCTGGACGAGATTCGAGCCAACCCCACCTATTGGACCGAACGTCTGCGAGGCATGGCCACCACGTTGAGCAGTTAGGCGCTGGATTCCGCGTCTCCTGCATGGAGTTCGTTGACCAGCAGCGGAATGGAGAATTATGTAACCCGAAGCGTGAGCGAGGGTCGGAAACATCGAGAAATCTCAAATCGAACTCCCTCGCTGACGCTTCGGGTTACATTTTTCAACAGGCTGTTACGAGCGCGGCCGCGATCCACGCGAAGCGGCTTTTTTCGGCAGGCGATCGTTCGCCGCCGGTTCGACATCGGGCACCGTCCTCAGAGCGGCCTCAAATTTCTTGCGGCTCCCGCGTTTGGCGCGCGCTTCGAGGTATTCCTCGGTCAGCAGAGCGGACAGTTTCTCGGCGACGGCGCTGCTGACCAGTTGATTGACCGTGGTGCCGTCGCGTTTCGCGCAGGCGCGAAGCTGATCGCGCAGAGAATTGGGCAGTCGCACGCTGATGGTTGTCACGATTCGCCTTTCAGTTCGTCCGTGAGCAGCAGGTCCGTGGTGATGCCGTCAATGGTGGTGGAAGCCGTCTCGGTCGAGTCGTCTTCGTCAGCCTGATTCGACTCCTGCCCATCCAGTTCATTCAGGTCGCTGTCCTCGCCGTCGGACTCCGCGGCGGTCACGAGCGCCTCCGGCAGAATCGCGTCCTCGTCTCGCGATTCGTCGAGACCTTGGCCCAGCAGCATGTCGTCCGACGGCGGGTCGATGAGTGTCTCCGGGGCGTTGGGGATGGGGCTGCCGTTGTCAGCAGTCCAGATTGTGAAATAAAAGTAGTCGGGCAAATCGCCGTCAAGGGTGTCGAACGCCTGTCCGCCACCAACCCAATAGTCTTCCGCGAGATCTTCCCACGATCCGACCAAAAGGGCGTGGCCTTCGCCGCCGATCAGCAGGTCGCGACCAACACCGCCGTCCAGAACATCATCGAAGGCTCCTCCGATGAGCGTGTCATCGCCCCAACCACCCACCAACGTGACAGGGCCGGGGAATGCGCTCGCGTCGATCCGAATTCCTTCATCACAATGAGGGGTGCCGATGGTCACTGCCTCAATGCTTTCGATCTCGTCGGTTCCGAAACCTTCGAGCCTGCTGCCCGAAAGCCGAATCGACGTGCGCGCCACTGGCTCACGGCAAGAGCCGAACTCGAAGAGACGATCGAACCCATCTCCACCGTTGATCACATTCTCGCCATATCTGCCGCGGAGAAAATCGTCGCCTCCTCGGCCATCAATGACATCGTCGCCGTATCCACCGTCCAGGTCATCATCGCCATCGCTGCCGATCAGAGTGTCGTTGCCGTCATCACCAAAAACTTGGAATGCGCGATCGAAACCCGAGTGAATGTTGTAAGAAGAAAAGACTGTGATTTGGTCGTCTCCCAGACCGCCCCAGACTTGGACGAAGATTGATCGCATTTCAATCGACGTGCCATAACAAGATTCCGCGATCGTGGTGAAGCCCGTTGATGTGTCGTAATCCACGGTGACGAGATTGTCGTCCGGCTGGTCCCAGCTCCCAAAGCCGACATGCGTGGTCGAATTACCGCTGTCGTCTCCCAGATCTATCGTCGCCAACTCGACGTGACGGAACTGAATGTCGAAGACTGAGTTCAAGTATTCTGGCCCCACGGCGCAACGCAGCGACGCATGGCTCTCGTCATCCAACGGAGCCATCGAGAAACGGTTCCACGAAAACCGAAGGTCCGAGTTGCTGATGATTCGCAGTTGGTCGATGTCGGCACCGTCGCCACCATCGAATTGCAAATATTTGGCCGTAAGCCCAGCCTCCGAATACCGATCATCCGCCGGACGTGTCATCCCCGACAGGTCGATGGTGAGCACATCGCTGGCATCGTCTCGGCCTTGGATGATGAGGCGACCCGGAGCGTCGGCGGCGAACGGAGCGATGACGTCCTGCGTCGTGCCCGTGCGGACGAGATGCACGAGGTCGCCGTCTCGCAGCAGCGTCAGGCCGGCGTCATCCCACTGCGACGCATCGACGAGGATGTCGCCACCGCCATCGTCGGCTGCCAGGCCCGTCGCGTCGGTCAGCAGACAGCGAGGCTCCAGCACCTCGGCCGCGAGCCGCAACGCTCGGTCGGAAATGTAAATCCCCGCGCTGCGCCGTGCGCGGGCAGGGTCCGAACCAAGCCGACCGCGCTGCCGCAGCAATTGCCACCACGTTCGCATGAGAACCTCCGTGTCTTGCGTTGGGCCGGGGTTGTATTTTGCTCAGACGTTTCTCGGAAGCCCGGAGTTTTCACGTTGGGTGACACACCCTGAAGCACGGCGTGCCGCTGTTGCCGGAGTGCGATTGTTGCCGTATCGCCAAGGAAGTAAGGTTTTCCGCGTAACGAACAACACCAGAGCCATGCCACTTGCCACGGAAATTCGAGTCGCCAGATGATGACACTGCGACAACTCGCCGCGAAACCAGAGACGATTCCGCTCTCGACCACTTGGTACTTATCGGATTTGGGCGAAGCACACGGCAAGCAAGAGTTGTTCACGCGACAAGTGCCTCAACGACTGAAGGCGTTGAAGCAGCAGGCATTGATCGAAAGCACGGTCTCGTCGAACCGGATTGAAGGCGTAGAGATCGATCCCGCACGCGTCGAATTGGTGTTGCTCAAACAGCCAGCGCTCCGCGACCGCAACGAGGAGGAACTGCGTGGCTACCGCGATGCGCTGCAAGCGGTCCACGAGCGGTCGGCGAAACTCGCGTTCTCGGAGCAGACGATCAAGCGGCTGCATCGTCAAACGCGAGGCGAGATCTGGGACGCCGGGAAGTACAAGGAACTGCCGGTCGACATCATCGAGACGTTGCCCGGCGGCCGGCAGCGAGTCCGGTTCGCGACCGTGACGCCGAAGCAGACTCCCGCTGCGATGGCCGAACTTGTCGAACTCTGGCAACGAGCACAGCGCGAGCGTTGGGTGCCGCTGCCCATCTCGTTGGCGGCGGCCAATCTTGACTTCTTGTGCATCCACCCCTTTCGCGACGGCAACGGCCGCGTGTCGCGGTTGTTATGGCTGCTCTTGAGTTACCACATCGGCCTGGAAGTGGGGCGCTACATCAGCTTGGAGCGGCTGATCGAGCAGAACAAAGACCGCTACTACGAAACGCTGGAGCACAGCTCGCGCGGCTGGCACGAGGGCCGGCATGATCCGTGGCCGTACATCAATTTCGTGCTCTACACGCTGCTCTTGGCCTATCGTGAATTCGAGGAACGTGTGGGCCGTACCGACTCACCCAAAGGCGAGAAGACCGCGATCGTTCAGAATGCCATCCGCCGATCAGCGGAGACGTTTTCCGTCGCCGATTTGCAAAGAAACTGCCCTGGTATCAGCCTGGATTTGATCCGTCATGTGCTGAAATCACTGCGCAAGAATGACTCGGTGGAATGCCTTGGCCGCGGCCCAAAGGCCCTCTGGCGGAAGACCAAGCGGTTCAAATAGGAGTTCCCATTTGATTGGGTAAGCAAATGGGTAAGACGTGGCTCCTGCATCCGCACGCTCGGCGCGGGTCTCCATTGTTCTGCCTGACAACGTCGTGAAAAAACCGAGCTTCGCTTGGACACAGCGGTCGATACGGATAAGGTCATTCCGATTGGAAGCTTCCCGGGAGGTTGATTCATGTTGAGCATTCTCGATCCGTTGGCTCGTGGTTCTCGCCGAGATTTCTTGCGCATCGGCGGGCTGACGCTGGGCGGGCTGACGCTGGCCGATTGGTTGCGGACCACGGCTTCGGCGGCGGGGAAGTCGGTCACGACGGACAAGTCCGTGGTCTTCCTTTTTATGCACGGAGGCCCTTCGCAAATCGAGACATTCGATCCAAAAATGACGGCTCCGACCGGCATTCGCAGCATTAACGGCGAAGTGCAAACCGCTCTGCCCGGAGTCACGTTTGGGGCGACGTATCCGAAGCTGGCTCAACTGGCGGAGAAGTTGTCGGTCGTGCGATCGTTCGTCACTGGCGACGGCAACCACGACATCAAGCCGATCGTTTCGGCCGACTCATTCAAGGCGAATCTCGGCTCGTTGTACGCTCGCGTAGCGGGGACGGTGCATCCGGTGACGGGGATGCCGGTCAACGCGGCGCTCTTCCCGCAAGCGATCAACCCGCAAGCTCAAGCGATGCAGACCGGCTTCGGGCGGTTCACTGATGCGGGATCGCTCGGTGCCGCATACGCGCCGTTCATGCCCGGCAGCGATGGGCCGTTCCAACAAAGTTTGAAGATGACGCTGCCGCGCGAGCGGCTTGATGACCGTCGCAAGCTGCGTCAGGAGTTTGATCGCATTCGCCGCACTGTCGATACACGCGGCGAGGCGGAAGGGCTTGATAAGTTTCAAGAGCAGGCGCTCGACACGATCCTGCGCGGTGTTGCCGATGCGTTCGATCTCAGCAAGGAAGACCCGAAGACGGTGGCTCGTTACGACACCGCTCCGCTGATCCGGCCGGAGGACATCGACAAGAAGTTGAACAACTACAAGTTCTACACCGATCACACACAGACGCTCGGCAAGTTGCTGCTGCTGTCGCGGCGGTTGTGCGAGGCGGGTTGCCGGTTCGTCACCGTGACGACGAATTTCGTTTGGGACAATCACGCCGACGTGAACAACGCTGGCGTCGAAACCGGCATGAGATACTGCGGCGTGCCGTTCGATCATGCCGTGTCGGCGTTCATTGAGGACGTCGAAGCTCGCGGCCTCTCCGACAAGATCTTGTTGGTCTGCTGCGGCGAGATGGGCCGCACCCCGCGCATCAACGCTCGCGGCGGGCGAGATCACTGGGGCAATCTTGCGCCGCTATTGCTCTCTGGCGGTGGGCTGCCGATGGGCCGAGTCATCGGGCAATCGACGAAGGACGCGGGCGAGCCGAACTCGGATAAAGTCACGATCCGCAATCTGATCGGCACGATCATGCACACGCTGCTGGATGTCGGCGAGGTGCGACTGCAACGCAATCTGCCGTTCGATCTGGCGCGCGTCTTCGCGGACTACACGCCGATTACTGGCTTGTCGTAAGTTTGTGGCGCACGCGGCTCGCGTGCGAC
>JBJXEX010000368.1:0-37355 GCA_046156195.1 Planctomycetaceae bacterium | reverse complement strand
GGCGGCTGCGGTGCAAGTGACGATCGACGGCGGAGTCTATGACAAGGTGCGGGCGTTCCGTGCTCCGAACTCTCGGCATCCGAAGACGGGACTTCACAAGCGGGCGTTGACGCTCGACGAACTGATGGGACTGTCGGTCGAGCGGATTCAAGACCTCGCACGGGAGCCGCTGCCTTTCGACGTGCCGACGATCACGACGCGCAGCGAACAAGCTGCCGCCGATTGGCTCGACGCGGGGCAAGCGATGGAACGTGAAGCCGAAGCGAATCAGCAACGTCGAACATCGGGCAACGGATCAACGCGATTGAATCGCTCAACGCTCGACTTCATTCGCCACGGGGCCGGGAGCGGCGACAGGCATCGGCTGTTGTTCTCGGCGGCTGCCAACCTCGCCGAGTTCGGGTGTCCGTCTGAATTGGTTCGCGAACTGTTGACCGAAGCTGCGCTCGATTCGGGACTCGCTCCGAAAGAAGCTCAACGGCAAATCGACTGCGGATTGAAACATCATCAGCACACGGCGGGCGGCTCACGGAGTGAGCCTGCTACTTTGGAGGCGACAGCATGACGACGAATGCCAAATACCGAAGCGGGGCCGACGTGCTCGACGGCTGGCGCGATGACGTGCTGAGCGGCAAGCCGCCGACGTTCTATCCGATCGGCGAAGGGGAACTCGGTCGCCTCGAAATCGGGCCGGGACTGGTGACGTTGCTCGGCGGCGCGCCGGGATCTGGCAAAACCGCGTTCACGATGCAAGCCGTGGTCGATGCGTTGCGATTGACGCCGACACTGCGGGCGGTCGTCTGCAATATCGAGATGCCGCCGGGCGTGTTGCTTGATCGGCAATTGGCTCGGCTGTCGGGCGTGGACCTCACGACGATCCGTTATCGCCGGCTGACGGAAGAACATTCGGAGCGCATCGGAACGGGGCTGACGACACTGGCCGAAGTGTGCGACCGGCTGGCGTTCGTGCGACCGCCGTTTGACCTGGCCAACATCGCGGCCGTGGCCGATGAGTTCGACGCGGGGCTGATCGTGCTGGACTACATCCAACGGATTCAACCTCCCGGCGAACATGGCGACAAGCGCGGCTCGGTCGATGCCACGATGAATCATCTTCGGGCGTTCGCCGATGCGGGCGTGGCGGTCGTCGTGCTGTCGGCAGTCGGACGCACGAAGGACAAGCAAGGCCGGTCGAGCTACTCCGGCGAAGGGCTGTCGCTGGCATCGTTCCGCGAATCGAGCGAGTTGGAGTTCGGGGCCGACGATGCCTTCATCCTGACGCCGGACGCGAACTCGGAAGTGATCTTGCGACATCTCAAAAGCCGCAACGGCGAATGCCTCGACCTGCGGCTGACGTTCGATAAGCCGCTGCAACGATTCACACCGCTCGACGGAATCAACGCGGCATCGAAGGGCGAGCGACCGGGCAAGCTCCGATCCGCGATTGCCGAACTATGGGCCAAGACTCCGATGGGCCGCGAAGACGTTGACGATTGGGGGGCCAACTGATGAACCACGGACATCCGCCACGATTGCCGGGCTGTTCCGTCCTGCCGCCGATGAACCCTCGACCGGCAACCGGGAACAACAGCAAAGCAGAGAAGCCGAAGCGAACGGGAACAACGTCGAATCGTTTTCGAGAATTGAATTCGTTCGTCGATTGTTCGATGGCGGAACTCAGTCGGAGCGAGGCGTTGACGTGGTTCGTGCTATGGCGCGACACGAAAGACGGAACGGTGAGAACCTCGATTGCGGATGTTGCTCGACGGATCGGAGCGAGCCGCCGGGCAGTCATCGACGCCGTCGCCAAGCTGCGACAACGAAAACTGCTGACGCTGGTTTTTCGAGGCGGAATCAATCGCGGTGTGAGTATCTACCGCGTTCATCCGCGCACCGAAATGTGACTCAACGGGTGAAGCTGGCTTCACCTTAACGGGTGAAGTTTCCCGGCATCCGCTGGTGAAGTGGGCTTCACCTATCCCAGAAGGGACCATAAGGCGTCACCGTTTGAGGGGTGACGCAAAGACAGAAAGAGAACGCCGTCATGCCGACCGACCCCGCGATTCTTGCGCAACTCCAAACGCTGTGGGGCGAACCCGTCACCCAAGCGACCACCGAAGCGGACTCGCAAGCGGCGTTCGTGCCGTTTGAATGGCAACCGTCGCCGATCACTTCGGCTCGGCCGGCTGACGATCCTGCAACCTGGAACGCCGAAACGGCGGAGTTGCTGGCGTGGTTTCAAAACGCCGGGGGGAGTCTGCCGGTCGAGCCGTTCGACTTGTGTTCTGGCTGTCGGGTGGTCGAGCTGAGTCGGTTTTACGCTTCGCTCGGCCGGGAGATTGACCGCGGGCCAACCGGGATGCGGGCGAGACTCGGCACACTGCAAGCGGACCTGCGACGGCTGCGGGACATCGTTCGGACAGAACGTCAAACAGGATGACTTCCAATCAAACGCCGAATTTGTGATAAGTAACACACCATGCCAAAGCCGAAACAAAAACAACCGCCAACAATGTCCGACGTTCTCCGCCAAGCGATTCGCGAATCAGGAATCCCGTTGCTCACCCTATCCGAAGCGGCCGGGGTGCAACGTGCCTCGATTATCCGATTCGTGAACGAGTCGCAAAGCCTGCGGCTCGACTGCGCGGACAAGCTGGCGCGTCATTTCGGATTGGTGCTCGTGAAAGAAGGGGGCGAGTGATGGGAACGGTCTTCAAACGGACTGCGACGAAACCGCTGCCGGTCGGGGCCGAGTTGTTCGCTCGCAAAGGGCAACGACTCGCCAAGTGGCAAGACTCCAAAGGGCGGACGCGAACGGCTCCCGTGGTTGTTCCCGCCGAAGGGAAGTTCGTCGGGCAAGAACGGATCGCGGTCGAGACCCCGACCTACTTCGCAGAGTTTCGAGACGGGCAAGGCATCGTCCGGCAACTCGCCACGGGCTGCCGGGATGAAACCGCGGCGCGGGCCGTGCTCGCCGAATTGGAGAAGCGGGCCGAAAAGGTGCGGAGCGGGATCATCACGACCGCCGAGAATGCGATGGTCGATCATCAGCACACGGCGTTGGCCGATCATCTCGCCGAATTCATCGCCACGATGCAAGCGGCCGGGCGGTCGGAGTCTCACGTCACCGGAACCGAGCGGCTGATTCAACGAGTGATCGACGAATTGAGCCTGCGACGGCTGGCGGACATTCGAGCCGAAGCGGTCGAACGCTGGCTCGGTCAACAAACGATGACACAACCGGACAAGCCTGCGATGGGGGCACGGACTCGCAACTCCTACTTGATTGCGCTGCGAAGTTTCTGCAACTGGTGCGTTGAGCGGGATCGGCTGCCATTCAATCCGCTCGCAAAAATCAGCCATGCCGATGAGAAAGTCGATCAACGTCGGCAACGCCGGGCACTGACCGAGGCGGAGTTGTCCCGGTTGCTGATGGTGGCTCGCCTGCGACCGCTGGCGGAGTTTGGACGCGAAACGATCAAGACAGCGGGCCAAGCCACCTCGACGCGGCAAAAGTGCAGCCGTGCGACCTGGACGCTCAAGCCGTTGAAGTTCGATGAACTTCCCGATGCGGTTGAACTCGCACGGGAACGGTTGCAAGACAATCCGACGTTTCTGGCTCGGCAAGAGCGGCTCGGCATCGAACGAGCGTTGGCCTACAAGCTGGCGGTGACGACCGGACTGCGACGCGGTGAACTCGCATCGTTGACGATCGGACAACTCGACCTCGACAGCAACTTTCCGCACTTCCGGTTGAAGGCGGCGGACGAAAAGAACCGCCAAGGGAATTCGATCCCGCTTCGCCGCGACATGGCCGACGAACTGCGGGAATGGGTGGCGAGTCTGCGCGACCCTGCGGCCGGCTCGGCGAACGTGCTCGCCTTTCGTCGGGGTGCTGTCCTGGCGGAACTTCCCGGCTCAACACGGTTGCTCACGATCCCGAAGGCGTTCTGTCGCATTCTCGACCGCGACTTGAAAGCGGCCGGCATCCCCAAGCGCGACGACCGAGGCCGCACGATCGACGTTCACGCTTTGCGGCACACGTTCGGCACGATGTTGAGCGTTGCCGGAGTTGCGCCCCGCGTTGCTCAAGCGGCAATGAGGCATTCGAGCATCGACTTGACGATGAACGCTTACACGGACCCGCGATTGCTGGACGTGCAAGGTGCGGTGGAATCGCTGCCGTCCATTTCCGCGACCAATTCGGACCCGAACGAGAATCGGCAACGCATGGCGGCAGGAGCGGAGAATCTGACTCCGCAGACGGTGACACGTTCCGTGACACCAACGGTGACACCTGCGGCTGACTTTTCGAGGGATTTTCAGTCAACGCCTGTCACCTTGTCGGCGTTTTCATCCGAACTGAGCGGCTTGCCAGAAAAGCGAAAAACTCCGCAGAAATCAGCGATTTCGCGGAGTTTTTCCAAGGGTGGCCAAGCGGACTTGAACCGCCGACCTCCGGATCCACAATCCGGCGCTCAGTAAGTGCGATCCGAGGCAGTCGAGCCTGTCAGCAGGCCGCTGCTGATATATTAGCGCAAAGATGTATATACCCCCCCTGGGGTTAGGTACTTTCCGGTGGAGGGGGGGGCGCGGGGTGCTTGCATCGCGTCGATTTTGCGGGCGGCGAAGATTTCACGGCCTCCTCCTCCTCCTCTTTGAGACGCGCTAGTAGCCGTCCTAACGCTCGCAGGATCAAAGCCGTCGTTGATTTCTGCGTAATTCGGGCGTGTCGCTCTAGCCGGCGTTTGTCCGGGACGGACATTCGGAACACGACATTTTCGGATCGCATGGAACCCTCCTTGACTCAAAACGCTGCAATGCACGACATGTCCGCTCGCTCCGACGATCAAGGATGATCGACTTGCGAATGAAATCGCACGGGGCATCTTTCGTTTTCGGCGCGACGGCACAAGGGGAGTCGAGTGAGTCGATCGAAGTCCCCGAAACGAAGTGGTGCGAAAACGGTCGTCAATGAGACGGCGGAGCGGCCCGCCGCGCGAAAGCGGAAGACTAAAGGGCCGCTGCTGGTCGACACTCAAGCGAATGTCGTGAAGGCGCTTCAAGAGCGCGGCTTCGCGATCACGGCCACCAGAACAATTCGCGAATGGATCGCGAACAAAGATTGTCCCGGCGCGAACGACGACGGGCTGTATGACGTTGATGCGATCGACGCTTGGGCGATCGCCAATTCCGATAAAGTGCTCGACAACGTCGATGATTCGCGGAAGGAATTTCGCAAGCTGAAGCTCGATCGTGAGCGAGACAAAAACGAGCAAGAGCGGCTGAAGACGGCCGACATGCTGCGCGCTGATCTGCGAGCGCGCGGCGACATTCTGCCGCGTTCAATCGCGATGGACATGATCATCACAGTCGTCGCTGTCGCGCGGACACAGTGTGTTGGTCTGCCAAAACAACTCGCGTCTCTCGCCGATGATCCGAAGCTGAAAGCCACGTTGCTGGCGGAGGGCAAGAAGAAGGTTGCCTCGATTCTTGAGGCACTCGCGAAGTCGCTCGAACAAGTCCCTGCCCAAGCGATCAAGGCCGCGGAGGAAGAATGAGCAAGCCCGTCATTGACGACGAGGAATCTCTGCGCCGCGAACTTCTCAACGAGATCGCGGCGGCGTGGCGTGTGCCTCGGTTCGTGCCGGCCGAGCGGTGGATTCCGGAGAATGTGCAGATGCCGCCCGGTCTCGAAACGTCGGGACCGTGGGACTTCGACAAGGTGCCTCACACGAGAGGATTCATTCGCGCGTATGACGATCCGGCGGTGCGAATCAATCTCGCGGCATGGGCTGCACGTTCTGCGAAGACAATGGTTTCGACGGCTTGCCAAATCCACGGAGTGCAGCATTTCAGCTTGCCGGCGCTGACGCTTGGGCCGAATGAATACACGGTCGATGACCTGCTCGACACGAAGTACGAGCCGATTCTCGAATCGTGCGCAGAGACTGCCGCGAAGCTGAAGCCCAAGCACGAGCGCAACAAAAAGCGCGGCATCGAACTCGGTGAGTTGCGCATCCGCAGGGGCTACGCGGGCAGTCCCAGCACAATGGCCGGTTTCCCGGCGGCGTTGTTGCACTTCAACGAGGCCAGCAAGATTCCCTTGCGATCGAACACGCGCGGCAACTCGTCGGCCCAGTCGGAGGCCCACTGGGTTTACCTCGGCCTCGAACGCGCGAAGCTGTTCGCTTATGACTCGAAAGCCTTAATCGAGGGCACGCCGTCGCGACTCGGCGACTGCGTGATCACGTCGATGATCCACGCGCCGACGACTCAGATCAGGCACTACCTGGTGCCGTGCCCGCACTGCCGCGAGCACCAGCGGTTGCAGTGGTCTCCGGACTTCGGCGTCTACGCGAAAGGGGGGATCAAGTGGGAGAAGGGACCGGACGGGAAGAGCGATCCGCTACTCGCCGAGCGTACCGCGTACTACGAGTGCGCGTTGTGCGACAAGAAGATCACCAACGCGCACCGGCCGGCGATGATGCGCGCCGGCGTGTGGGTTGCTGAAGGCCAAGCGATCGACGAAGCCGGATTCATCACCGGCCAGCCGAAGGTCGAATCGTCAACGGTCGCGTTTGGTGCAACGGACAGAGCCGGCTTCTCGACGTTGTATTCTTTGTTGATCTCCGGTTGGGGCCAGCTCGCGAAGGAATGGCTCGAAGCGCAGGGTAACTCCGAGCGCGTCCGCAGCTTCATCAATTCCTCGCTCGGCCTGGTGTATGACCCGCAACCGAAGCAAATGGAACCGCATCAGCTCGCCGAGCTGCTGAAATCCGAGACACCGCTGCGAGTGTGTCCGGAGTGGACGCGGTTTGTGACGTGGTGGGCTGACGTCGGCCGCGTCGGAGACACGCTGATTTTCTTCTGGGGGGCGATGTGCTGGGGCCAACACGCGCGTGCGCATTGGATCGATTACGACGTGGCCTACGGTGAGCAGGAACTCGGTGAGCACCTGGCCCGCATGGTGTACCCGGTGCTTGGTCAGCGTGCGGAGTTCCGGTTGCGACCGGTTGTCGGTGGGATCGACTCCGGAGGCAATCGCAACGAGTCCGGCGCGAGTTCCACGGTCGAGGTCTATCGGATCGTTGACGGCTTGCCGGGCGTGGTCGCGACGAAAGGCTCGTCGCTCAACATGGTCGATTGGTTCGGCTACGGAGTCCGCAAAGCCGGACGCTCACAAAAGGAAATCGCGCGACGAAAGAAGCACGGCAAGGGCGATCTGCTCTATCTGAATTCCGACCTCTCACAGAAGTGGGTTCAGGATCGCATCACTGGAGTCGTCAAAGCGAGCCACGCGAGCGGGCTGACGTTTCCTCACGAGATGTGTGTGCCGGACGCTCCCGAACACGTCAGCGTATTCGAGGAATTGCTCAACGAATTTCCCGACGGGGATACATGGCAACGGATCGGCGACAACGAACGGCGCGACGTGCTGCGCGGCAATCGAGTTCTCGCTGAGCAATTCCTCGCGTCGCGCAAGGCGACTTGGGACAAGCCACCTTCTTTGATGGAAGATCGCGAGCCGGCTCCGAAGAAATCACGAGCGATCGACAAGCCGGCCGAGCAGTCCGATCGGCCGGCTGCCGGTCAGAGCTTTCGCAGCGGCGGCTTCCGGGTGCGGAGGCCGACGACATGAAGCCACCACCGCGGCGTTGCCCTCACTGTCTGAAGCCGGCCGTCCAGGTCGTGAATTCAAAGGTCGCCGGCGAGTCACGGATTCGCTACTACGGCTGCGAGCAATGCGGCCGGCGTCCCGCCGACAACAAACGGATCGTGCCGCTGGAATTCGCACCGCAACGAAAGGCCGCGTGATCACGCCTCGTCGCCATCCTCGTCAAGCGGTTCGTCGTCGTCGTCTTCGGGCAGTGGTTGAGCGGTGTTGCTGGGTCTGACGTTGTTTTGGTCAGGCGGCTCGCAGCCGTAGAGGCGCTCAAGCCTGATCTCGCGGCCGCGCTGGCGGAAGATCTGGTCGGAGTCTTCGCCGAATCGCGCGTGAACCGATGCCTTGGTGATCAAGTTCGCGTCGATGAGCTTGATCAGAGCCGGCCCTTCCTTGGAGGCATCCAACAGCGGCCGGCCGGGGCCGAGCCAAACGTGGCGCGTGAAGTGATGTTGATTGGCGAGCCACTCGGCTGGAGTGATCTCGACCAGAGTGGTGAATAGCACGGCTTGCTGTACGAGCCGCTGCCACAGATCGAAGAGCCACAAATCGGAGTGCGTCTTCTGCTGGATCTCGACCGGCACCCGGCCGTCGATCTCGTCGAGTTTGCCGGACGAATACGACTGCCCTTTTCGGTTGCCGGTCAACCACGAATACGGTTCGCAGAGCGCGGCGCACATCTCGATGAGCACTTCGTGATTGAACACTTCGGCATTTGTTGAGGGTGGACTCGGCGAGAAGTTGCTGACCTCGGCATCGTCGCCGACGAACAGGAATGAGCCGGCTTCCATTTGGACGCGGCCGTTTTCGTCGATGGTGTTGTTCTTGATCTGTTCCGGGTTGGGGCCGCTGACGATGGCGGTCATGCACGCCGCGACGTTCGCCGACGTGAGCACCGCCTCTCGGAAGTCTTTGAAGTCTTTGAAAAGGTTGATCACGCTGAACAGCCACGGGAGGCCGCGCGTCTGATCGACCCAGAGCTGCTCGAACAAGTGGCAGACGCGATCGACCGAGTAGAAAGTCCACGTCTCTTCTGGATTCTCGGTGTCACCAGGTGACTGATCGCGGAAGTAGTAGCCGACGATGTCGTCGCCGTCTTTTTGGATACCCAGCCGCGTCGATTTGTATCGGTTGTCAAATTTGAATGACCCGCCGTCGGTCGTCTTCACCGTTGCGCCGTCGGTCGGAGTCGTGCAGCGCTCGGCCGCGACAAGGTTCACTTGGAGTGGGATCGGTTTCGAGTCGCGTGCCACGTCGCTGAAGACGACGAAGACTTCACCGTCTCGCAGCCAAGAGCGTTGAGCCAGTCGCTGAATCTGCCAGAGTGATTGGCGGCCCCCCGCGCCGACGTGTGGCGAGAGCTGCTCGTAGAGGGCTTCGAGTTGGCGATTGATCCGCGTCGCTCGGGCCTTATCGAGTCCGATCGTTTTGTTGGAGAGAACTCGCGCCTGCGGTCGGATGCCGGAGCCGACCACATTGTTGGTCCGGTTCTCAATCGCGGCCGTGCCGAAACCGCAGGTGCGATAAATCTCGTTGCTGTTGCGCCGCAACGTGGTCAGTTCTTCGTCCAGAACTGAATCGGTCGAGAGTCCTGACTTGAGCCACTTGTCGCCGCGCAGCTTGTCGTTCTGGATGCCGGCCTCGAAGGCTTGCATCACGACTTGCTCACGTCGTTCGATGATCCTTTTTTGGGACCGAGCGGCTCGGCGCTTGTTCGACATTCGCGGCGCGAAGGGTTCGAGCAAGTCGTCGACGAACATGCCGACGGCTTCGAGGCCGTTCTTCCAGTTCGATCGAAAGTTGGACGTGCGGAAAGCGGGCATGGCGTTATTCCGTAGCCACGCTCGCCAGAGCGTGTTGATTCCGTCTCGGTCATCAGTCTCAGTCACATGGCCCACGCTCTGGCGAGCGTGGCTAATCCGCTCGCGCGAACGAGACGCCCGATCGCAGCACTCCGGTGCCTGACGTTGACGTCGTGGATGTGCCGACTCGGCGGTCGAGTCTGATGATCAGATTGTCGAGGTCCGCGAGATCGTGTTTGCGAAAGACCTTTGGCCCGACGCGGTATTCCTGGCATTCGCCTGCCAACAACTTCGCGAACGCTTCGCGGGCGAGCGCGAGCAGTTCCGCGTCGGTGTAATCGTTTTCGGCGACGAGTTTGGCCATCAGTCTTTGCCCCGACTCAGTTGGCGGGCGCGCTGGGTGAGCACGGCGGCGTCGTACCAGGTGAAGCCCGAATTGGGATCGGCCGCGAAGTTGCCGAGCGTCTGCAAGAGCACGGCGAAACTTTCGTCGTCGTAAAAAAAGATGAATTTTTCACCCTCTTTTTCGAGCGCTAACACGTTCAACTCGCGACGCATGAGCAAGTCTCCACGACCAACCGAACGCTACCACAACGCCGCGCCGCGACTTCGGGCCTCAGTGCTACCAATAGCACTGGCAGGGGGAGCGCATTCGCGGGCCTCAGCACTATCGTCCCGACCACATGAAAAACGTCATCGCACCTCTGCTCGCCGCCAACAAATCTAACGTGCTCACGTTGCATGTGCTGGGATTGATCGGCGAGTCGGAGTATCCGTGGGGAGAACTCACGGGCCGCGTTGACGTCAAGATGGTCCGCAAAGCCGTTGAATCGTCCGGCACGTTTTCCTCGATCGAGCTGCTGCTCAATTCTTCGGGAGGCTCCGCTTATGAAGGCTTAGCGATCGGCAATTACCTGAAGACGCTGGGCGTCCCGACCAAGTGCTTGGTGATCGGCCTGTGTGCCTCGGCCGCGAACTACATCGCGCTGGCCTGCGACCGGATCGAAATGCCGGCGAACGCACAATGGATGCTGCACAACGCTCGACTGTGGCCGGCCGGCGACATCGGTGTCGATGACTGCGATCAGATCAAAGGTCAGATCGTCGCGACCAACGAGTCCTGCGTCGTGACCTATGTTCAACGCAGCAATCAGACCGCCGACAAGATTCGCGGCATGATGAAGGCCGAGACCTGGCTGCTCGGTGAGCAGTGCAAGGAGCTTGGCTTCGTTGACGAAGTCACGGGTCAAATGACCGCGACCGCTGAAGTGCAATTGAGTGCTGAAACGCAACACGTTTTGAAGACCTACCAACACGCGCCGCAAAACGTGATGTCATTGGCGGCCGTGGTTCCTCCCGCTCTGAAGGATCAGACGATGACCGACCCGACCAAGCCCGCCGCCGCAGTTACGTCGCCGAATGCTTCCGCACCGACCGAACCGGTTCCCGCGCCGACATCCCCGGCGCTCACGTCGCAGACGACTCCGCAGGCGGCGGGCTTGACCACAATCACGACGTCGGCCGACGTGCTTGCCGCCACTGCGGCCGGCCGCGATGCCGAACGGACGCGACAGACGGCGATCCGCAGCGTCTTTCAATCCGCTCGCGTCTCCACCGATCAGAAATTCAATGAGCAGCTCGACAAGCTGACTCAAGAGTTTTGCGACTCTCCGACCATGACCGAGCGTGACGCGAAAGATCGGCTTCTGACCGTGCTGCAACACCGGAACCAAGTCCCGCCCGCCGGCACGGGCACATCCCCCGCGCCGACGCAGGACTCGAGCGATCCCTACGCCGGCTTCAAGGCCGAGTACGCCGCGGCCAAAGACGTCTATCAGAAGATGGGCGTCAAAGAAGACGCCTACGTCCGCACGCGCTGCGTCGATCAAGGCGTGACGCCGCCGGCCGCCGCCAAGTAGCTGGCGACTCCGTCCCGACCCTGACATCTCAAATCTCAAATCTCAAATTTGAAATCTCTGCCTGCAAGGATGCGGAACCATGTCGAAAGCCACGAATCAGAACATCGTTCGCGAGCCAGCCGGTCGAGTGAATCGACCGGTCGCCGCGAGCACGCATCTCTATGAGGGTTGCCTGTCGTTCATCGACTCCGACGGCCGAGCGGTCGCGACCATCAACAGCGGAGCGAACAAGCTCGGCGGCATGAACGCCACCGAAGTGGACAATTCCACCGGAGGTGCTGGAGCGAAGAACGTCGAACTGATTCGCGACGTGGTGCAACTCGAAGGGAGCGGCTTCACCGCCGCTGACGTCGAGAAAGCGTGTTTCGTCAGCGACAACTTCACCGCCACGTTGACCGCCGTCGGCAATGTTTACGCCGGGCCGATCGTAAAGGTCATCGACTCGACGAAGGTCATGGTCGACTTGAGCAAAGGGGCACGCGAACCGAAACGGTCGGCCTACACGCAGACCTTCGCCACCGCCGACAAGACGCACGCCAACCCGACGGCCACGGCGCTCACTGACAATACGGCCGGCACGGCGACGACCACGCTCGAAGCGATGGCCAACCCGACTGACACGCCCGCCACTGCGGACATCTTGCGCGACGACCTGGTCGCCAATCTGCTGCCCGCCATCCGCAATAACTTCGCAGACCTCGCCGCCAGTAACAACGCGCTGATCGTGGACCTGGCCGATGCGAAGGCCCTGATCAACTCGCTGATTGACGATTTGCAAGCCCTCGGCCTGGTCGGCTAGTCGTAGGTTGGGACTCCGTCCCGACCATCACCGAACTCGAATCGGAAATCTCCAAAGCGGTCGGGACGGAGTCCCAACCTACTCCCCCAAGGATGAGCCATGTCATTTAATACCGCTCGTTATCTCGCCGTCTCCAACGGGATGAAAACGCTGTTCGACGAGGCCGTTCGCGGCTACTCGCCGATTTTCCCGGACTTCTGTTACGAGGTCGATTCGGATGGCGAGAGCGAAGACTACGCCAAGACGGGTGGCCTGAAAGGCATGGAAGAGCGGCTCGGCGAAATCCGATACGACTCGATGCGTTCGGCCCTCTGGTCCGCCGAAAACAAAGAGTACGCCAACGGCGTCGAGGCCGAAAAGAACGCGCTCGATGACGACCGGCACGGCGTGTACAAGAGTTTGATTCCCAAGATGGGAGTCGAGGCGATGGCGCATCCCGACGAGCTGCTGTTCGATCAAATGAACAACGTCGAGACGCTCGAAAGTTGGGACGGCCAAAACCTCGTCGACACAGATCACGAATGGGGCGACAGCGGCGCTCAGTCCAACGAGCTGACGTACAACGTCGCCGACACGGCCGATCCCACCGACGTCGAATGCCGAGCCGTCTTCGAGAAGGCGCTCAACGCGATCCTGAATTACGTCAACGATAAAGGCAAACGCTTTTATCGGCCGACGGCCAAGCCGATCAGCGGCATCGCGTTGATCGTGCCCACGCTGCACCTGGAGCAGGTCTTCACCGATGCGCTCTTCAGCTCGACAAAGACGGACGGCGCGCAAAACCTGCTCGTCAACAAACCGTCCAAAGTGCAATACCTGCCGCAACTCAGCAGCAGTACGAAACTGCTCGTGATGAAGCTTGATGTGCCTGCCGAACGTCCCTTCCTGTTCCAGCGCCGCACACCGCTGCAACGCTGGACCAAGGGAGCCGAGGATCCGGAAGCACGCTCAATCAAGTTCGGCTGCAACACGCGCTATGTGATGGTCCCGAACGCCTGGTGGAACATCGCTCAGATCGAACTGACGTAATTCGTAGCCGCGTTCGCCAGAACGCGGGCGACGTCACAACACACCTCCCACGCTCTTGGCGAGCGTGGCTACGGGAAACCAATCATGCTCGTGATGCTGCACTCCGGAAACCGTGACCGACGTCTGAAGCGAATCGCACGCGACGCCGACGGCCACGAAACCGGAAACCGCTACGAATTCGCACCCGGCATTCCGGTCGAGATCGACGATAAAGACCTCACCACGCCGGCCCTGCAAAAGGATCTGCGAAACAAAGTGCTCGTCCCCGTCGAGCTCGACGCGCGACGTCAGCCGGTTGTCCTCGAGGTTGAATTCGACGACGCCCCGAAGACGGCAAAGAAGAGTGCGAAGAAGCCCAAAGCCGACACGCCGACGGCGTAGGTGACGACATGTCCGCCTTCCGCGATCAGCTCGCCGCACATCAAGCCACGTTCGTCAGCACGGAACACTTCGGCGAGTCCTTCACGTTCGAGAGCAACGCCGGGGCTGACATCACGTTCGCCGGAGTGCTCGAAAACGACATGGCGAAGTCGGTCTCGCAGCCGGCCGCTGACAAAGAAGATTGTGACGCGCGCATTCAATGCGTTTCGGCCGCGAAGTACGACGAGATGCGCGCCGCCGTACCGGACTTTGACAAAGATGGTTGGATCGAAATGCACGGTGACAAGTATTCGATCGTCGGGACCGCTGACCGAGACACCGTCAGCGTGACCCTGAAACTCGCGATCTCCAAGTTGAAAATCTTCCGCAGTTCCCGCAGTTCTCGGAGGAAGTAGCCGCAAATGCCCGCTCCGACCGAGGCCACCGCCAGCTCTCTGTTGCGACCGTACTTCCGCCTCGCGCGGTTGTTCGCCGCGACGGCGAAATGGCAATCTCTGACCGGAACGGGCAACGAAGAGGCCGCACTCCCGACGATCAGTTTCCCCGATTACCGAGTTCTCGACGAAGGCAACTCCGTTCGCGTCCCGTTGATCGTGATCAGCAACCCGGCGGATCTCGAATACACGTTTTACAAGAAGCCCGACGCGCAAGGCCGCAACAACAACGGACAGTTGCTCGTCACGTTCGTGATGAGCCGCGACGAGTCGATTGAAGAGGCGATTCCTCAAGAGCGAGAGCGCCTGCAGCTCCAACAATTCACCGATGATGTGGGACGTGTGATCGACCAGGCCCTGGCACTCGCGCAGCAACTGCGACCCGACCCCGGCGACGGCTACTACCAGAACCTGGAAAACTTCACGATCGCTTGGGCGGCCGTGGAAAGCCCACTGCAAAACCTCAGCGGCATCGACCGCGACAACGAAGACGAAGATCCGAAACCTCAAGTCGTGATGACCGCCAGCTTCGTCGCCCATTTGATTTAACGTAGCCGTCATCGCTCCGCGTGAAGAGCCGAACGCTTCAGCAACACTCAATCACTACTCAGCTCGTCACGCGGAGCGATGACGGCTACGAACACCATGCCCGTTGTCCGAGCCACGATCAGCACGAATCTGCCCAGCGACCCGGATCGCAAAACGCGAACGGCGATCCGCGAAGCAGCCATTGCCGGCGCGAAAGTCCATCATGCTCGGCACATTCCTAGACATGATCAAACCTTCGCCGGCCCGAAGTACGGTTACTCGCCCCGTTCGCTGGCCTATCAAGATTTGAAAAAGAAGCTGGGCATCGACAATCGGCCGCTGCACTTCAGCGGAAAGACGATGGCCGAGTTGAAGAGCAGCTACCAGATTTCTGCGACGGGCACTCGCGGAGCCAAACTGAGAATGAAGTGCTCGCTGTTAGGTGCGAACACCGGCCGAGTGCTCGACGTGGAAGCGATCAACCGGCTGCTGGCCGACGGCCGGCGGAAACACGAACACCCAAGGCTGATGCGGTTGCTCGCGAGACTGAAGAAAACCGGAGGCCGACTGACGACCGGTCAAAAACACGCGATCGCCCGCAACGCCGAAATCACCGCCATCAGCCCCGACGAACTTCAGTGGATCGCCAAAACGGAAGAAGACGCCTTCGCCCTCTCGATCAAAAAGCCCGACCCCATGCGCACGCCGTAGCCACGTTCGCCAGAACGTGGGGAAATGGCTGGACGTTCCGAGCCATGCTCTGGCCAGCGTGGCGACTACAAGAAAAACGATTATGACCAAAGCTCAAAAATGGCTCCGGATCAACGGTGTGACGATCGGCGGTGACTCCGAGCAAGAGATCACCGCGGACATCGAGTACGCCACGCCGGGTGTGACCGTGCCGGCGACGTCGACCGATTACGAGATCGACGTGACCATGACCTTCGCCAACGCGAAAGCCTATGGGCTGGTCGCCGACCAGGACTGCACGGTCAAAACGAATTCCACCGGCGCGCCGACCGAGACGCTCACGCTGAAGGCCAACCAAGCCCTCGTCTGGTGTGAGAACGATCCGGCCGCGTCGCACTTCCTCAGCGCGAACCTCACGAAGATCTATGTGACCTGCACGCCGGAAACGGTTGTCAAATTCGGCCACGCCAGCGACGTGACGCCGGCCTAAGTAGCAGGCACATTCCATGTGCCTACCACCACAGCCAAGGAAGGCTGAACAATGCACAACCAATACTCGATCTACACGCTCATTCTCGGCGGTGCCGCGCTGCGACACCTCGAAGACGCTCCGTTCGATCCGGCCATCGAAGAGGCGCTCGTCCGCGGGGCAGGATCATTGTTCCCGCTCGACCAGTTCGTGGCGTCGCAGAAATCAAAATTTCAAATCAAGACTCACGACCTCTTCCGGCTGTTCGACAGCGGCGAACTCGCCATCCCGCTCGCCGCCGGCAAGGCGCTCGGCACAGGGTCGCCGTCTTACTACCAATATCGCAAACGCGGTGAAGCGGATTTCGTCGACATCACCACGGCCGCTCATTTACGACTGAAGAGCTTCAACGGCACCATCTGGTTGAACTCGCTGGAGACCGCGCAAGACGACAAGAAGCTGGCCACCGCCGATCTCACCCATCACTGCCTGACCGACAACAGCGGCAACTATGTGGTCGCCGAAACCAACGTCGCACTGACGGGCACGCCAGCCATGTCCAATGGCGGATACAAACTCGGCCCGCTGTACATCGACAAGTCAGGCACGGCGACGCTGATGGAAGGCAACTCAAAATTTCGCTACGACTCGAAGCTGGTCTATCAAGACTCGCCCGACGCGGGCAAGACACGCGCTCGGCAAGGCGCGATGATGAGCGCCAATCCGTCGATGGCCTTCACCTGCAAGCATCTGCCTCGGCTGATCACCTTCGGCGGCGGTGAGGTCAAACAGGTTTTGGTCGAAAACGTCACGCAGTATTTGCAGGCGATCGACGACGATGGTTACGAAGTTGCGCCGGGCACGCCGAGCCACATCGCGATCAACTTTCCCGTCGCGAAACTCAGCCCCGCGCGTGTCAACGCTGGCAGTGAGAGCGCCGACGCGGTCCTGGACTACATGGCCACGCTGATCTGGCCCGATCAAACCGTCCCGGTGATCGGACTCACCGTCGGCACTGTGATCCCCTAGTGAATTTTCGATTGCCGATTTGACCTGCAATCGAAAATCGAAAATCGAAAATCGCACATGGCCCACTTCCGCGTCCTGATCCCGAACAGCACTGCCAAGCCGGCCGACGAACTCCGTCGCGTCGGACTCGGTGAGCTGCTGCGCGACAACGATCGCAAGCCGGTTGGCTATCCGCTCAGCGGCGGGCCGGGCGGGCTGCGTGGTCTCTGCATTTCTTGGGACGCCGATCACGTCACGCAGCCGGGCGTGAAATCGCCGCGCTACGAGTTCGACGCGGCGCGTGACTCAGCGATCGAAGCCCCGGCCGATCCGACCCACCAACTCGCGCAAGGCCGGTTCTGGTTGATCATCGATAAGCTCGAACCGATCACACCGCAAGACCTCAAACGTCAGCCGGTCGATTCCTTCGAGGGGCTGTTGCCGAAGTCTTCCGACCCCGAACACGTCCGCACCGCGAAAGCCGAGCGACTCAAATCGCTGACTCGTTTCGCCGGCAACACCGTCACGCTCGGAGATGGCGGCCGCTGGACGTTGCCGAACCTCGCCGAGCTGCCGACGTGCTACCAATTCAACGACGCGAAAAGCGAATGGGACACGGCCGTCGAGCCGGCGTTTCGCACGACCTACGATCGCATCCACGACATCTTTCAAGCGTGCAAGAATCGCATCCTCTGGGATCTGGTCCGCGACTACTCGACCGAGCAAATCCACTTGGTCCTCTCGCCGGCCGAGATCGAATTCCTCGCGACCTGCAAGCCGGACGCGATGGATCAAGCCAAAGTCGCCGTTCCCTTCGTGTGCGAGATGCTCGCACTCAATTACCGACTGACACCGTGGTTGATCGGCCAACTGCAATTGCTGAAACCGAGCAACCTCTGGTCGTGTCTGTGTGCCTGCACGGACGCCGACGAACTGCTCAACTTGCACGCCACGGTTCAAAAAAAAATCGAGCAGATTCAAGCGTGTGGCTCGAATTCCAGCTCTGGCGAAACGGCGCTCGGCGTGGGTCTCCCGACCCCGCCGGATGCACCTTCCGAAACCTCTGGCTCTTGAGCCAATTCCCAACGTAGCCGTCACCGCTGAGCGAACGGCAGCGATCACTTTATTGGAGAGCCACGGATGGCCAAGAAACCCGAAGCGTCAGCGAAAGTCGCTGATCACCAACCGAACAACGAGCTGTCGATCGTGGAAACGATCGCGCTCGCCAAGTGCCTCAAAGAGAACGCCGTGACCAAAGCTCGCGGTGAGTTGCCCGAGAACTCGGCCGAGTCGTTCGATTTCCGCGTCCGCATTCAAGGCTCAGTGCAACGCGGTACTGGGACGCCGGAATCGACGAGCGAAGTCCCGGCGAGTCTGTCACTCAGCCGACTCGATGTGTTTTGTCACGCGCTGCAACAGCTCGGCATCGGGCCAAAGAAACTCCGCAGCACGTTGGAAGCGGTCGCGAAACTCGAAGCCGCCGGGCCGCTCGACGGCCACCAGAAACTCGCGGAGGTCTTCTCCGCCGTCGCGACGGAAGTCGCCGCCACGTTGCCACCTCGCACCGTCACCGCCGCCGCTCGCAGCGGCAACATCACCGTCCAAGCCAGCGTCTGGAAACTCGACTGACCCGTTTGGACTGCGGCAGCCTGCTGCCGCTTTCCACTCAACAGCCTGCTGTTGAGTCACCCGGCAGCAGGCTGCCTGAAACCTAAAGCGGCAGCAGGCTGCCGCAGTCCAAATTGAAAGTCCTACACATGCTTTTGAAAAAACTACTCCCGCTCGCCGGCTTGCTTGGCACCTCTGGCGGACTCGGTGCGATCGTGCAATCGGTCCTGACCGAGGGCGCTCCAAGCAACACACAATTCGCCATCGGCGGTGTCTCGATCGCCGCGTTGGTCGGTCTCGTGATGAAGGTCATCGGCGATTGGAAGAAAGCCGGCGGCAAGCTCGATGGCGTCACGACCGAGGCCGAAGCGAAATCGGTGATCGACTCGCTGTGCGATGCGTTCGGTCTCTGGCCCACGATCAAGACTGCCGCCGAGCGACTTGCCGAGCCGGCGGCAGAGATCAGCACGCGAATCGAAGCCCGCGTACACAACAGCACACCCGGCGCAACCGCTCTGCTCGGATTGATGTCCGACTACCTGAACGAAGGGCACGACAGCAATCACAACGCTGTTCTCTGGAAGTGCGTGGACACTCTGTCGAAAGCGATCGAAGGCAACCCAGCCGGCGAAGATCTGATCGCCAAGTTTCGCGATCAGCTCGACCTGAAACTGTTCCCCGGCACACCCGCCGTGAGCGGCACGGCGCTAGCCGCCGGTTGAGTAGCGGAACGGCGCGAGCCGTCCGGTGAAGTGCGGCGAAACACGGCGACACCGGACGGCTTGCGCCGTGCCGCTGGAAACACGCGATGACCGATCCCCACTTCCCACGTCTGTTTGTGCCCGCGCCAACAGCCAAGTTGTACGAGCCGCCGCTGGACGACGATGACGACGTCGAAGACTTCGGCCGTTCGTCTTCGTTCGATCCGCATTGTTTTGATGCCGAGATCAATGTCCTGACGTTCGGTTGGCTCTTGTGCCTCGGAGCCGCTGTCACCGTCGCCCTCTGGTTAATCGCCGATCTGTTTGTCGCGTAGCCGCTTGGCCTGCACTTGATCGTCGGCCGGAAACAAGAAGTACCAGCCCGACCAAAACAGAATTCTGAAGACTCTCCACATGACGACCTCACATCGAATCTGGTTGACGCTCGCCCTGCTGGTGATCGTACTCGTGGGATGTGCGGAGCGTCAGCCAGCCGACCTCGAGCAGGATGCGGAACGCAATTTCCGCCGACTCAAGCCTCTCGCCCGTGAAGCGGCGAAGATCGAAAAACTGATCGTCTCTGAGGCCGCCGCCAGCGCGGCCAAGAGCGCGATGAACCTGCAAGCGATCCGCGCGTTGCGGATCAAACTGTCACTGCTTGAAGATCCCGCTCCGAACCCGACGCCGCCTCCGGCTCCAGCTCCTGCGCCCGGCCCTCCGGCTCCCGTACCAGAGCCGAAACCGGTTCCACCGCTGCCGACGGAGCCGGAGGACGGTCGGTTCGCACTCGCCAAAGAGGTGTACCGAGCCACCCGAAAAGTCACGTCACCCGACCGAGCGACCGAAGCCGCCGCGCTGGCCAAAGTCTTTCGCGAAACCGCCGCCGAGATCAAAGCCGGAAAAGTCAAAGGCGGAGTGGTGACACCGCAACACACCGTGATCAGCGAACTGCTCAAGACACGGATCAACCCGGTCATCGCCCCGCACCTGGCCGCGTGGGACGCGACCAGCAAAGAGTTTGCCGCCGGAATCGTCGCGCGAGCCACCGCCGACTATTGGAGCCTCGACGACCAATGGTGGTCTGATCTCTTTGAGGAAATCGCCCGCGGCCTGGAAGCCGCCGCAAAAACGTAGCCGAAGGGCGCAAGCCCTCGGGTGTCTGATCATCGTTACCCGGAGGCTTGCGCCTCACGGCTCAAGCATTATGAAACTCGAATTCCATCACCACGATCTGAAAGCCTTTCTGCGCGCCGGCGTGGCGATGTTCGTTGCGCTGCTGTTGTTTCTTGGCTGGTGGTTTCAGCCGCTGAGACCGAAACACTCGCTCGACGTCGATCTCGCGAAGACGACGCCCGCCGGTGCCGAATTCGGTTGGTCCGGCCCCGAATCGCTCGCACTCAGCAAAGACTTCATCGACTCGTGCCCGCCGTTTGAGTTGGTCGACGAGCAAGGCCGGCCCGTCGTCCAAGACAACGAGACCGCGCGCGTCTGCCAGTGGGAATATGTGACCAAGGCCAACCGCGGAACATACCCGCCCAACCTCGCCCAACAGGGCAACGACTGCACCGGCTGGGGAGCCGCTCACGCGATCCAGAACGCGCAAGCCGGGCATCTGGTCGGCCGTAATCAGATCGGCACGTTCCGGCTCATCAACCCCGCCGCGCTGTATTGCGGCGCAAGGCATTGGGGCGGCTACGGAGCGCGCTATGAAGGTTGCAGCGGCGCGGCCGTCGCCGAGTTCGCGCAGAAGTTCGGAGTCTTGCCCGCCGATGAACCCGGCGTGGCGCTGTACTCGGCTGAACTTCTCCGCGACTGGGATCGGCGCGGCCCGCCGGAACATCTCCGCGCGGTGATGGCGAAGCACAAAGTCAAAACCGTCGCGCAAGCCAAGACCACGCGCGACGCGTGGGACGCGATCTGCAATCGCTTCGGCGTGACGATCGCCAGCGACGCCGGCTTCAACAGATTTCAGCGGCGTGACGGTCGCATCGTCGGCATTCGGCTCGGCGTGTGGCGGCATCAAATGGCGATCGACGGTGTCGATGGCTCGATCCCCGGACAGAGGTATTACCACGTTCAAAATTCGTGGGGCGAAAACAAACATCCGGCCCCCATCGATGGCTCGCCGGCCGGAGGCTTCTGGATCGGCGAAGAGGACATGGCCTACATCATTGGCTGTGGCGACTCGTGGATCTATTCCGACTTCGAGGGCTTTCCGGCCGCGAAGATCGAATTCAGTTTGACCAGGGCCAAAAGCCCGAGGCTAGCGCCAACGGCTCACATGGCACCTTCCAAACAGGTCGGGACGGAGTCCCAACCTACCCCCTCCCGAAAGGACTCAAATCATGTTTCGCTCCATCAAGCTCTGTAGCGTCTTCGCGCTGCTCTTCATCGCCACGGCGATCGCCGAGGCTCAAACCCGCGCGGCACCGCCGATCACGTTTGAGCTTCACGATTCGCCGACGGCTCTCAAAGCCGCTCAAGTCCCGCTGATCGTGTTTGCACTCCACGGGCCAACGTCCGTTGCTGAGCGGCCCGTTCCACCAATCGCATTCGAGCTTCACGGAGCGCCTGCGGCATCGCCAAAAACGGCGAGCGTGGAGCCATTATCCGAAGAGCCGGCGAGTCCGGCCGCTCCGGCCGCTCCGAAACCCTCACCGAAGAAACCAATCGTTTACATGCGTTCGGCAAGCTGGTGCGGGCCGTGCCGGGTCGCCAAGAAAGAGATTCAAGCCGCCGCTGATTGCCCCTTCGAGTTGCGGATCATTCCCGACGAACAGCCAGAGCGGGCGTTGCCGCGCTTCACCTGGGAGGTGGACGGCAAATGGTTCGCACCGATCGACCGCAAGACCGGGGCCGAACGCAGCGGCTACTACGGAGTGGCTGATCTGGTGGCCCACTGGAAACAGTCGCAACCGCGAACGGAACAACCAGCGGCGAGCGCCGGGACACTCACAGTCGCCGCCGACTCGAATACACGTCCATGACCCGCTGGAAACTCCAACTGATCCGCGACGACAGCCCGCGCCACTGGCGACCGTCATACACCGGCGGTCGCGATTGGCGCTCGTTGCGTTGGTTGGGGCTGACGCTCGAACTCTTATGGTGGAACTGATGCCCGACGTCGTCATCAATTTCGCAACCGCTGGTGAGGCCAAAGTGGTCCGGGCTTGGGCTGCGCAGTCGCTGGCGATTCGGGAACAGAATAAGCGCCTCGGCGAAACGTACGAGGCCACCCGCAAAGCCGAATCGGGAATGGATAAATTCCTAAAAGGCTCGGCGGCCGGAATGGTCTCTCTCAAAGAGTCACTCCAATCAGCGTTGTCTGCGCTGACGGGGTTCTCCGTCGGCGGTGGCGGGATTGCGGCCGGAATCGTTGGACTCGGCGTGAACGAGATCGTGCAAAACATGCGGCACGAGCAGCAACGCAAAGAGGCCACTCGCGTCGCGACTTTGCCAGTGGCCGACGCCTACCGTCACGCACGCATCAATTTTCAGGCCGACGATTCGATGGCCGACTCGCAGCTCGACGAGCGTCTCGACCAGATTGCCGCGCGGACCAGATCGCCGAAACAACTCGCCGCCGCGGCGTTCGCCAGTGCCTCCTCCGCCAAGGGCAACAAGTCCAACGAAGCGGCGGCGGCCGCCGTCGAAACGACGCTCAGGCTCCTGCCAGGTGACGCCGATGTGGCCGCCATTTTGCCCGGCCGGATTCTGGACGTCGAAAAGATGCAGGATTCCAGGCGCTCGAAGGGCGATGCCGGGGCCAGTTCGGACCCCGAAGCGATCGCCGGCATGTTGCTCGAAGGCATGGTCGCGGCGCGGCAGACCAAGCTCCAGCAGTTCGCACCCAATGCCGTTCAAGCGATGGCCGGCGGGATGGGCTATGGCGACACCGCCGAGCGGTCGCTCGAAACATTTTCGGCGATCACGCAAATGATCCCGGACGAAGAGGGCAACGTCGCGCGAACCGTCGCGATCAATCTGTACAAGCAGCTCGACGAACTGAAGCACGGAACCAAGAAATTTCGCGAGCTGATGGATGACAAGAAGTCCAAGAAATTGGACAGCGAAGTGCTCGACCAGCATGAGCAATATGCGAAGCTGGAAACGCCGACTGAGCAGATCGAATTCTTGCAGCAGAATTCGGAACTCGGCGAGATGTTTTTGGAACACGACTCGTTTCGCGCTCAAGGCGACATCGGCATCCAAGAAATGATGCGGAACAGTCCGCGTTGGCGGGAAACGATCAAGGGAGCGCGCGCGACCATCAACCCGGTCGATGATGCGGCGAAGGCGTCTTACCACAAGAAGCTCGGCGAATTGGAGGGTGGCAAATACCAGCAGACGTTGACGACGAACCAAGAGTCGGACGCGAACATCGAAGAGACCAAGACCGCACGCACACACGATCAACGCAGCGCGACTGCGAAGAAAATCTTCGACGACACGTTGGAGAACACGAGCACCGCAACCATCGGCTACACACAGTCCAAGCTCCGACTCGCTTCGGAAAAATTGAATCGCGATAGCTCGATCCCAGAACTCTCGCGCATGCGCGAACTGCAACGGATGTACGAGAACACTGGCCAGCTCTCGACCTACAAATCGGCGGGTGGGCTAGGCAGCGTCGATGAGACCACACGCGGCAAACTCCAAGAGGACCGCAAGCTGATCGCGAAACAGTACGAGGCTCTGCGACAGCAGGCCGCCGCGGCCGGAGTCGATTTGCCGGGACTGATGCAAAGCAAAGATCTGGGCGGTGACTACACACCCCGGCCGAAATCAAATCTGAGCGAACTCGACCAAGCCGTCGTCGATCGCAACGAGGCTCGCCAAGCGGCCGATCGTGCTCAGTCCAATCCCAAATTGACCAAGTTCCAAAAGTCGCAATTTGAAGAGGCCGCCGACGAGGCCCAACAACTGCTGATCGAAGCGATGGACCGGAACACGGCGGAAACTCGAGCGCTCGCGGTCAAAATCGCCACCAACACCGAAGCGACGAAAAGCAACACCAGCGCGAACAGCGGTGGCGTCGAACGTCCCCCCACCGAGCCGGCCAGCCAGTCGCTGGCGAACTGAATTCGTGAGCCGCAAGGCGCTAGCCGCGGGTCGAACAACGCAACCCGCGGCTAGCGCCTTGCGGCTCACAAGAGACGGACTATGCCGACCACTTTCAATGGCCTTTCGCTGGCGGGTTACACGACCGAAGTTCGGCCGGATGAACACATTGTTTCGTTGATGACTTCCAAAGTGGTCGGGCTGGCCGGCGTCACCGCCATCGCTGACGAACCGCACGGCCGGCAGATTCGCATCGAACACAAGCTGACCGGCTTCGCCTCCGCCGAACTCTTGCGGCAATACATCGACGTGACGCTGACGACGAACGTACTGGGACAAACCGGAACACTCGTTGTGCCGGCCTACGAAACCTACACCGACCTCGTTTGCACGGCCGTCGATCCCAACCCGACCAACATCGGAACGCTGCCAGATACGTCCCAGTCACCCACCACTTATCACCGCACGATCCGTTTCGTGTTCACGCAACTGAGCTGAGGAATTTTCGATTTTTGATTTTCGATTGGGGCTGCCATCGAAAATCAAAAATCGAAAATCAAAAATCGAACCATGCACTACACGGGCGGATTTGAAGTCGTGAACATCGAACGAGCCGGCCGAAACGCCGTCGCGGTCACGATCCGTCACGACTACACCGCCGACGTCCGCTTCCAGCTCTACCAGAACCGCACCAAGATCGGCTGCACCAGTGCCCGGAACGAAACGCGAATCATCGGAGCCATCCCGGCCGGCGCGTCCGCCGCTCCGCTGGGGATCATCGTCGTCGATCCCGCGCACGCGGGCGAAGACTTCTCGGCCGCGCTCGATCTCAGACCCTGGAACGAATACCAAGTCGCAATGGTCCCACCGAGTGACCCGCCGGAGGACCTGCATCACTTCGACTTGGTCGCGTGTACGGAAGCTGACGGCGAGATCGACGAGACGAACATCGTCGCGCGTCTGCCATTCGTCGCCGGCCGCCCCAACTACAATCACACGTTGCCGACGTTTCCATCGAGCGGCGAATGGGCCGTCGCGTTCATTCCCCGCGACGACGCGCAGCCGATCGGCAATGCCGGCGAGCCGATCAACGGCAGCGTGGCCGCGCTGATCTATCCGCTCGACTTCGTCCCGATCACCACCAGTGCCGGCAGTCGGCGCTTTTCCTACGCGATCGCCGCCGGCGTACTCTCGATCGGTTCGGAGTTCTCCGCCGTCCCCGGTTTCCCATAAACACACGAAATGGCAGCCACAAAATCGCGTAGGACTGATCGCGAGAGACTCCCGCGATAGATTCCACGTCCCACCCAACAACAGCCACGGATGGCGAGCATGTCCGACCTGATCTTCCCCCGCAGTCGATCCCCGGTGCAGAGCGTGTACGCGCGAACGGGCGACGTCGTCGGCGAAGCCGGCGACTACAGCGCGGACGAGATCGACTTCACGCCGTCAACCCCGCTGACGGCCGACAACGTGCAAGAGGCGATCGAACAACTGCAAGCCGAGATCGAAGGTCTCGGCGACTCGGACGATCAGACAGCGGCCGAGGTGCCGTACACGCCGACGGCTCCCCACATGGCCGACAACGTGCAGCTCAAGCTCGACGAGTTGCAGGACCAAATCGACGGACTCGGCTCCGGCTACAGCGACGACGACGTGATCGACGTGCTGATCGACTTGCTCGAAGATGGCTATCGACTACGTTGGGACGTCGAGACAGACAGCGTCGGCACGCACTTCTCTCCCGACGTGGTGATGGAGAATGACGCGCTCGCATACGACGTGGAGATCACAATTGACCTGTCGCGACCGCTGGGTGATCGGCACCTCGTCACGTTGGAAGGCAATCCGACACTGCTGGTCACGAACTACGCCCTCGGCACCGATCCCGAACGGCCGGGGAAGCTGTTTCGGCTGGTCCCGACGCAAGACGCAACCGGCGGACGCACGATCAACTTCACGGGCAGTTCTCAAACGTGGATCTTCCCGGATGGCGAGCCGTCGTTGTGTGCGATTCCCGGCGCGGCTGACGAATTGGAATTCTTAGTCACGTCGGCCGATCCGCCGGAGTTCACGTTCGTCCGCGCCATCCATCGAGCACGGCGTGTCGACCTTGTCGCCGGTGCCGGCACTTTGGGTCTTGGCAACGACTTGACGGCGCATTGGAACAACGACGAAGCCAGCGGCAATCGGATCGACGATGTCGGTGGCCTGGCGTTCGTCCCCAGCGGTGATGTGACCACCACAACCGGAATCGTGGCCGATGCGGCGAGTCTGGATGTTGATGGCGTCTTGTCTTGCGCGAGTGCTCCGGCGTTGGTTATGGGCGACATCGACTTCTCGCTGGCGATCTGGGTGCGTGCCAACATTTGGCCTACCGATGGCACCGCGAAATTGCTCGCCAAGGGGTTGGATTACGGCCTCTACCTTGATTCAGGCGATCTCTACTTCCGAGTCTTTAATGGGGGGAACGGCACTGCCAACCAAACTCTGCCGGAGGACACCGACTGGCATCTGATCGTCGCCGTACATGATGCGGCGAACAATCTACTCAAACTGTCCGTAGACAATGGCGCGTTCTCGACGACGGCCTGGTCAGTGGGCGTGCTCACCGGTTCCTCTGATTTAGTCAGTGATGTCTCCGGAGCGACCGACTGTCAATTCGATTTGGATGAGGTGCAGCTCTGGAAGCGGGCGTTGACCACATCCGACATCGCCGACCTGTGGAATGCGGGCGCGGGGACGACCACGCCCTATGACAGCAGCGCTGGCCCGGCGGAACTCAATTGGCGGCGTGAGCTGAACTACATCACGCTCGAAGCCGGCAGTGGAACCTACGCGATTGAAGCCGGCGACGTGCAGCCGAGCGAGACGATTCGAGTGGCGGTCGAAAACGACGGAGCCAGCGGCACAGTCGATTGGAGCACGGTCGATTGGGGAACCGAGGGCACACCGTCGCTGCCTGGTGATGGGGCGTTTGACCTCTACGAGCTGACTGCGATCGATGCGACGCGAATCGTTGGCCGCACACTTCAGACAGGATGCACTCCGTGAGACTGCGCGACCTCCGACAACTTCGACTCCAACGCCGACAGGCCACTCACCCGCAGAGCCTGTTCATTTCCGGCGGCATCGGCGACGTGATCGCGTTGACCTGTGCTCTCGACGTGCCGAATTCGATCGAAACGGTCTACTACGCGACGCGAAACGTAGCGGACGTGATGTCCTACTTGGCGACCTTGTGCCCGGATCACACACGGCATGAGATCGTCTGGTCGGATTGGTCCGAGCGCTGGGCGTGGTACTCGCTCGCGGAATTCGTGCGTTCAACGGGCCGAGCCGACATCGCTGACGCCGAAGACTGGTCGATTGCCAGCGTGTTTCCGAGAGACCTCCCCTTCCGCGGACTGCCGTGGCAACCGGGCCATCCGCTCAGCTCGATTCACGACGTGCGTCTGCCGGATCGCTACGCGGTGATGCAGCCCTTCAGCAGCGACAAGCGCGACCCGCGACGTGACTTCACCGCCGCGGAGATCATGGCCACGCTCGCCGCGTGCCGTGAGCAGAGTCTGCCCGTGGTACTGCTCAATCGCGGCGACGATCCGCTGCTCGTCGCCGACGGTTTGATCAACCTCCAAAACCAAACCAATATCTACGGCTCAATCGATATCACGATTGGCGCTCACATTTTCATCGGCATAGACTCGGCCATGTCGCAAGTCGCCACCAAGGTCATGCCCGCCAATCGGCTGCTGATCAAGAGCGTCAATCCCCATTACTACCGGCATCTGCACTGGTACTGCACACCACACACGACCACACCCTTCGTGGTCAACGATGTGGTTCCCCGACTGACTCAACTGGAGTGGTAGCCGCGTTCGCCAGAACGCGGGTTACAACATCTCAACCAAGGAAGGACCGTAACAATGCGATGGTTATTGCTATGTCTGTGTTTGTTGTGCGTCAGCAGCGCGTCCGCCGCTGATCAATCACGCGCTCCGAATTGCGTGCGGGCCACACTGACGAGTCCCGGCTACTGGGGCTGGGGTCCGGCGTATCGGCGGCCGGATGGGTATTGGTATCAGGATTGGACCTACTTCCCCGGCAAAACGCGCAGCGGCTACTTCTGCGACAAGTCCTGCGATCGCTACACGATCAACGATGAGAGCGACGACAGCGATGAAGAGGAATCGCCGCCGCCCCCGCCCAAAAAGAAACCGAAACCCAAGCCTCCGTGTCTTTGCGGTTGTGCAAAGTCGAAGCCATCAATCAGCAGTCGCGAGATCGAAGTGGTCAACGGCGAATTCATCGAGACGCATCCACGCGCACGGTTCCGATGACACCCATACAAGCCCGACGCAAGCGAGTGCGTGACTTCTGCGAACCAGGCCTGGCCACTGCGAGATCACCGATGCGAAGCCTTCTTTGTCTGCAATATCTCAACGAAGTTCGCAAACTCCCCGGCGACGTGATCGAACTCGGCGTGGCCTACGGCACAACCTCGCTCACGCTCGCCTTGTGGATGGAAGAAAACACACCGCTGAAGACGCTCTTCGCGTGCGACACATTCACCGGCCTGCCGACCGCGGAAGGCGACCTGCAAGCGGGCGAGTGCAACTACGGCAGCGCGTTTCAGCGGACCTTGCATCAGCTCCCGATCAACAACGTGAAGGTCGTCAAAGGGCTGATCGAAGAGACGCTGCCGACTCAGCTCGCCGACAAGCGCTTCTGTTTCGCGTGGCTCGATATGGATCTCTACTCGCCAACCTCGTTCGCCGCCAAGTGGCTGCGCGAACGGATGACGCCGGGCGGAATCATTGGTTTCCACGACTACGGATTCCAGCGTTGTCCCGGCATCGCCAAGGTTGTTGACAGCGAGATTGATACCGTCGATTTCCAGTGGATCGGAGTCGATCACAACTGCGCGTTTCTACGGAGACGCTGACTCGTTCAAGCCAGCGGCACGGCGCAAGCCGTCCGGTGTCGTGGCTGGACGTTACCGGACGGCTCGCGCCGTACCGCGTCAGGAAAGGCAGTCAGAATGACTCTCGGACTCCAGAGATTGGCCGATTGGTTTTCAAACTGGCGGTTCGTGGAAAGTCACGCGCCGCGAATGCGACGCTGCACGTTGATCACGCGCGGCGACGCACTGCTGATCGGCAACCGCCTCTTCCTGATCAAAGACATTTCGGACTTGGGTTGGTCCGAAAAGTGGCAGTGCGTCGCCGTCAAAGTCCGCTGTCATCCCGACTGGGTAATGACCGACACGACGGAGTCCGACTGGCTGACGTATGTCGCGCGTCTGCCAAAGGAGCGGCCATGACCACTGTCTTCACCTGCGGCGTCTTCGATCTCTTCCATGCCGGCCATCTCGATTTCTTGCAGCGTGCCCGAGCACTGGGAGACGTGTTGATCGTCGGCGTGAATGGCGACGAGTACGTCCGCCGCACACGCGGACCAGGCCGACCGCTCTACCCGCTGCGAGAACGAATGGCGTTGCTCGCCGCGCTCGAATGCGTCACGCGAGTCATCCCGTTTTCCGGCGACGATCCGTGCGACCTGATCCGCCACCTCAAGCCCGACATCGTCGCCAAAGGCGACGAGTACACTCACGAGAACGCCCCCGAAGCCGCGCTCATCGAACAACTCGGCGGCCGATTCGTGACGCTCGAAAGTCTGCCGATTCACGGTCGCGACATCTTGTCGCGCATCTCCCCCGAAGAATTCGCCGCGATCCAAACGGAACTCTGACATCATGGCCAGCAAACAACTCCGCATCGAAGCCACCGCCGGACTCACGATCTACTTCGCGCTCTGGCGATCCGCCGACAACCTCGTTTTCGATTTCGACGACGAGACCTTCAAAGCGATCGGCAGCGCGGTCACGCCGACTCTGGCCGCGACAGAGAACACCAACACCGGCGGGGCCGGCCGATCACATTACACCGCGTCGCTCGACCTCGCGTTGCTCGGCACCGTGGATGTCTTCGCGCAGCCGTACCAGCAAGCCGGCGGCAGTCCCGCGCCGCTGACCGATGCGACGCTCGAAGATCCGCTGTCGCTGGAAGTCCGCGCCGGCCAGCTCGGCGGCGGGGACATCGGCGGCCGAATCAACGCCGTCTTCAAACGACAGCTCGACACATTCGAGGCGCTCTTCACTCTGATCCTCGGCGGTCAACCGGTCTCGCTCGCCGGAGCGACCGGAGTGCTGACCGTGCGCGATGCGCTCGGCAGCGATCTGTTCGAGGCTCTCACCGGAGTGCTGATCGAAGACGACAGCGACGGGCTGTTTCGGATGAGCTGGTCCAAAACAACACCCGGCTTCACCGGCGACCGAGCCTATTCGCTGCGAGCCGTGATCACACTCGGAGCGGTCACGATCACAATCGACGACGTGCTCAACATCTTGGAGTAAGCGGCACGGCGCAAGCCGTCCGGTGTCGGTTCGTCGCCATCACCGGACGGCTCGCGCCGTTCCGCGACAACAACTCATGCGAGCCTTCCAACCCGGCATCACTTGGTCGACCACACACAACCCGTTCGACGGCGAACAGGGGCGAGCGCTCTACGTCTCGCCAGCCGGCGAGGCCGATGGCTCGGCGATCGACTATCGCCACCTCCGCGGGATCTCACCGAGCAGCCAATTGATCGGCGGCGCGTTCCCCGCCATCGGCGACGGCCCGCTCGGACTCGATGCCCACATCGCGCTCGCCAAAGCCGATGACCCGCTCGAATGGACGCTGCCAGCGGAGTACGAGGACGCGACGTTCGTGATCAACGTCCGCCCGCACGCGGCCGGCTTGGAGCTGCCGACTCTCTTCGGATTTCAAGTCGTCGAGACCGTGGCAGGCCTGGTGAGCGCTGGCGTGATCGGCACGGTGATCGTGATCTCGACCACGAAGCTCGACGGCGGCGGAGTCCGCATCGCGTTCCGCTACTTCGCGTCCGTCGTGGGAAATCAGCCCGAGAGTTTCGATCTCCGCGACCTCTCCGAATCGCTCGCGACCGTGACCGTGCCGGCGAAGACGACCCACGACTACACGGTGACGATCACCGGCCTCGCAGACGCGACGCTATACACGTTCGCAATCGTCGCCATCACCGCCGCCGGCGAAACCGAACTGGCCACGCTCGACGTCACCGGCGACGACTCCGGCCCCGACGTCAGCGGCGAGCTGACTCTGACGCCGCTGTAACGTAGCCGTCATCGCTCCGCGTGACGAGCGGCATGTGATTCGACGTCGATGAAGCGTTCGGCTCGTCACGCGGAGCGATGACGGCTACGTTCGCCGCCTCCGGCCCGATCGTTCGCGTGTGACATTGCCGGCGGCGCTGCTGCCGCTTGCGACAACTCGCCGTCGCCTGCGTGCCGCGCGCCGTCACGCGGCCACAACCACACGGACAATCGCAGTGATTGGCCGGCGAGCGCGCTGCGACGGCTTCCGCGAGCGTGAGGGCCATCGGAAACGACACCGCGTTACCGATGGCGAGCGCCCGAGCTGCTCGCGTGAGCGACTTCAACGGCAGCGGCGGCGCTCCCTGTTTTTCTATCCGACGTGAATGGCGATCGTGAGGCCCAGTCATCCGGCAGAGTACGGCCGGTGTGACTGGCCTCAGCCCTTCTGTGCGCAGCGGACGAATAACCGACCCGTCTCGGCTCCCGAATTGAATCGCTCGCAGCCGCGATTGTTTGCCGCCGCATTCGGCGTCGGTGATGTGCAGCCGCTGCACCGAGTAGCCCTCAACGCGGACATCGGGCACGTTGCGCACGTTCTCCATTAGGAACCACTGCGGCTGTGACTCCGCGATCGCCCGCAGGAAGTGCCCGACCAGGCGATCCCCCTCGGCCGTGTTTCGCCGGCGATTCGCGTCGGAGTAATTTTGGCACGGAGGCCCGCCGATCACGCCGTCGAATTTGCCGGCCGGAAAGTGTGACTCCTCGATGCTCGCATCCCACAACAGGTCCGGACCGCGCACGACACAGAAGCCCAGCCGCTCGAAGCCGCGGCCGAGTAAATCAATCCCCGGAAAGAGTGAGAGCACGAGTTCCATGCCCGGCACTGTGATTCCGCCGGCGTGATTGGTCAACCGTGACGGGCCCATCGTGATGAAACCGGAGTTGCCGTTTTCGGGCGTGCGCGCAATGCTGGTGCCATGCCCGTCCCTCCCCCTCCCGTTGCCCCCCGCTACCGCAAGCCGGTCAGGCTGATTGTGTTGCTCGGCGACATCAACGGCAATCGGCCGGCGATCACCGATCGCTGCGACTGGCTGATCCCCACCAGTTTCACGCGCGACTTCGGTGGCAGTTCGCTCGATTCCATCGACTTCCGAATTGATCTCTTCAAGTGCAACAAACGGCTCCAAGACACCTATCTGCCGGTCGGGCTGAATCGGCTCGTCGAAGTCCGCGTGGAAAACCCGACCAACGGAGACCTCGATCAGGTACTCGCGTGGGGCAACGTCGCGCGGCAACCGCAGTCGATCAGTGAGTCCGAATCCGTCGGAATCGTGGCGCGGTTCGATCCGTTTCTCTTCGGCTCGCGCTTTGAGGGTTATCCGGTTCGCGACCCAAACACGGGCGCGATTGTCAGCGTGCGCAAGACGCTGACGTTCAACCCAGTGATCGACGATCAGCGGTTACCCAATCGCAGCGACAAGACCGGCAGTGAGGGTTCGACCGGGATCGGGTTTTGGAACGCTGACACGAACTCGCCGCCGTTGGCCAGCGGCGTCGGCAATCCCGGCGAACATGTGACCGTCACGACTGCCGGCAACACGACCCTCGACGGTCTCACCGATCACCGTGTGGGCGACGTTTTGATTTTTGACGGCGAACGCTGGCAACCCGGAATCGACCCGGCCCGTTTGGTCATCGACCCGGAAAGCCTGCGCACGAGAGCAAGCCGCCAACTACACGACGTGATCGCCTCGCGCTGGGATCTCGCGACGGCCACCGAGCGTTTGTGCTGGACGCTCAACCGACGGCAGCGGCACTTCAAAAACCCCACGCTCGCCGAGCTGCAAGCCGTGCTCGGCACCGACACGCCGCTGCTCGAAAACCATTCGATCAGTTTCGGCGCGACACTGCCCGACGCGCTCGACCAACTCCTGAATCCGTTCGGCTTCACGCACTTCGTGAAGCACACGGTCGACACGTCCGATCCGGACTTGCCGCTGTTTTCGACGATCAAAGTCGCCGAACGCGGTCGCGGCGACAAAGTCACCCTCAGACTCCAACGGCTCGGCGACACGATCGATAGCAGCAAAACGAACTGCGACCAATTCACCGCGAGCTATGACCCGGTGAAGCGGCCGAACGTGATCGTCGGCCACACAGCGCTGGCGCTCCGCGAAGGGACGTTCCCGCTCCGGCCGGCGTGGCCGCGCGCGGATGACAAGCTGACGAAAGCCGATCTCACCGAGGAATACAAAGAGCACGATCGCGAACACATCGACGTCTATGCAAAATTCGTCTTCGACACGGCCGGAGACTACGTCGGGCTGCGCGACGACTTCGTCGAGGCTCATGACCTCGAACCGCTCTTCGATCGGACCACAGTCCCCATGCGTCGCCGCTTCCGGCCGGCTCTCTCGCAGGGCCTCGACCGCCGGCCCGTCGGCGTCAACGGCTACCTGCTCGAGTGGCACAACGGCACCGCGTGGGTCACGGCCCCCTGGTCGTTTTCCGTGTTGCAGCACGAAGCGGGCATCATGCTCGAACGTGGCGTGGCCGAAGAGTTCCGTAGTGAGTTCCTCAAGAAATCTCGCAGCGTCGCGGCCGGACAAGTGCCAGCCCCGATCTTGCGACTCACCTGCTGTCTCGAAGGTGATCGCGGAACCACTTACACCGCCGCGCGGCAATCCACCTCGGCCAACGGCAACGACAATCCCGCGCTCTACGATCTCTCCCACAAGTTCGCCGACAGTCGCGTCTTTTCCAGCAGCCCCTTCGCGTCGGTTTTGTACGCTGATCGACACGAAGCGATCTCAGCCTACACCCTCAGCAGTTCCCAACTCCAAGTCAGTGCCGATCTCTCCAGCCGGCTCAAAGAGGGAGACCGAGTCAACGTGCTCAACAGCACGCACAACGACGGCGTCTACACCGTCGCTTCCGTAGCGTATGCCGCGCCGTTCACCACGATCACGCTTCGCGAGCCGCTTGTGAGTGACGCCGTCATCGACGGCATCCTAGGGTATCTGACGGAAGAGCAAGCCCCGCTCACGAAGCTCAAGGTCTACTGCGACGACATCCAAGCGGACGAGAGTCGCACGGAAATCAACGCGACCGCGACGTTGTTCGGGATCGACCATCCCGAATACGAACTCGCGCAGGTGGTCACGAAAGTCGAAACCCGCAACCTGTCGCTCGACAGCTATCACTGGTCGGCCGTCGAACAACTGCACCCGCAAATTTCACGCATGACCTATCGCGTCGACGGCACCCAAATGCTCGAATTGACTCTCGACCAATTCGACCAGCGCAGCGATCGGAAACGGCAAAGGCAACGCACAAGGTAGACGAGTCACTCCGTGACTCGAATGATTCCGGTCACGGAGTGACCGGTCTACAAATGGACGATCATGAACCGCGAAAAATCCGAAATCAAATCGCTCGGACTCGACGACGAAGGGACCGTCCGCGGCCGACTGCTCGGTGACGTGCAAACGGACGATCCGCAGCGCTGGCCGAAGTATCGCCGCTTCGGAATCTTCGGTGAGGGCTTCGAGTGGGAAGTCGTCTCCGCGACCGGAACCACGCTGACCGTGGCCTACGATCGCAGCGACTTTATTCGCGTCGGCGACACGATCGACCTCACGCGAGTGCTGGCTGCCGAGCCGTTCGCGTCCACGCCGTTCACCGTGACGGCCGTCGTCGTCGCGTTCAACTCCACCACTTCGCGCGACGAAACCACGGTCACACTGCTGGAAGCCGTACCAACGCTCACGATCGACGGTGGCGACTTCCTCTCGACCGGCACAATCTGGCCGGCGGACTGGCAGGTGTACGAGATCCAATCGCAGACCAGCGGACTTCCGGGCGACGTGGTGATCGTCAATCCCAACGGAGTGATCGGCGAGAACGATCCGTGGTGTGCCTGCGATCTGTTTCTCTGCGAGGATCTGGTGCGGATCGATGGCTCGTTTGAGTCCGCCAACGATGGACTCGCGGAGTGCCGCGCGGACTTCACGGACAACGGCGGCACGATCACGGTGAAACTGGCCGGCTACCTCAACGCAATCGCACCCGGCAACCCGCTGGGCACTCTCACATTCCTGCCACCGCCGCCGCGCCGCGTTATCGGCATCGGCCGAGCCGTGATGTCGATGTCTCGCGCCATGATCTTCACCGGCAACAACGTGGCTTGTCGCGAGATCGACACCCGAAACCGCTGGTTCGAGATCCTCTCCGCCGACAACGGACCCAGTGCGCCAGCTCAACCAACCTTCCCTTAGCCTGTGGCGCACGCGGCTCGCGTGCGTCGATTCTGCTGTCGCACGCGAGCCGCGTGCGCCACAACGCAACGAGCGACCCATGCCGTGGACAATCGGCTCACGCCGCCAATTCAACGTCCAAAAATTCGACGCACTCAGCGGCGAACTCATTTGGTCGCGCGACATCAAGCCACCCTATCACGGAGTCTCCCCCGGCGGCCCGCAACAACCCAACCCCTTCGCGACTTCGGCCAACGCCATCGAAATCGAACCGATCCGCGGAACCGATGACGTGATCTTGCGGCTGAACGTGGCCGGCGACACCGCGAACCGTCAGTTCGTCTTCGCTCGCGTCACGGACTGCGGCTGCGTCGAGTGGCTCAAGACTCCACTGATCGACTTCCCGCTCCCGACCGGCCACTACACCGCTCCGATCTCAATGGCCGCGCTCGCCAACGGACACACGCTGGTCTCGGAGTTCGGATCGTTGCCACCGAACTTTCCCGGTGCGACTTTTGGTTGTGCGTTCCTCGACATCGCAGCCGACGGCTCAGGTGCGCAGAGTTTGATCCCGAATCTGTTCGACGATTGGAAGTATCTGTTCCGGCTCAATGAACTGCCCGGAACCAACGACGTCATCGCGCTTGGCTTCCGGCAACGCAGCGGCCCGCAAACGCGGACGCTTCAGCGACGCTCGCAAGCCGCGATCGTGTGGGAACGCGGCTACCTCGAAACGATTAACGGCGTACACCCTTTGAACGACAACCAAATCAACGTGCTGGCCGTCAGCCCCACTCTGATCGTGTGCGCAGAACAATGGCGCTCACAGTACACGGCCGACGGCGAAGGCAATTGGGCGAATCGCGAAGTCGGGATCGTGCTGCGGAGCACAGCGTCAATCAGCTATGACGTGACGTCAGTGAACGCGCCGCCAGAGTCCGACGTCGTCGCCCACAATGTCTCCGCCGCCGAGCCGATCCTGCCAGACACTCCGACTTTTTTCCGTCCACCGCCCGACACGGGGTTTTGGTCCGAGCCAATCCCGCCGGACATCGCCGGAGCCGCGGTCGAGTTCTGGCAGGCGACGCACGCCGCCGTTTCCGGAGGCGCGATCTACGTCGCCGCCGCCCGCGTCAACCGGCATTGGCACTGCACGTTCCACACGGCCGGCTTCGGCACACCGGCTCTCGGTTACGAGTACAGCTACCTCAGTGGAATCATCGAAACGCGGCAGTATTTCTTGCTGCGTTTCGATGACTCGTTGAATCTGATTTGGCAGGTCGAAACCGACAACCAGTATTGGGGTCTCCAGGCCGATGCCGACGGAGTGATCTCCGGCCGCTATGTCCCCAGCGGCGACCCATCACCGCAATTCGAGGGCGAGCGTGTCTTCTGGCTGGAGCGCCGCGACACGACCGGCGCGCTGAAGTGGCGACAAAGCTACGGTTCACTCCGAGTCACCCCAGCTCCACGCGACTGGTCCCTGACGTCAGCCGGCTCACTCTACGTCTGCCGCGACCGACTAGCGTATTAGCGCCGGCGAGCCATCACGATCGCAGATCATGACCGGCCGCGAGTCGCAACGTGTCGAGCGGACTCTGATTACTCGCCGACGAGTTTTGTTCGACATGCAGATAGATTTGAGTCGTTTCGATCGAACTGTGACCCATGACCTCTTGAATCTCGCGGAGTGGGACTCGGTTGTTCATCATATGTGTCGCGAATGAGTGGCGCAGCGTGTGGCTCGTCACACGCTTGAAGATCGGCGGTTGTGCGCTCCGCACGGCCTCGGCGAGCGGATCGGTAAACGTCGTCGGATCGAGATGC
>JBJXEX010000366.1:0-13750 GCA_046156195.1 Planctomycetaceae bacterium | reverse complement strand
ACTGTTGCGCTCCTTCGCTTCTTGGGTCGTCGTTTCCATCCGACAATCACACTCCACGGAGCGCAACAGATTTTCGCCTTTCAATCAACACAAACTGCCGAATCTCACGATCTTTTTGACAGGCCACCCACAGAGTCTGGTGAGGAACCTTTTTTCTGCCCCCTTCTTTCTTTCAGCCCAAATGAAGCGGGTGAGTTGTGCTGACCGCTTCAGCGTCCCAGCAGTGATTCGGCCTCGGCGCGAATCTCCGTCAATTCGCGCGACCACGACGGCGGGAGTTGCGGGTGTGCCTCCTGCCACTGCAACGCACGATCGAAACTTTGTGTCGCAAGCTGCGGCTCGCCGAGCTTGTGAAAGCTCATGGCCAGAAAGAACCAGTCAAACGCGGAGGACTGCCAGGCCGGTTCGTTGCAGGCACTCGCGTTGTTGGGACGCAGCGTGAGAAGTCGCTCGAAGTCGGCCATCGCCTCGTCGGGACGAGACGCCGCGGAGAGCAGTGTCGCACGCAGGAGCAACGCTTTGCTCAATTTGTGTTCGTGCAGGTCGCGTGCGATCGCCCACAACAGCGGGAGATTGATGAGTCCAGAAGGATTCACGACCGGCGGGAAGCCGATCGCACTGTCGCATAGTTTCATGACGCGAGTCAGGTCGGCCAGCGAAGTGTCGAGCGTAGCCGCTCCGCGAATTCGCGCGCTCGTCCTCGCACTTGCAGCGCGGCGAGTTCGTCCGGTTGCGCGGCCAGTGCTTGTCCGGCGGCTTCAGCGGCGATCCGAAAATCGTCCGTCGCGGCCGTCGAATCGAGTGGACTCCACAGGCCCTCGCTGCGAAGCCCACTCGCGGCCGTTGAGTCATCCCAATCCAAGCCGACCGTTTGCAGACGTTGTCGAAGGCGCGACAAGTCCCACACGCGGACTTCCCCCAAGATCGTATTGCCGAGCAGAAATCGTCCATCCGACGTGAACTGAAAACCCAACGACTCTCGGCCAGTGTTGCCGATCCGCGCGACTTCCGCCCCGTCGCTCAAACGCCGCACGACCAGACTGTCGGGCGGTGCCACTTCGGCAATCAGATCGAGCGCCTCGGCCACTTGCACTCCAAACTGAGCGACCAATCGAAAGCAGGATTTGCTCAACCCCGAACCGTCGGTCGTCATTCCCGCGATCACACTCGACGTTGAGTCCAATGGTCGCCGCTTTGACGTTCGCGCAGCCCGATCGACATTGGACCCGGCTTGTGTCACATCCAAGGCCGCCACGGCATCCGCGAATTGCTTCGCTGCCACCTCCTTGGCCGCGAGCGGCGGAAACTCGTCGCCCGCTCCGTCTGCCGAATCCAGACCGCGCAACGCACGGAGATTCTGAATCACGTCGGCGGTCGTCTGACCTTCGATAAATTGCATCGCGTAGTTGGACAGCGCCAGGTTCTTCCGAAATCGTAGTGCTTCATTGAGATTTGGGGCGAGTGAGCGATTTGATCTTGTCGGGGTCGATGCCGAGTTGGGTGAGTTGTTGGCGGCGTTTTTTTCGGTGGGACTTGGACGCGCTGGCGTTGCGGCGAGCGTAGTAGGTTTGACGGTTGGCTTCATTCCTTTGACCAGATTCCTTTGATTCAAAATGCTCTGGATGTGGAGTGCGGTCTGCTTCGCGTTGCGAGCAACGGCAGCGGATCGCGAGTCAACAGATCCCAAGACAGCGGATCTGACGAAGCCTGTGGACCTGACGAAGATCGACCGATCGGTGGCGAAGGAACCGGAGTACTCCAATTCGCCGCGGTACTGCTTGCTGGTCTTCGGGGAGAAAGCGGAGTCTCGCGTGTGGATTGAGCGGATCAACCTCGCTCATGAGATCGGCGTGCGTCACTTCCAGATTTCCTGAGCGTCATCGAGTTCGGCGATACGCTCGCGGAGTCGCGGTGACGGCACCGGGCACCGCGTACTTCGCCTCGCGGATAACGGCGGACGTCGGCTGAACTTGCTGTTCGAGTTCGCCGGAGAGTTGCGAGAGGAACTTGCTGCTGGCGCGATTGATGATGACCACTCGGCTGGCAGAGCGTGGATTGTTCAAAGGACGGATGATGCAGACGACTTCCGCCTCGTCGGTGATCTTTGACGAGGCAAAGGGAAGAGCCACCTCATCGTTCGCGGATTCGGATTCGTCTTGGTCAAAGACAGGTTCCTCGGCGATGGTCGAACGGAGCGATTTCGTGGGTTTCGACGACGGCATCGATGTCGGTGTCGGTGTCGGTGTCGGCGTCACGTCGCGAGCGGCGAGGGACTCGGTTTGCAGACGTCGTTCGGATTGGGGATTCGGGTACGACTGCTTGGCTTGTTCGAGCAATTCATGGATCGGCTTGAGACCGGAGTACAGGCCACGTTGGTCTCGTTGATCGGCGGCGATGCAGACTCCCACCAAGCGCCCGGCCGTGTCGAACAACCCTCCGCCGGAGCGACCTTGAATCGGCACGCCCGTGCATTCGACGTTGTCCGGGCCGAGATAACGATTGAGCGCGGTGACTCGATGTTGCAACTTGCTCGGCGGATCACCGCCGCTGCAACCGACACTGAAGACGTGCTGGCCAACGGTCGGAGCGTTGGGCAATCCCGCGACGGCCGCGACGGGCAATGTGCGAGTGGTCGGAATCCATAACAGGCCGACGTCCGCTTCCAGGTCATATCGCAGAACTCGGCCCACGAAGGTTTCGTGCTTCTCGCCATGAAAGACATCGACCTCGATCACCGACTTGTCATCCAGCTTTCGGAAGATGTGCCCGCAGGTCAGGATCAGGGTGCGCCCCTCGCGACTTTCGATCACCGTGCCGGTCCCGAAATTGACGCCCTGCGAGTCCTTCACTCGGATCCTCGGACAGACATGCAGCGGATCGACGCTGTTGGGAGGGGGAAGATTCGGTGACTCGTCGTTCTTAGCGCGGATGACCGGTTCGGCCGGGCTGGGATTTTTGAGTTCAGATTTGTGATCTGAGATTCCAGGCTTGAGATGTGGGATTTCCGTTTTTGTAACTTCGAGTTTGGGCTGACGGCTCTCAACGATCGGCTCTTGTCGATCGGCGAGTGCGGCCGCGCTGACGTTGGCCAGCCGAGCCCGTTCGCAGAGCCGACGAAGCTCGCTTTCTGGAGGCTTGCCCTCAATGCGATCGACTTCGCGGCCGGCGACCAGGAGCACGAACGTCGGAATGGATTGAATGCGATGCTGCTGACAGACGAAGGCATTCTCGTCGGCGTTGATGATCTGAATCGGATAGTTCTCGCGTTTTAATCGCGAGACCAGCGGAGCAATCTGCTGGCAAGGAGGGCAGCGATCGGGAGCCGTGAACTCCAACACGACCGCTTCGGGTTCCGCGGCGGCGATGGCCGCGGCGACAAGACAAAACGCAACGACGTGCATGTCCGGCCTCCTTGCCTGAGAAATCACGAGCGACTTGTAATTTCAACAACTCGCGCGAACTGAATTACAAAGCCACTCGGTTCCGGCTCCGCCAGAGAGTTGCTTGTTCGCTGCGAATCAGCCCTGTTTGCGATCATCCGGCGGCTCAGCCACCAATCGCCGACACGGCGGATTGTCGTGAGAGCAGCCACTGTGCCAGCCAAGTCCAATCTGGCGACGCGAATGATTTTGGGCGAGATCAGAGGAATCTGGTCAAAGGAATGAAGCACTGCGGTCGTGACGATCGCGCGAGTTCGTTGTCTTCGGGAATCACTCGGAACGGCGGTTGCTTCTCCGACGGCCGATCTCCGCGATGCCGATTGTCGGCTTTCGATGCGTCAGCACGAGATGTTGCCCACGCTCAACACAATCTTCGAGGAACTGCATTCGATCCGAGTCCGAGATAGCGACGTGCTCGGAAGCTCCGAGTTCGGTTTCGAGCCGGTTGATGTTTCGCGGATTGTCCGCGAGTGAACAGCAATCCGTTTCGGTTACTTGACGTTCGCCGCGCGGTTTTCGATCTCGCGCTGCATGTGTTTCGCCTTCTTAATACGCGGTCAACTCGCGAATTCATCGGCATCTGAGCGTGATTGCGCTCCGCGGCAGTGCCTCTCGCCGCGTCGAGCTGGGTCGCTCGGCACGCTCGCTGCTTGTTGATCCGTCACTCTCACACACGGATCGGCTGGCTCTGAACGAGCTTGTTTCGCCGAGCCAAGTTCTCTCTCACTTTCTCTCTCACACTCAAGGGGACAAGGACATGCTGCGCAATTTTTCCAAGTTGGTTTCCGACGAACAGGGCTTCATCATTTCCGCCGAGCTGGTGCTGGTACTGACCATCGCGGTGCTGGGCATGGTGGTCGGATTGACCTCAGTCCGAGATTCCGTGACCAATGAACTCAACGACGTTTCCAACGCATTCGGAGCGGTTAACCAGTCGTACAACATCAATGGACTGGCGAAGAAACGTGCCGGGGGGGGCACTCACGCCTACGTCTGCGGCTTCGGCTTCAATGACAAGTCCGATGACTGCGATTGCAATCCGATCACTTACATCGAAGTCAGCGGCAAAAATGATTCGAGTTACGGAATGCCGAACGAGGGAAACAGCTACTAAGCCGTTGATCCCAGAAACCTCGCCGCCCGGCCGCAACACGGCCGGGCTTTTTGTTGCGCGTCACGCTCTCACTCTCACGCACTGCACGATGGCGAGAAAACTATCGCACATAACCAAACGTGTGCTGTGCCGCTTCCAGCAAGAGGCAAGAGCCGCCACGTTCGAGCAATCGGGCGGCTTCGGCGGGTGCCAGCGGCGTCATGCACAAGCTCTCCACGAGTCCTGGATTCAAGCCGCTCACCAAATACACCGTTGCCCAATCGGCGGCGGAGGCGAGTCGGCTGGCGGGGATCACGTCCGGCGGAGCTTCCAGTCTCAGCGGCTTCATCGCTTCGCGCGGTGATTCGCATTGCTGGAGATAGCGGAAGCCATCGGTCGGTTCGACCGCGAGATTCGTCAGCAAGACGATCTTTCCGCCGCGCTGCACGAGGTTCCGCGCGGATTGCAGCGCCGCTCCAACTTCCTCCCAACTTGCGCCGTCGGCATTCGCCGAGATGGAAGCCACGACGATCTCACAACGCTGTGGTTGCTCGACAAACCAGTGTTGGTGCAGCCAATCGCGAGCCGCCGAAGTCGAGGCCTCAAGGGCACCGCAGATCACGCCGCAGGGTCGCTCGCAGCGGCTCGGCAAGACATGGATGCCGAACTGCACCCCCAGCAGCCAGGCAACTTCGTCTTGCAGTTGCCGCAGCGGCCGGTCGTCCGTGGGACGCAACTCCGCGTGATCTTGGCCACGGGCTTTGGCCATCGAGTCGGTGTTGGACAACCCTGGAAAGATCGCGCTGCCGGCACTGCGAAACCCCAACAACGGATCGAAGCCGACCCCTCCGATCGGCAACACGAAATCCGCTTCCACGACGTCACAATCCAAATAGATCCGCTCGCCGTTCGCGGAATTTGCCAGGAATCTCTCGCGCTTCTTGTCCGTGGCATCGTGGATCGTCCAGTGCATCGCCTTTTGAACCGAACTCGGTAGCGACGCGCGCGGGTCGGGCAGCTTGCCGACATCCCAACTCGCGGGTTGCAGGATCGTGACGTCTTTCGGTTTCACCGACCGGCGTTCAATGGCCGACCACACCGCCGCGATAATCTCCGCCGCACCGGGCGTATGACGAGCCAGTGCAATCACGACGCGGTCGTCGGGAACCACCGCCATCTCCAGCGGCGGAAAGTCGAGCGGCGATTCCAACTGCCGTCGCAGTTCGCTCGCGAAGTCCGCAACCGCAGCGGGCGGCTCATGCCGATAAGCCAATCGGCCAGGTTCGAGTTCCATCGAGAAGACTTGCTCGTCCCCATAGCGAAGTGTCTGAGTTGTCCTGCTGTGCGCGACCATTCGCCAATTTCCCTTGTGGTTGCTCTGCGGAACGAAAAAACCCCGCGCCGATCATCGCCCGCGCGGGGTTTCAAAGTCATTCCAAGGGGACGGCCGTCGCTACTTCTGCGCGAGCGGTTCTTTCTTTTCGGTGATGCCAGGACAGGGCGGGGACATTTCCGGGCTGCACATTTCTTTATTGAGCTGCACGTATTCCTTCCACTCCTCCGGCAGATTGTCTTCATGGAAGATTGCTTCGACCGGGCATTCCGGGACGCAGGCTTCGCAGTCGATGCACTCGTCGGGGTTGATGAACAGCATCGACTCCCCTTCGTAGAAGCATTCGACGGGGCAAACCACCACGCAATCGGTGTACTTACAGTTGAAGCAAGGTTCGGCAACGATGTGAGCCATGGTTTCCCTTTTCACTGGCCGATTGTTACGCCGCGAGTCAATCTCGCCGAATCGGCAATCAGGATGCAGTCCCAAATCACAGACTGATGATCGGCCGCCGCATCGTTCAGCCACAGTCTTCTCTTCGCCACTCGAAGAGATTTTTTGCTTTACTCGGTGAGCATTTACCAAGATTCCACGAAGTCGGGGCGATGTTAGGAGTGCCCATTTTTTGTGTCAAGCACTCCAATTTGAGCCTGTTACCGCTCGTCGTGATCCGATGGATCGGCTCGAAAGATTCACTAACTCAGAACGTGGGAACGAGAATCATCATGCCCCGAGTTTTTATTCCGCCGCTGCTGCGACCGTTGACCGATGGTCGCGAATCGCTCGATGTCGTCGGCCAAACGGTGGCCGAGGTGATCGATTCGCTCGATCGTCAGTTTCCCGGAGTCCGCTCGCGGTTGGTCGAGGGGGATCGTTTGAGACCCGGCTTGTGTGTTGGGATCGGAACGAAGGTCTCCGCTCGTGGGCTGTCGTCGAAGGTCGGCTCTGAGGACGAGGTTCATTTCCTACCAGCCATTGGTGGTGGTTAGACTTCCGCCCCTTCGCTCACAATGGAAACGTCAACGTCAACAAGGATGCGCAAAATGGGTCGTCAGCCAGTGCAATGGATGTGTTTGGTCCTGATGGGATTCGCGGTTGTCTGTGGTCGCTGCAACGCGGCGGACGATGGCAAACGAGGCTTCATCGAGAAAGTCCTCAAGGATGACGCGGGCGAGCACAAATATGTCGTCTTCTTGCCGCAGAACTACTCGCCCATCAAATCGTCACCGGTGATGCTCTTCTTGCACGGGGCGGGTGAGCGCGGAACCGACGGGCGAGCACATCTCAACGTCGGGCTTGGGGCTCTGGTGAAGGCTCGCGAGTCGAACTTCCCGGCGATCGTGGTCTTTCCGCAGTGCGAAAATACGCGCGGCCGAGTGCTCCAAGGTTGGCAGGCGGGGACCGCTGATGCCGATCGCGCGCTGAAGATTCTCGAACAAGTCGAGCAGGACTATCGCATCGATCCCAAACGACGAATTCTGACCGGCTGGTCGATGGGAGGCTTCGGTGCCTGGTCCATCGCGGCCGCCGATCCGTCACGCTGGAGCGCACTGGTCCCAATGGCAGGAGGCGCTCAAACGGAGTGGGCGGAGAAGCTCAAGGACTTGCCGACCTGGGTGTGGCACGGCGACGACGATCATGCGGTGCTCGTGAATCGCTCGCGTGAAATGGTCGAGGCGTTGAAGACGGCGGGAGCTTCACCTCGCTTCACCGAGATTCCTGGTGGCGATCACGAATCTTGGCGAGTTGGATATGCCGATGACCGGCTGATTTCCTGGATGCTCGACCCGGCCAACGTCGATCCCGACAAACTGCCCGCTCCGAAAGAGACGCTCGCTCCCAAACAAGTCTTCGTCGAACCGTTCACACCTGCTCTGGAGATCCCCGGTGCGATGTACGCGCGGCTGGGAAATCAAATGCTGGAAGCGGTCGCCTATTCGGCTCCGAAACAGATTCCGCCAAACCTGCTCACCGGACGGATCAACGACATCGTCGATTCCACCAACGTCGAAGGCTACGCCTTTCGCATTCAGTTCTCTGGCATCTCGTACAACAGCCAGTTGAATCAAATCCGTGTGAAGGGAGTGGCGAAGGACCGCTTGAATCTGCAAATCGGACTGTCGAACGCCACGATGACGATCGGCAACACTTGGGTCACCGGCGAAGACCACTCGGCGTCGGCCGGAGCCATTCAGGTCGTGATGGGACATCGGCGTCCGGTCTGGTTGGACATCGACGTGCAGCCGTATGTCGAGAACCGTCGCATCCGGTTGAAGCCGATCGCTTCGCGGTTCGAGATCCCCAACGACAACTGGTATGTAACCGCGCCGGCGGGAGTCTCGGTGCGAGGCTTCGGAATGACTCGTGATAAAGTGTCTAGCGGTTTAGTCAGCGGTTTGTACGGTCAGAAGCAGCGGATCTCCCGCGAGGTACAAAGTGCGGTCCCCAAGATGATCGAAGCGATCGAACAGAAGATGAGCGAATTCGGTGAGGCCGGAACCTTCGCCGATCGGTTCTGGCCGATCCCGGTTTACAAGCCGCGGACGCGCGTCTATCCGCAAGACATCAGCACCGACGAGAACGGAATCACGCTCATTCTGGGACTCAGCGCGGCGGCGATTGACCGTCGCAATTCGCCGTCGCAGCCCGCTGTCGTCGATCTCAAAACATCGCTGCCCGGCGATTTGCCGACACTCAAAAGCCTGCAAGTCGGACTCACCCCAGGCGTTCTCGAACCGCTGACCGAACTGCTGGTGAAAGCGGACGTCGGCCGCATTCATTTGCTCGACATTCCCGAGAACACGTTCGCCAAACTGGCCGACCGAGCCGCGCTGACCGAAGCCATCCCGGAATTCAAGCGGCATGAGAACATGGAGCTCTGGTCGGAACTGTCGCTCGCTGGAGGCATCGGCGTCACCGACCAGACGGAAACAGCGGGCCAGACGCGCGTCCAATTTCACGCTCCGAAACTGCTCATCACGACGTCGCTGAGGAAGGACTCCAAAGGTTTCGAGTTGACTCCCATTGCCGTGTTTGAGATCGACCTCAAACAAAACGGATTCGCGGAATTGGTGAAGCCCGATTCGCAAACGCGAGGCATTCGCTTCGGCTGGGACGGCGATCCCCAGTTCGTGATCAAGTGTCGTTTCGCCGACGGGTATCAAGCCGCAGACCCGACGATCAACAGCGACTTGATCGACGGTTGGGTGCGCGAGTGCTGGAAAGCCTGGACCGGCCTGTCCCCCGTCGCGACGGCCAATGTCCCCGACCTCGATTTCGGCGTGTCGAAGATCCGCCTGTCGAACGCCGGTTGGGCCTCGCCACATATCTTCGCAACCTTCACTCCACCGGGAGTCAAAGTCACGAACCTCTCCGACGTGAACTTCATCTACGAAACCAAAGGCCCGTACTCCGAATGGAGCAACGCGAAATACAAACTCGAACCGGGCAAGTCGCATGAGTTCGACATCTCTTACCCGCTGACTTATCGCCGCGACGGCGAAATCTACACCCTCGCCCCCGGTTCGCACTCCGAATTCCGCGTGCCGATCACTGGAGGCACGCCGCGATTGTTTCAAGCGCGAGACACCCCGTAGCACCAATTAGCGGCAGGGCGCAAGCCCTCCGGTGTCGGTTCGAGATTGTTTCAAGCGTGTGACACCCCGTAGCACAGGCGGCCCGGATGGGCCCTTGGTTATCGCCTTCTCACCAGAATCTGCACTGCAACCAATGAAAGTCTTGTTTTGGTGAGAAGATTCTCTGTCCCGAAAACGGCAACAATTGAAGCCGTATGAATTTGCAAGGACCGGTCGCTCTCTGGTTCTCTTCGCGATCATTGCGACCTTCCGTTCCAAATCTGAAATCTGTGTTTTGAACAGAAGGTCGCAAAGATCGCGAAGTGGATCAAACCAGTTCAGAGAAGCTTGTGAAACAGACTTCGAGTGATTGGGTTGCGGCCCCGTTCCTTACCGCCAATCACCAGAGAGCACAAACGCGGCCCAGAAGAACGGTGGCAAGCGATCGTCCTGCGACTTGTCCAATTCATCGAGCAAGACTTGAGCACCGCGAGCCTCTTGGCCCCGCGCGATGGCGCGACGCGCTGACTCGCGGAGAGCTTGTTTACCTGACTTCAGCATCCAGAGTTGTGCTTCCCGGAGTGAATCCACTCGCGACAGCTTTCCGGACCACAGGTTTTCATAGAACCGCTGCATCAGCAGCACGGTGGCTGCATCATCGACCTGCCACAGACTGGCGACCGTCGTCCGTGCTCCGGCCACCTGGAAGGCCCGCTGAATGCCGAGCAGTCCTTCGCCGCTCTGCTGTTTGCCTTGAGCCGTGTCGCAAGCGGACATCACGACCAGCGACGCATTCTCCAGCGGCATGGCGAGGATTTCGTTGTCCATCAACAACCCGTCGTCGGGAACTTCGGAGGCCGCACCGTCCGCGCGAACATCAGGCTTGCGATTGGCTCCGGCGAGCACCAGTCCCGACCGCGTGACCTTGACCGTCTGCGGCCCATTGTCGAACGCAGACGCCATCACCTCGCCGCGAGTCCCCCCGAAGGCTTGGCTGCGCGGAATCACGCGCTGTTCGGTTTGCTCGAACAGACCGTGCGTGGCGAAGTGCAGCACCGGGAACTGAGCCAGTCGCTCGGCAACCTGTCGTTCCGTCGCTGCGGCACCGCGCAGAGCCAGAAGTCCATCGGCCGCCGGAGTCGCTCGTCCCCTTCGCTTACGTTGACTCGCAGCGCGATCAGCCGCCGGAAACTTCGTGCCGTGGAGTATCGACAGCGCGGCCAATTCGTCGGCCGTCCCGCGTAGCGGTTTCCAAGGCGTGTGCTCTCCGGTCGCATTGGTTCCATAATCAACGTCTCCGACCAACAGCAGTCGCTCATCGGCGAGGGAACTCTTGGGCTTCGCGAGCATTCCCGGAATCAACTGCGGCACAGGCACGAACGCCAGCCGGTAATCTTCAATCAGCAGCGTGCCATCGACCTTTCCCGGAAGCGCTTCGAACGGCAGCAACCCCAGCACTCCGTCAGTCGAGATGAGCACGGTCTCGATGCCTTGCAAATGTGCTTCGAGCGGCAACCACACTTGCTTCCGAAGTTCCTCGGCGATCTCCTGATCCTCGCCCCTGCGCAGGATGCTGTCTCGCCACGTCGCAACTTGCTCAGCGATTTCGTCCGCCGCACCCAATTCCACCCGGACGACCGGCCGGTCGCCGCGCACGACGAACGCCACGATTCGCTGTTCTTCTTCCTCGCCCTTGTCCTTGCGAGGGAAGTAGCGGTACTCCAACAGATCGACGAGTGCTGTCTGCCGGTCTTGCTTCTGCAGCGTGGCGACAAGCTCGTCCGGCTTCACGCGACGTTGCTCCAAGCTCTCGCGAAACGCGACCGACTTCACGGCGAGTTGTTTCTCCAGTCGCTCATGCTCGACTTCGAGTTTCTCCTTTTGGCTCTCCCAATTCCGCCGCAATTCCGGCTCGCGCGCCTTCCACGCTTCAATCGCCTGGGGATTCGACGGCGGCAGCGGCGGACTCAATGCGACGGTGCTCAATTGCTGCGTCACCCGCCGAAACTCTGCGAACAGCGGATCATCCTTCAGTGCCAATCGCAGCCCCTGCTGCCGCGCCGTGATCAGACCTTTCCAAGCCAGCACATCCTCATAGACCGCCAGCGTCAACTTCGCTTCCGCGGCACTGACGGTGAGCCAGAGGCTCACGTCGCCTCTCGCGTTGCGAGACATCAGGAACTGCTGCTGCTCCGACTGAATGGTCGCCGTCGCATCCAGATGCCGCAGCCGGATCCCAACAGCTCGCTCCGCGAGCGAAGCCGCAGCCTGATCGTGCCTCCATTTCAACAGTGCCAGATTGCTGAGGCTCGAGGCGGTGTTGGGATGGTCCGGGCCGAGCGCCTTTTCGAGGATCTTCAGCGCCCGCTGGTAGTGCGGCTCGGCGGCGACGTCGTTCCCCTGCACACGGTAAAGCACGGCCAGATTGTTTAGGCTCCTCGCGGTGGCGGGATGGTGGGAGCCGAGCATCTTTTCGTTGATCTTCAGCGCCCGCTGGGAGAGCGGCTCGGCGGCGGCGTAGTTCGCCTGCACACGGTACAGCTCGGCCAGATTGTTGAGGCTCGTGGCGGTGTTGGGATGGTCGGGGCCGAGGGCCTTTTCTCTGATCTTCAGCGCCCGCTGGCAGAGCGGCTCGGCGGCGGCGTAGTTCGCCTGCGACTCGTACAGCGCGGCCAGATTGTTGAGGCTCGTGGCGGTGTTGGGATGGTCGGGGCCGAGGGCCTTTTCTCTGATCTTCAGCGTCCGCTGGAAGAGCGGCTCGGCGGCGGCGTAGTTCGCCTGCGACTCGTACAGCTTGGCCAGATTGTTGAGGCTCGTGGCGGTGTCGGGATGGTCGGGGCCGAGCGCCTTTTCTTTGATCTTCAGCGCCCGCTGGTGGAGCGGCTCGGCAGCGGCGTAGTTCGCCTGCGACTCGTACAGCCCGGCCAGATTGTTGAGGATCGTGGCGGTGTCGGGATGGTCGGGGCCGAGCGCCTTTTCACTGATTTTCAGCGCTCGCTGGTAGAGCGGCTCGGCGGCGGCGTAGTTCGCCTGCGACTCGTACAGAAGGGCCAGATTGTTGAGGCTCGTGGCGGTGTCGGGATGGTCCTCCCCAAACAGCCTTCGGTGGGTTTCCAGCACGCGTTCGGCGAGCTTGCCGGCTTCGGCAAACTGGCCGGCTTGATTCAGCCGCACGACGCGGCCATTCGCGATCTTTGCTTCGGCCAGTTCATTCCGCTGACCCAACGTCAGCGCGGCCAGTGTGTCGAGGTGCTTCACGGCGAGCTTCGCGTCGATAACCCGATAGTCAATCGGCCCGTAAGCTCGAGTGACCCGCTTCACAAGATCCTCACGAACCGTCCGCGCGGACGCGAAGTCCGCGTGGGCCTGATGGCATTCGGCGAGGAACTCCAGCGTACCGATGAGTTCCGGATGCTCGTCACCCAGCAGTTCTTGCTCGATCACCAGCACGGCTTGCGCCGCCTTGATCGCGGCGGCGTAATCGTTCTTGTTGCGAGCGATCTGCGCGGCCTCCCAAAGTTGATCGCGTTTCTTCACTCGCGCCGCCTGCTCGGCCTTCGTCAGTGTCTTGGGCTGCGGCGGATCGGACTGAGCGACGGCCGTGGAATCCGTCGGACCAAGGCCGGTCTGGGTGACGATCACCGCCAGAACCAGCACTCGCCACCACGCGAGCCAGCGGGAGTGAGCCAGAAGACCTAGGGCACAGAACGAGCGAAGAGACTGTCGGTGAGACATGCCTGACTCCTTGCGAGGAACACTCCAGACGAACTCTGACTTGCGCCGCCAAGCTATCAACGAGCCTGCGCGATTTCTATCTGGTGAGTTCGGGTTGCAGACCCCTCGCTCGTCGAGTTAAGGCGAACGGCAAGAGAAAGTAGACCGGTCACTGCGTGCCTGTGAAGTTTTGGAGCCGCGACCGTGAGGGAGTGTGTGTTTTTAGGTTCATCCGCCGTTTTGGGGGGATTGATTGAGGACGTCATGGAAGACGCGAACGATTGTGGTTTATCCCGGAGGGATCGAAGCCATTAGCCGGGGGTTGAGCGGAGCGACACCCCCGGTTCATAGTGACCAACTTGCTTTGCATCCCGGAGGGATGCCAGCGTCGGTTTGTTCCCCGGATCACTGGTCGCTGCTGGCATCCCTCCGGGATGCAACACAACCTCATTTCCTCATCCGGGGGTATCGCTGCGCTCAACCCCATACGCATCAAGTTAAGGAGGGATTGATCTTGCCAAGAAAAGGGAAGTCCTTCATCCATCGTCGGTTTTGTCACGAATCGACGGTTTGGAAGAAGGAGCTTCCCAATGAG
>JBJXEX010000362.1:0-12210 GCA_046156195.1 Planctomycetaceae bacterium | reverse complement strand
AAGAGCGAAAACGACTGCGTGCGGCTGGCCGGAGCAAACAAGAATCGAAGGAGGAATCGTGGGCGTTGATGCTGAAGGCTTACCCCGCGGATGAGGCTGGCCACCCGGCGGGCGAACGGCGATCGGTCGAGGCGAACTCGAATGACTTTCCGGATGTGGTGATGGGCGTCGCGGACTTCGATGAACAGGTTCGGTGGGCGGCGCGGTTTCTGGGGGCTGACCCGCACACCATCCCGAAGCGGCAGATCCCGTCACCCGGCCATCTCGCCATGCTGAAGTTCGCGGATCGGAACCTTGAGCGGTTCTACGAGTGGGTTCGCAAACTCGAAGCGCGAGACAGCGAGGCCAAGAAAACCGAGCACCAATTCGAGGACGACAATCGCAAGATCTTCAAAATCTTCGACACCATCATTGCCGACTTGGAGCGGCGTCAAGCACGAGAAGCGGCATTCGAGGCGGCCGTGGCCGTTCGCTGATTGCAGTGGCAGAATTCGTTTCGGGATGTCGCCAGCGTGTTGCAAGCGTTGGTGGCCCAAGCGGTCGGACGGTGCGGCGGTGTCACCAGAACGGGTGGAGAAGCGATTGCGTGAGCTAGGTTGGGGTCGGTCAGGGTTCATGGCGATCGTTTTGCGAACGGTAAGTCGCGAAGTAGCCTGCGTCGCAAAATCTCTTTGATGTCGAGGGCGGAATGAAATCGCGAACGATACTTCTCCAGTGGATTGGCCACAGCGACCTGCGTGCGATGGCGGCCACGCTGCCGAGCGTCAAGCAACGGCTATTGCTCGATCGCATTGGCGGCGACGTTTCGCAAGCCGGCGACCTCGGCCCGACGAAGACGCTGTTGACCACGCAAAACTTCGATGAGGTTCGGCTGCTGAGCAACTATCCGAAAGAATGGAATCAGTGGTATCTGAATTGGCTCGACGTGAAGTCGGCGGTCGTCATTCCGGTCGAGTTGCCCAAGCCGACGGACTACGTGGCGATTTATCGCATCGCGGATACGGAGCTGTCGAAGCTGCGTCAACGAGCGACGTGGAGCGACACTCTGCTTTGTTTGCATCTCAGTCCGGGCACACCGGCGATGGCGGCCGTGTGGGTGTTGCTGGGCAAGACTCGCTATCCGGCCAAGTTCTTGGAGACGTTCGCGGGGAAGTCGTGGGGCACGGACATTCCGTTTGATCTCACGATTGACGTCCTGCCGGAACTCCTGCGAGACCCCGACAGCCATTGGCAGCATTTGGCGGCGGAAGGCCCGCAGGACGTCGCGGGGTTTGAGGACATCGCCGGTGAGAGCCGCGTGATTCGCGACGCCGTCGGCTGCGCGAAGCGAGCCGCTCTGCGAGGCGTTTCGATCTTGCTGCTCGGCGAGAGTGGCACGGGCAAAGAGATGTTCGCTCACGCCATTCACAAGGCGAGTCCGCGTCGGAGATATTGTCAAATGTTGTGGACGGGGTCGTGAATTAGGCGGCGACTTGGGTGAGGATTTGGCCGTCTTGGAACTTGGTGTCTTTGGCGACTTCGATCAGTAACTTAGCGGCGTTGAGGATTCGCCAGTGTTTGGCGGCGGATTCGGCGAGCTTGAAGAGCATTGTCAATGTGGCGGCTCGTGTGCCGTTCCCTTTGGTGCGGCGGTGTCGCAAACGAATCGTGGCGAACGTCGATTCGATGGGGTTCGTGGTGCGGATGTGTCGCCAGTGTTCGGCGGGGAAATCGTAGAATGTCAGGAGGACATCGCGGTCCTTTTTGAGGCAGTCGGTCGCTTTCGGATACTTCGCCGAGTAATCCTCCAGGAAGGCATCGAACGCTTTGGTCGCGGCCGCACGAGTCTCGGCCATCCAGATATCTTGTAGCCGACCCTTGGCTTTGGGTTGCATCGCTTTGGGCAGATTGTTCAACACGTTGGCCGTCTTGTGGACCCAGCAGCGTTGCTCGCGAGTGTTCGGCCATTCTTTTCGCAAGGCGGCCCAAAAGCCCAAGCCTCCGTCACCGATGGCCAACTTCGGCGCAATCCCCAGGCCACGACGTTTGAGATCGCGAAGCACTTCCAGCCACGACAATTCACTCTCGCGAGTCCCATCCCAGACCGCCAGTAATTCCTTCTGACCCTCCTTCGTGACGCCGATCAGCACCAGCAAACAGACCTTGTCGTCCGCCAATCGCACGTTCGAGTAAATGCCATCGGCCCAGACGTAAACGTATTCTTTGCCGGCCAGCGAACGCTTTGACCAGACTTCGTACTGCTCCTGCCAGACCGACTTCAACCGCGTGACCGTGTTGGCCGACAGACCCGGACACTCCGGCCCGACCAACGCTTGTAACGCCTCTTGAAAATCCCCCGTGCTGACTCCCTTGAGGTACAGCCACGGGATCAGTTCTTCCAACGCTTTGGTCTTCCGCAAATACGGCGGCAGAATCTTTGATGAGAAGATTTCGCGTTCGTCCTTCGGCCGCCGATCATGGACTCGCGGCTGACGCACCTCGATCGGCCCAATGCCCGATTGAATCGTCCGCTCCGGCAAGTGCCCGTTACGAACCACTTGCCGGTGGCCTTGCTCATCAACGACGGCCACCCGCTGCTCGATCCACTCCCGGACTTCCAGATCGATCGCCTGCGCCAGCAAGTCGCGAGCTCCCTTCCGCAAAACCTCCGTCAACAAATCCTTCCCGAACGCCGGATCGGAACTCTCGGACACAAGCAAATCGTTCGACGTCTCGATAACTTCTGACATGGTGGTGTGCTCCTGGAAATGAAATGGGATGTCTCACAACTCCAATTTCTCCCCAAGCACACCGCCTTCTTCAACTCATCCCCGTCCACAACATTTGACAATATCTCTCCGCGTCGAGACCGCCCCTTCGAGGCGATCAACTGCGCCGCGCTTTCAAAGACGCTGTTGGAATCGGAACTCTTCGGCCATGTCAAAGGGGCGTTCACCGGAGCCGATCGCGACCGCCAGGGAGCCTTCGAGTTGGCCGACGGCGGCACGTTGTTTCTGGACGAAGTCGGCGAATGCGATTTGGAGACGCAAGCCAAGCTGCTGCGAGTGCTGCAATCCCCCAACGGAACCGGCACCGGTTCTCGAACCATCCGCCGAGTCGGCGATCATCGCGAGATTCCCGTCGACGTCCGCGTGATCGCCGCCACCAATCGCGACCTGCACCAAGCGATCTCGGCCGGGACGTTTCGAGAAGACCTCTTCTATCGCCTCTCCGTCTTCTCGATCACCTTGCCGCCGCTGCGTGAGCGTCGCAGTGACATCCCCCACATCACCGACCGGCTGCTGACCCAGATCAATCGCCAATTCGAGCAAGAGGACCCCGGCTACACCCACAAATCCCTGTCTGCCTCCGCAACGGCATTTGTGAAACAGCAGCCTTGGCCCGGCAACGTCCGCCAGCTTTACAACGCTTTGATGCAAGCCGCCGTGCTCGCGGACGGCGCGACATTGGGACGCGGAGACCTCGCATCAGCACTCGGACAACTTCCCGCTGCTGGTGGCCCTCACAAGTGCAGGGGTCAGGTCTTCAATTTTCATTTTTGGCTTCACAAACGAGTCGCGATATGAATTGGAATGGCGACGTGGAGTCAAAGTCAGGGGTGGATTGCGGGACCAAAAATGAAATTTGAAGACCTGACCCCGGACGTCCCGCTCACAGCACTCTGCCTGTTGTTTTTGGGGGAGCTTTGATTCACCGTTAGCTTTGCCAGATCAACCGCTCGATGCCCAATCTTTGCGCCGCGTCTTCCACGATTGCTCTTGCCGAGGGATCGGCGTATTTCCCATCCGCTTTCAGCAACACTGCCGCAAACGGAGTTGCGCCGTCAACGTGAAAACTGCGCTCATAGACCGCCATGACTATTGCCTTCCAATCCGCAGCCCGCCCCCAACAGAGCACGCGACCATCGGACAATCGGCGGCCGTGAGGCTTGATGAATTGTTTTTCGACCGGAGCGTCGGGCGGCAACGCGAGCAACCGAAACGGCAGCAAGGCATCAGACTGACGGGCGCGGGCGTATTCCTTCAGAAAGCAATCTTTCAAGTAGACTCGCACTTGGCGGACATCCATGAACCGACCAATCACGCCGCCGATCTCCGGGTCTTTCGTCCAATTCTCATAGTGTCGAGTCTTCTCGGTCAGGCCCAGTGATTGCCAGTCAATCTGATCGGCGATCTCCCAAACCTTGTCACGAAGTTGATTGCGAATGTCATCGGGCAGGTTCATTGCACGCCTCCAGGCGGCGGTGGTTCGGGGTATTCAAAGTCGGGAAGCTCAAGTTTTGGGTCGCCGTCACGAAGGATCAAAGACGCTTGGTCGAGCATCCATTCACGCAGGAAGCTGCCGGCAGAATTGTCGTGAAACTGAATAATGCGCGACCCCATGCCAAGCCGCTCCACATCACCGCCCCGAATCGCCTTATCGAGTTCAACCACTTCAGCCATCCGGCGTAGATCGGTCACGAAATCCAAGACAACAACTTTCGACTTGCCGGGGCTGACACGCAATCCACGCCCAAGCTGCTGAACGAAGATTCGACGGCTGTGTGTGGCGCGGAGAAAAATCAGCATGTCAACATCGGGGACGTCAACACCCTCGTTGAAAAGGTCCACCGTGGCGACAAAGTCCAACTGGCCAGCGCGAAAACGAGACATCAACACGTCGCGTTGACGAGGTTCTGTTTCCGCCGAAATCGTTTCCGCGCGAAAACCGTACCGCCGAAGCAATGCTGCAAAGTTCTGTGCGTGCAGAATGGTTGGGCTAAAAACGATGCCTGCCCGGCGACGCTCTTCATCGAAAACCTGTCGGACAATCCGCGCGGCCTCTTCGTCGCGCGTCGGAATAATGAGCCGTCGGTTGAGCTCGTTGATCGAGTAGTTGAAGTGACTGAGTTGCTGAACCGTTTCCCATTCGATGTTGTCGCCAAGCAGTCGGTAATCAACCTCAGAAAGGAATCCCTGTTGCAACCCCTCGGCGATACCAATCTTCACGAGCGGCGGACCAAGCATCTGGTCGATGTCGTAGCCGTCACCGCGCCAAGGTGTCGCGGTGACACCGCCAAGCATCGGCGGCTTTAGCGCGTCGATTGTTCGACGAAACGTGTCTGAGCCGATGTGGTGGGCTTCATCGACGAAGACAAGTCCGAAAGGCGGCAGATCGTCGATTCGCGAAAGCGCGCTCTGCACGGTCGCGAAGGTGATGCCGTCGAAAAACGATGGCATTTCGCCTTCTGCCATTCGATGAGTCGCGACCCACTTGGGAAGCTGAAACCAAAACGCTCGCTGAAGTTGATCGACCAAATCGCGAGTATGCGCGAGGACGAGCGTACGACCACCGTCAATCAAATCATCGCGCAGAAGATCGGCGACGACTTCAGCCATGACAACCGTCTTGCCGAGTCCCGTGGCCAGTACGATTTGGGCGCGTCCCGTATCAATAAGAGCCTGTCGAAAACGGGTTGAAACGTCTTCTTGATAGCCGCGCAATGCGCGTCGAGCGGGCGGGTACTCTGGCGTCTTGGCCATCATTCCCAAGAGCGTTCGCGGGTCCGCGATCTGAATACGGAGTCCCGTTCGCTCGTATCGCCGTTTCTCTTCGTGGAACGCCTCGCCCGGTGGTCGTGATGTTGCAACAACCATGCGGTGAGCGTTGTAGAACTTCGCCGCTTCGACGACTTCACCGATCGCGTCTTTCGATGGCGGGGATGTTTGCGTGTGCTTGCACTGGAACACCCAAAGCTCTTCGCGCGACACACCGAGCACATCCGCGCCTCTGTCGCCGCTACCACCAACGACGCGCACGTCGTCAAAGCCGTTCGCCAGCATCAAACGCGCGATGTCGCGTTCAAATGCTTGCCACGGCCCGTGAAGGAGTCGTCGCTCGTCAAGAAATGCGGGACGGTCAACGCTCACGACTGGTTCGCCTCCAACACGGTCGGGGCCAACAAATCCAACGCAAGCTGCGCGCGAAGCAACCTTGAACGGTTCGCTTCCGACAAATCCGCAACGTCTTGCTCGGCCAACCACACCGCATCAGCCATCAGGCTTTCGTAATGCCGGACAACAAGTCCCCGCGCCTCGTCAGTAGCTGCGGGAAAGCCGTAGTCCAGCGATTCATAAGCATCGTCCCAACATTTTCCGTCAAGGAAAAGTTCAGGGTGAGTGGCGACGAAATCACACACCACGCGCGGCGGCGCGAACTCTAAAAACCGCCCCTGCCCAATGAGTGCCTGCGGATTTCCGGCGGCGCGCGACGCCATGCGATGCAGGATGGATTCCTGATCGCGTGTTGGTAGATCATTGAACAACGCACGTGCGTCATCGAGTCCAATGTTTTGCGCAAGGGTTCCGGCGACTGTTCCCAATACTTGCCGCGCGTCCGAGCCGAGCGCCACCGGATCAAGCGCATGCACGTTGGCATAACGTAAACGAAGCTCACAAAGAACACTTGCAAAGCTCGCTGTTCCTGGCGCGCTACGTTGGAAATCCATTGCCGACCAAGCAAGTTCGGCCAGCAGCGCGTCTAACGGCGTCAACGTCGCTGACGAGAAAACGGCATTGCGGGTATCAACCCAAAACTTATCAATTCCGGTGGACTGTTTCGTTAGTCTCCAAGGGCGTCCAGAATCCAAGGCCGGGTGAGCTTCCTCGACCTCGAAAGCCTGGACATCCCAACGCTGATTGGTTGAGTCGCTGCGGTATTCATTCGAGAGATGCGCAATTGGGATTTCGACTGGCGGTGGCAAAACCGGCTCTGCGGATGTCGTTGCGTTTGGTGATGGCACTCCCTCAGCCGGCGGACCAAACCCATCGAGTGCATCTGTCGCCCCTGGCGTTGACGGGGCTGTCATCGTGCTGCCACCCGCAACGAGCAGTTGGCGGTCTTGCTCTTGGACCAGTTCCCACCATTTCGTGTCGGTTTGAAATGCTGGATCGCCGTCGTGGAACTTCTTTGCCATGTCTTCCGCTCGTTCATTGTCGTGAACAATCAGAAGTTTGGCGTAGCAACCTGCAACCTTTGTCTTTGGCGATGATCGGCGGAAAACTTGAAAGAGTCTGAATAATGGTGATTGATTGCCGCTGAATCCCAGCCCTTCAGCTTTGTCTGGTCGAAGCGGGCCTGCTCCACGAATCACGCTGACCATTTCTTCCCACGCGGGGTCGTTCCGATCAAAGCGATCTTTCGTGTAAGTGACGCGGCAATGGTCGAGATGAACTTCTCCCACAATTCGTCCGCGTTGCCGCGGATCATCAATTGGATAATCTGGCTCAAGCTGCTCGCCATCCAACCAATGAAACAGATCTTTGCTGGCAATCTCGATCTTTCGGCCATAACGGAGAAAGTCGATTCCGTAGTCGGTCTTGCTGAGATATCGCTGGATTCCAAGCCATCCGTGAATGACGCGACTTCGCGCGATGACGTCACTGTTTGTTTCGCACACGGGACACAGGGTTTCGCCAGAACTCAACCATTGCCAGCATCGCCGACAATACGGCCGGTTGGGCATCACGACATGAACTGTTTGAAAAGCCTCGACTTGACCGTACCGGGAGGTGTCAATAATTCGTTCGGGGGTGCCTTCACCTCCCCAAATGCAATGCTGACGGCCGACGGCCGCAGTGCCGTTTAGATACAACCGAAACGTCATCGGAACACCACTCGACCGCAGCATCGCCGAGTATGCTCGGCTGAGCTCACGTTTGAGACTTGTTCTGTTGCTCGCCTTGGCGAACCACTGCCGTTGTTCGAGCTTTAGATTCTCTATTGTGACCTCGGTGCCGCATTGCGACGGTTCAGACTTGGGCCGAGTCAATCGAGGCGTCCGAAAATGGCGTTGATTCCTCAATTCATCGAAATCGATTCGGAGTCCAACCCATTCGGTATCACCCGTGCGGGTCGTCCAAACGGTCGTCACCGTCCCAAGTCGCGCCGTCGCAATGTTGAACCCCATTCCAAACAAACCGAGGTTCGTCGTCGGATCACTTCCAGACCACCCCGCACTCACTGCACGCTCCAGTTTTTCCGGCGACATTCCCGGCCCATTATCACGTACCGTAACTGTGGCAGATGGCGATTCTGAGGTCGGAATGCTGATATGAATTTCCGGGTTCTCGATCGCTCGGTTCAACCGACGCACGTCAATGAAAGCGTCGACTGAGTTGTCGATCAGTTCGGCGAGACATTTCCACTGCGCAAGATTGATCTCACCCAACATGGGAAGAATCCGTGGGTCCGGCCGGAGATCAAATTCATTCGATGGCTGGGACATCATCCCCTCTTCATTCTTTGAACGTGCTGACGTGATTTCGATTTACTGCTGCCAGTGCTTTTTTCGATTGAAGCTGACACACCTCGCCCCGCAATTGCCGTGCTCTTAGTCCCGTCACAAAACAGCGCGAGTTTTTGTGCAACGGCCTTTGCGACGACTTCAGCCAGTTTGACTGGCACAGCGTTGCCGAGTTGTCTCATGCTTTCGGTCCACGCTCCGGCAATGACGTAGTTGTCTGGAAACGTTTGAAGTCGGGCACACTCTCGCACCGTGAAGTAGCGAACTTCCCCGTTCGGATAGGCGAGCATGTTCTCTCCACCCGGTACGCCGTGAGCGCCGGCCTTGAGAACCTTGGCGGGTTCGTCGAGTTGGCTACCAGTGTGCCCCGCATAGGCTCTCGCTCCCGGATTCAACCAATGGTTCGGGATCGTCGCCGAATAGTCGGCTTCACGAGGATCAGGCAAACCCGCAATCGCGTCACGAACGGTGCGCCATGGCGAATCGGAGTGAGAATTGCCCCAAGCGGCTATACGCCGGAGCCGAGTTGCATTTCGTTCGGGAGCGGCCGGGCGTTGGCGTTTGGAAATTCCATGTCGTTCCCAATACTCGCCCGTGACCCATTGGTCTCGGAGCAACGAATCCAGAGAATGCGTCGGTCGTGGGAACTGCCAGTCGACCTCCAGATCGTTCCGAAATCCAACGATGAAGACTCGTTCCCGCCATTGCGGGACGCCGAAATCCGTCGCATTGAAACACCGAAAGTCCAAGTTGTAGGAAAGCCCACCCCGCTTCTCGTTCGCTTGATGCCGATTCAATCGCTCCAAGTGTTCAACCCAAGATTCTGATGGCTTTCGTGTGACTTCCGGGAATCGCAACAGTCGAAGGACGTACTCAAACGTCTGATGAAACGACGGACGAAGAATCCCTTTGACGTTTTCGATGATGAACGCTTTGGGCGCTAGCGCTCGAAGCGCGCTTGCGACGGCGGGGAACATGTTGCGTTCGTCTTCAAGTCCACGATGTTTGCCGCCCATCGAAAACGGTTGACATGGCGGGCCACCAGCCAGCAAGTCGATCACGCTTTTGATCGAGGCGAAATCAAACTCGCGAACATCCATTTCAAACAGGGGCCAGTCTCGAACGGCGGCAAGGCCGCGAGCCTTGTTCTCGCGAATGGTGCGACAGCAATCGCGGTCCCACTCAACGACCGCCTCGTGAATGAAGCCAGCATTCGTTGTCCCCAAAGCCAGCCCACCAGCCCCAGCGAAAAGTTCAATGGACCTCACGCTAATCCTCCTGAAGAAAGGTCCGCAATCGGTCAAGCACCTTGCCTTCGTCAGCAAGTTCGCATTCCCAAATCACTATCAGCCGCCATCCAAGCCGTTTCAATCGTCTTTGGTTCAAAAGATCGCGATGTCGATTCCCGTCGAGTTTCTCGCACCAAAACGCGACGCGAGACTTGGGCATTCGCGCGAGCTTACAACGTGGATGACGATGCCAAAAGCAGCCATGCACGAAAATCACCTTTCGTTTCCCGGCAAGCACCAAGTCGGGACGCCCTGGAAGTCGGGCTCCATGCAGCCGATATCGCCCGCCGAGAGACGAAACCAACCGCCGGACACATCGCTCCGGCACCGTATCCTTTGACCGAACGCGGCTCATTACCTCACTACGCTGCGCTTTGGTGAGCGAATCCACGGCCATGTCCCCCGCGTCCGTAAACCGTCACATCGAATCTGGGCACATGATACATGCCCGATGCTGAGCTTTCATCCGCGACGTTGGCGTATCTTCCCTTTGTCGATCGCCAGAGATCGAACTTCAACGCCACTTCGGACACTTCTCGCTGATCCCGACAGTGATCCCGACAGTGGCGATCGGGCACACGGGCGAGAAGTCTCGTGTCGATTGCACGAGCACCAAAGGTGCGTCACTCGAAAGCCCAGGCCAACGGCCTGGGTCAACGGTTCGATCAAAGTCCCTCAGCCCCAACGGGGCGTGACTCGAATTCCGGACTCGGAGTTTCGCCCCGTTGGGGCTTCCAATCGTCTTGGTTCAAAGACCCAGGCCGTTGGCCTGGGCTATCGAGTCACACACCTTCGGTGCTGAAACAATTCCGTCGGCTTGTCACACCAAGTTCGTGCGCTGATTTAGACGCTCGTTTTACGGCGTCACGGCCGCAGTGCCGATTCGCCAATCGTCGATGGTCAGGTTCGGAATCCACGCGAAATGCGGTCTGTTCCCGGTGGCGAGCACTCGCCCGGATTCCAGGGCGGTGGCTGCGATAATCAGATCAGCGTCCCGGCCTGGATGTCCGCCCTGCCTCGCCAGCACCCACAAGTCCGCCGTGCGGTCGAGGATCGCATCCGTCACCGCTTCCCCGCCGCCCGACAGTTCGCAACCATCCGCAGCAGAGTGATCGAGCACGACGCAAGCGGCTGGGGTCGCAAGGTGAAATGAACATGGCTGATGCTCAAGAGCTTGAAGTCATCAACTACTTCATCGACGAAGCGGGAGGCCCCGTTCTGTTTGATAGGCGGGGAAAGAAAGTGCTGGTCGGAGAAGTAGGCACGTCGAAGTATTTCATCCTCGGCAAACTGCTCGTGGACGATTGCGACGCCTTGCGAGACAGCTTGAACCAACTGCGTGCCAATCTGCTGGCTGATCCCTACTTTCGGAAAGTCGAATCCATGAAGCCGGAACGCCAGAAGACAGCGATCATGTTCCACGCCAAAGACGATCTTCCCGAAGTTCGGCGCGAGGTCTTTTCATTGCTCCTGAAATGCAACGTCCGATTCTACGCCGTCGTTCGGAACAAGCTGGACCTCGTCAATTTCGTCCGCCAACGCCAGCAAGAAGACGCCGTTCCAAAGTATCGCTACCGCGAAAACGAACTCTACGACACGTTGACGCGGCACTTGTTCAACAAGCTGCGACAGACCGCTGACGAAGTGAACCTGATTTTCGCCAGTCGCGGGAAATCGAATCGCAATGCCGCACTTCTCAAAGCACTCGCCGAAGCCGAACAGGACTTTGAACAGAAATTCGGATTCGCCCGAAAGCACAAGGTCAACATCCAAGCCAAGCTCTCGAAAGAGGACGCCTGCCTGCAAGCCAGCGACTATTTCCTGTGGGCCTTGCAGCGGCACTTCGAGATGGGCGAAAGCCGCTTCATCGAACTGATGTGGCCCAAAGTCGGCGAGATTCACGACCTCGACATCACTCAAGGCTCAAGACGCGGAGCCTTTTACACCCAACAGAACCCGCTGGTTCCGCGGGACGAGTAGCGCAACAAAAAAGCCGGCGGATATAGGGTCTCCCGGAACGAATTCCAGGACCACACGGCATGAAGCCGATTTTTGTCCGCCAGCTTGTCTCAACTTATCCCCAAATCTCTTTCATCGGTCAAGCGGCCTCCCGTCTTCTCCCAAAATACGGTCGATCGCGCGCACCCGGTAACGGCAGATTCGTTATTCCGCTTGCGATTCGGCTTCCGCTGTTGGATCGGACGTGGCTCCGCCGCGAACACACCGGGCCGCGTCCTGAGTGAAAGACGCTGGCACTCGTGATCGCCAGAGATCGAACTTCAACGCCAATTCGGACACTTCTCGCTGATCCCGACAGTGATCCCGGCAGTGATCCCGACCGTGGCGATCGGGCACACGGGCGAGAAGTCTCGTGTCGATTGCACGAGCACCAAAGGTGCGTCACTCGAAAGCCCAGGCCAATCCGCCTTTGGCGGAGGTCAACGGTTCGATCAAAGTCCCTCAGCCCCAACGGGGCGTGACTCGAATTCAGGACTCGGAGTTTCGCCCCATTGGACCAATGCCGTTACGGATTCTGAAGCGTATTGATTGGTGATGATTTGACAGCAGAGCGGTCGCAGCAATTAGCCGGTGGTCGCCGAAGGCGCACCACCGGTAAGACGTAACATTCGGCGTTTG
>JBJXEX010000073.1:0-12946 GCA_046156195.1 Planctomycetaceae bacterium | reverse complement strand
GTTTTTGGTTTCCGCTTTCACATCATTCTGCCCACCCATCATTCTGCTTGCCGGAAGTCAGCAGAATGATGGGTGGGCAGAATGATGTGAGATTGTTTGGCGTCTTCCCAATCGGAACTCGGCAATGATTTGGTTGCCTCGTCAGCCCTCCGGTATTCGCCCGAGATCGCGATCACTTCTTCCAAGGATTGAACGTGTGGACTTCGGGCGGGAAGTCCGCAGTGTTCCGCGTGACGACCGTCAGATCGTGAACGAGTGCCGTCGCCGCGAGGAGGCTATCATCGAGAGGCAAAGGATGGCCCTGAGCTTCGTGAGTTCCACACAACTCGCCCCATCTGGACAGCACTTCCAGCGAAAGCGGCAAGAGCCGGTCGGAGAACTGCTCTTGGATCGCCGCTACCCAAGCGAGAGTGGTGCTTCGTTTCTTACCGACGGGCAAACGGTAGGCCCCTTTGATGAGTTCACCAATCGTGAACTCGGAAACTCCCGAACCGGATTCGTTCTGGATCAACCAGTTCGTCACGCCTCGATCGGGTTGCACCTTGATCGACTCGCTCACCACATTCGTATCCAGCAAATACCGCATACCGGCTCCGAAACACTAACGGTCGAGATCGAGAGTCCGTCCGTAATACTTTGTCTTGCGACTCTGCTCGATATAGGTCGCAATCTCTGGACAGGGACAACTCCGCAATAACTCATACAGCGAGGGTTTCTTCTTCGCCGGTCCCTTTTTCTGGTTTTGAAACTCCGCAATCGCGACGACGACCGCCACGGGCTTGCCATGTTTGGTAATGGTCTGGGCTCCCTGAGCGCAGGCCTGCGACACCACTTCGCTGAAGTGGTTCTTCGCTTCTTGAAGCTGCCAAGTGTTGGTTTTCATGGTTTTGACTGTAGCTCAACCGTTCTGGCCAGACGAGCCAGATTTTGGCTCGTCGACTCTCGACCAGGCTTCCTCGGCGTCAGGCGTGATACCGGACCTTGCCGGCGACGATGACCAAGTGTGCTCGGCCTTTGACGTCCCAGCCGGAGAACGGAGTGTTGCGTCCCTTCGACCGGAATTTTGTGGGGTCGATTCGCCAAGCGGAGGTCGGGTCGATGATCGTGATGTCGGCATCGTGTCCCGGTTTGAGCGTCCCCTTCTGGATGCCGAGGATTGTGGCGGGATTGATCGTCAGCTTGGCGATCAACTTGGACCAAGTCAGGTGCCCCGGCTCGATGAGCGTTTTGACGCAGATCGGCAGCAGCGTTTCGAGACCGACGACTCCCGCCGGAGCGCTGTCGAGTTCGTTCTGTTTCTTCTCGTCTGCGAAGGGCTGATGATCGGAGCAGATCACGTCGATCGTGCCGTCGCGCAGCCCTTCGATCAGCGCGTCGATGTGTTCTTTGGTCCGCAGCGGCGGATCGACTTTGAAGTTCGACTCGTAGTGTTGCAGAGCCGAATCGTGCAGCGCGAGATGATGCGGCGTGACCTCGGTCGTCACGCGGATTCCTTTGGACTTCGCTCGGCGAACTTGTTCGACCGCCCCGGCCGTCGAGAGGGTCATCAGGTGAACGTGTCCGCCAGTCATCTCGGCCAGCACGATGTCGCGAGCCACCATGATGACCTCGGCCCCGGATGGGATACCGCGCAGGCCCAGCAGCATCGAGTGATAGCCTTCGTGCATGATCCCCTTGGCGGCCAATTCGGGGACTTGCGGATGATTGAAGATCGGCCGGCCAAACATGCGAGTGTATTCGAGTGCTCGCCGCATGATCTCCGCGTTGGCGACGGTGCGCTTGCCGTCCGTGAAGCCGACCGCTCCCCCTTCGACAAGCTGCCCGATCTCGGCCAGTTCTTCGCCGTCGTTGTTCTTGGTGACGGCTCCCAGCGGGAAGACGTTGCAGTGACCGGCTCGTTCCGATTGCAGTTGGACGAACTCCGCCGCCGCGCGGTTATCGACGACCGGCGAGGTATCCGGCATACACGCGACCGAAGTCATCCCGCCCGCGAGTGCCGCCGCAGTCCCCGATTCAATCGTCTCGTCCTTCTCATCGCCCGGTTCTCGCAGCGAGACGTGAATGTCGATCAGCCCCGGACAGACCAGCAAGCCGGTCGCGTCGATGACGTGATCGGCGACGGACGCGCCCGTGTCGATCCCCTCGATGCGATCGTTCCGCAAAAACAGACTGCCGATCCGGTCAATGTTTTGACTGGGGTCGATAATGCGTCCGCCGCGAATCAGTGTGGTGCTCATAGGTCAGCTTTCTGACTTGGCGACTAGAATCATGGAGCGAAGATTTCAGTCAGCCGTTCCAAGACTTGCCCAGCGGCTTCTTGGTCAAGCCGTCCGAGCCGTTGCACGAGCCGAGATTTATCGACGGTGCGGATTTGGTCGAGAACTACGAAACCAGATTTTGAACGAAACGTACAAGGAATTCGCGATGGGTACAGCTTTCCGCGAGTCGTCATCGGAGCCACGATCACGGTACGAAGATGCTGATTCATTTCGTCCGGAGAAATCACCAAGCATGGGCGATTCTTCTGAATCTCACTGCCAACGGTTGGGTCGAGGTTCACCAAATACACGTCAAATCGGCGGATCACCATTGCCATTCTTCCTCATCCCAAGACGACAATGACACGGGCAGATCATCGAGAAGTTTGTCATCGTCGTTTCGGTGCATTCGGGCAAATGCCGCCGACCAACCCGCGCGGGGCTTCCGTGGTGGAGCTTCTTTTCGCAGCGGCTTGATCAACAGGGAATCGGCCACGGCGGTGACTTCCACTTGATCTGGCAGGTTCGTCTTTCGCAACAACGAACTAGGAATCTTGACTGCCTTTGAGCGACCAACTTGGACGAGTTCTGTCTTCATTTCGCAAAGTCCTCGGAAACTTCATCGACGAAAATCGTCGCCAGTTGCCATGTTTCTATCCGTCTTCGGGATGTTCCTGCCTTTGATTGTTCAACAGATAAAGGCACGCCATGCGGATCATCAAGCCGTTGGTGACTTGATCGAGAATCACCGAGTGCGGCCCGTCGGCGACTTCGGGAGTAATCTCGACTCCGCGATTGATCGGGCCGGGAGCGAGGATCAGCACATCGGACTTCGATCGGCGGATGCGGTCGCCGTTCATGCCGAAGAAGTGCGCGTACTCGCGGATCGACGGAAAGAACGCGGATCGCTGCCGCTCAAACTGGATCCGCAGCAGGTTGATGCAGTCGCACTGACCGAGAATCTCGTCGAGGTTGTGCGAGACCTCGACACCCAGCCGTTCGACGTGCGGCGGGATCAATGTCGAAGGCCCGCAGACGATGACTCGCGCGCCGAGCTTCTTGAGTCCCCAGATATTCGATCGAGCGACTCGACTGTGCAGAATGTCGCCCACCAGTGCGACCGTCAGCCCGGCGATTTTTTGGCGACGCTCGCGAATCGTGAAGATGTCGAGCAGTCCTTGAGTCGGATGCTCGTGCGTGCCGTCACCCGCGTTGAGAACACTCGCTTTCAGCAGCTTCGACAAGAGATGCGGTGCGCCGGAGGTGCTGTGTCGGACGACGACTTGATCGACTCCCATCGCTTCGATGTTCTGAGCCGTGTCGTAAAACGTCTCCCCTTTCGAGAGGCTGCTGCTGGAAGCGGTGAAGTCCACGGTGTCTGCGCTTAGCCGTTTGGCGGCCAGGCTGAAGCTCGTGCGCGTGCGCGTGGACGGCTCGAAGAAGAGATTCGCGACGACCGTCCCTTTGAGGGCCGCGAGTTTCGTTTCGCCCTCGGCCGCCAGCCGTTTGAACTCGGCGGCCTGATCCAAAATGAGCGAAATCTCATCGGCGGAAAGCTCTTCCAAGCCGAGCAGATGTTTCTTGGTCCAACGCACCCCGGAAGCCGCAGCGGTCACGGTGGTCATGGGCAGTCGAGTCCAGCGAAAGGCAAAGATCGAAGTTCGGCCGGATGGTATCGACGTGAGTCAGGTTTTCAACCGGCGCGTCCTTCGTCTTTACCAATCCTCATGGATCGATCTTTGATTTAGGCCGAAGCTCACCGAGCACCGTCAGTTGGCCGCTACGACTGAGCGCCAACGATTTGCCGAACGTGGCGAGATGCCCGCCGCTCAGCCCCAGCGATTCCTTCAACTCCTGACGCCGAGTGATCCGCCCCGAATTTGCCGAGACGACGATCAACTCTTCGCGATTCGGCCACCAGACCTCTTGATCAATCAAGACGCCTCGACCGAACGACGAGCCTTCCGGGTCATCATGGCCCACGCGACGATGGGGCCAAGCCGGATCGCCCGTCGCCAAGTCCACTCCCCACAGCGAGCGACCTTGAACGATTAACGTCCCGTCGCAAACTCCCAACACCTGTTGAATCGGATCGGGCCATTCCCGCTGCCAGAGCAACAGGCCGCTCTCCGCGTGAATCGCCATCAGCAAATCCGTGTCGAGCGGCGCGACGTACAGCACTCCGTCGTGATAGATCGGCGGAGTGTGTCCATTGCGACGGCGGTCGGGCGAAGACAAAACATTCTCCGACGCATAGGTTCTCAACCACCGGATCGCGCCATCTTGCACATCGAGCGCGGCGACCGCTCCGGCATCGGTTGCCAAGAAGACGCTGTCTTCGGCCAAGGTGAGCTGCAAGTGACTGGTCGTGTTCACGGCCTCCTCGGTCGCGGCCACCGTGATGCCGATTTTCCGATTCCAAAGCAGTCGCGCCGTCTCCGCATCGAAGCACGCGACGTTGAGTTGTTCCTGAGGCAGACTCCGCCGCAGGGCCACGAACACTCGCTCCGAGTCTGCGACGGGAGCACCTTCAAAACACCACGGAGCCGCCGCACTGAGCGGGTCTTGCCGATCAATGTGCTCGGCGGCCACTCGCCACACCAACTTGCCCTCGCCGATGCCGATGTCCAGCCCGACCAATTCGCTGTGCGAGTTGGTTTCCAGTTTCGCCTTGCCGGTGATGGGCGTCCCCAGCCGAGCGTAAAGCCGGTCCTCTTGAATCGTCAGCGAGTGCCAGACTCGTCCATTGATGGGCAACTTCGGCGGGACAGGATCGGCCAGCGAGTAAATCATCGCCGCGCCCGCTTCGTCCGAATCTTCCGACCACTTCGGTCGTCCGGTCTCCGAATCAAACGCGAAGACCGCTTCGCCATTCGTTGCGAAGAGCGTGTTGCCGACGATCACCGGGACGACCCCTTCGATCTCCAACGCCGCTGTTGGTATTGGCAGAGTGACCTCCCACCGACGCCGATCCAAGGACCGCTCCGCGAACTCGGCCGACGTTTGAGCCGATCGGTTTTGCGAATACTCCGACAACAGCTCGATCAAGATCCCGTCGCGTCCCGCCAAGCGACCGGTCGCGTCTCCATGCCAGCGGCGAAAGGCGGCCAACTCTTGAGCGGCTCGAACCGCATCCCCCTCGCAAAGACTGCACAACACCAGTTGAGCTCGGACCTGAGCGTCATCGTGCGATGAATCGGGATGACGCAGCAGTCCCAAGCCGGCCACCGTTCTCAATGCGCCCGAGGCTGGCAGCAACAGTTCCCAATTCGTGCGAGCTGCCGCGAAATCGCCGCGCTCAAACGATTGCTCGGCCAACCGCGCGAGGGCTTTCTCCGCCGCCGAACTGGCGAATGCGTGTCGCACGATCCGCAGCCAAGCGGCGCGTTGCCGAGCCGGATCGGCGGGCGACAGCCGCTCGGCATCGTTCAGCCATTTGTTCGCAGTGGCCTCCGCTTGCCGACGATACGCGGCCAAGCCAGCCGGAGGCAGCAGCGCGGCTTGGCACTGACAATACCGAGCCACGCTCACATACCAACCGGGCGCAAGCGGCACGAGCTTGTCGGGCTTCTCCGCGGGAGTCTGTCGCAGCAGCGATGCGACCAGATCCCATTGCTTGTCGGCAATGAAGTCCTCGACGTTGGCCAGCCGCTTCAAGACCGCGCTATCGAGATCGAGCGTCAGCGCTTCCAGGTTGGGCCGCGTCGCGATCGGCTGAGCCAAGAGCGGCGAGGTCGTCAGCAGGACGAGCACCGATCCCGCGAATTGCACGAATTGACGGACCTGCCAGCTCATGACTCGCGCAACCTTGTTCCCATCCAGAAGACGACGATCCCAATCACCGTGCAGATGGGCATGACGAGCAACGGAAGTCCGAAGTTGAGCTGATACAAAATCAACACGGGCAGGCCCGTGAGCACGCTGATCTGCAATAAGATGCCCAGATGATGCCGCATGGTGAATTCGCGCGCCGGACTTCGTTGGGAGCCAAAGGGGGCGGCTTTATACTCCGCCGCCGCTGGTCGCGTTAGGTTGACCCCGAGGCGTTTCGCGAGTGCCGCAGTGCCTGAAGTGCTGGCAAAAAATGAAGGGCGGAAAATGATCCGCGGCTCCCCAAAATTCACAGCCTCGGTGCGTGGGAACGAATTGATCTTTGAAACGAAAGCGGATGAATGACGACCGAACCTGACAAGCTGGCTCGCTACAGCCGCCAGATGCGATTTGCTCCGCTGGGTGAAGCGGGGCAGCGGCGATTGTTGGCGAGCCGTGTGTTGCTCGTCGGCTGCGGAGCATTGGGGTCGGTCCTCGCCGAGACGCTGACGCGGGCGGGCGTCGGGCATCTGCGAATCGTGGATCGCGACTTCGTCGAGACAACCAATTTGCAGCGGCAGGTCTTGTTTGATGAGCATGACGTCGCGGCTCAAATGCCGAAGTCGATCGCCGCAGTCGAGAAGCTACGGCGGATCAATAGCGAGATCGAACTGGAAGCGGTCGTCGCCGATGTCGATTTCCGAAACGTGCGCGAGTTGGCTCGAGATGTGAATCTGATTCTCGACGGGACCGACAACTTCGAGACGCGGTTTCTGGTCAACGATCTGTCGCTGGAGACCGGCATCCCTTGGGTGTACGGCGGATGTATCGGCAGTCACGGGCAAGTGCTCGCGGTGTTGCCCGGACAGACGGCCTGCTTGCGGTGTGTGATCGAATCGCCGCCGGAGCCGGGGACGACCGAGTCCTGCGAGACGGCGGGGATTCTCGGTCCAACGGTCAACGTGATCGCTTCCTGGCAGGCGATCCTCGCGATGAAAATCTTGGCGGGCCGACTGGACGAAGTGCCGCGAGTGTTGACCGTGATCGACTTGTGGGACCACACCTTTCGGACGCTCGATGTCAGCGGACTGCGCACGAACGGCGACTGTCCCGCCTGCCAGCGCGGGGAGCGGCTGTGGTTATCGGGGCAGAGCGGTTCGCGATCGACCGTGTTGTGCGGGAGGAACTCAGTGCAGGTCGCGCCCAGTTCGCCGACCTCGTTATCGCTGGATGAACTCGCCGCGAATTGGCAGGGACACGGTACGATCACTCGCAATCCGTATCTGGCACGACTGACTCTCACCGGTGGGGAGTTCGAGCTGACGGTCTTCCGCGATGGCCGCGCGATCGTACGGGGCACACAGGAAATCGCGGCCGCGCGAGCGCTGTATGCTCGCTTTGTCGGCGGCTGACGCTCGTACGCTCGTAGTGACCCGATTTATCGGGTCTGAGTTTTCTCGCTCGTTTTTTCGTTCCCACGCTCTGCGGCGGTGAAGATTTCGAGCCGCCACCGTTAGGGAGTGGTGATCGCTCAGGAGTTAGGACCGCTCCCTGACGGTCGCGGCTCATAAACTTCACAGCTTCGGAGCGTGCGAACGAGGGACCGCATGAATGCGGTCACTACGAGCGCTAGCCCATGAGCCAGGCGTAGCTATTCAATTCCAGCACCAGCAGTGTGATGCCGGCGATGAGCGCGGCCACGGAGACGAACAACAGGCCGACGAACACATCGGGCGTGGCCTTCTCCTTGCTGCTGCTACTGTCCGAGTTTCGACGTGACATTATCGCCCCTTTCGATGATTCCATTCTTGGCTCGCAGGATCACGGTCCCGACCGCACGATCCGGCGTCACATACACGAGCTTGATATCTCCCAGGAACTTCGCGGCTCTGTCCCCCGATTGCGGACGATAGACCGACAGCTTGTGCCCTTCGGCCAAACCGTCGTCGCTGCCGATCGAAATCTCGACCAAGTCCGAGCCGTTGCGTGCGCCCTTTTTCGTTTCCAGGACTTCGCCGTCCACGGCCGGTGGTGGCGTTAGCAAGCCGATCACGGATTGCGGGTCTGTGGACAAGCCCGCCGCCGCGATGATCTTTTGCATGAGGGCAAGATCACTGAGCACCTTGGAGTGTTTGTCTTGCAGCGTCTTCTCGGCCACCTTGAGGTTGAAGTTGACGTCTTCCGCCGCTTGCAGGCGGCCGTTCTTTTCGTTGAGCAACTTTTGCAAATTGTTGTTGATCTCGCGTTGCAGCCGAGCCTCTTCCAACCGCTGGACCGCCTCTTCGGCGGAGACTTTCGCCAACTCGCGCTGCTCGTCACGTTCGATCTTGGCCTTGTTGGCTTCGTCTTCCGAGACCGCTAACTGGCGTTTCAGGAGATCGGCTTTCCCTTCGGCTTCGGCCGCACGATCCGTCTCGTTTTTCAGATCGCGGGTCATCCGGTTCTTGTAGTTGTCGTACTCGTCTTGGACCAGTTTCTTTTCGCCTTCGAGCCGGGTGATGTTCGTTTCGGCGAGTTCTTTGGCCGCTTTCCAGTTCTTCTGCGTGGAGAAGACCGCTCCCGCGAAGATCAGAAACATGATGCTCAACACGAGCTGCAAGCCAACGAGCAGTTTTCCCAGAAATGACATGTCACGACCCCCCAGTCGTTATCGCCCGACGATCATTCTTCGTAGGGCGATTTCAATTGAATGTTGCGGCGTTCCAGGCGAGCCAACACGCCGCGCAAACGGCTCAGCTCATCCAGCAAGCGTTTCTTTTGTTCGAGAGCCTGGAATTGATCGACTTCCAGTTCCTCCAACAGATTTCGGAGTCGAGCCACATCTTCGCGGCGTAACTTGCCCTCTTCCCAAACCGTCAGTGCCTCCTGCCCGACTTTATCCCCTTCGACCGACTTGTCGGCAATCGACTTGGCCAGCTTTTCAAATTCTTGTTTCAACTCTTCTTCGCGAAGAGCCATCGCCTTGATGTCCTGCTTCTGGTGAGCCAACAGTTCGTCTTGTCGCTTCTTGTCCTCGGCCGGGATGGGTTCCAACTTCTGAATCTTGTCGTTGAGTTGCGTGATCTCGTGTGTGTACGCGGCCAGAATGACTTCGGGCAGCAGCTTCGATCCCGCTTTGACTGGCTCGTTCGTGACCTTGTCTTTGACGGTATAGGTGGGCCGGCTCTTCTCGACGGGGACGGTCTCGACGTAGTAGTTCTCCAAGCTGGCCGCCTCGCCCTCCCAGTTCGTCCCCGCGATCCGCGCCGCGAACGAGAAGCCGAGAAACGCGATGCTCATAAACGTGGTCACGACCACGAAGACTTTGCCGAGGTTGTTCTTCATCAAATTCGCCCTTTGTGGCAGCGTCCTTGCTTCGCGGACTCCGACGGACGAAAGGTCCAAAAACGGAGCAGCCACGACAGCCACCAATTCGGCGCGATTCTACGAGTGCCTGAAAAATTGTGTCAAACCGACTTTCCCGCCGATAGGCGATTGGATGAACGGCAGGAGGAGAGGAGAAAACGACCCGTAGCCGCACTCGCCAGAGTGCGGGGCTCCGGCGAGTTCAAGACCCCTGCGTTCTGGCGAACGCGGCTATGGTATGAACATCGAACCGCGCGACCCGGCAACCACAGACTCCGCTTGGGGAATCCAGGCAGAGTCCGCCGGAGACTGCCGCCGCGCACGATCATGTGTCGAGAGCCTCGCCTACCGATCGTGCGGACGCTGCGAGTTGAACCAGTCCGAGCGGTCGATAGAGTGCCGCCCCTGAAGCGGACGAGGCGGACAAGGCGAGCGGGAGGCGTCAGCCCCCCGGCGCGGTGCAGCTTTCAAGCCGCGACCGTCAGGGAGCGGTTCTAAGTCCAGATCATCCACCACTCCCTAACGGTCGCGGCTCCCAATCTTCAAAGCCGCACCGAGAATTAATCTACTTATGAAAGGCCCGTTCGATGAACAACATTCGTGATTTCGGTGCCACTGGCGACGGACGGACGGACGACACCGAGGCGATTCAGCACGCTCTGACTGATGGTGGTGGGCAGCTCGAATTTCCGCGTGGGGACTATCGGATCACCAAGCCGATCGTCGTCGATCTGGCCAAGCTCGGTCGCACGTCGATCAACGGCTGCGGCGGAACGGCCAAGCTGATCATGGCCGGCAAGGGACCGGCGTTGTTCTTCGCCGGCTCGCATGACAAGAGCGCCGATCCGACCGGCTTCAAGCCGGAGATTTGGCAACGCGAACGAATGCCGATGCTCAGCGACATTGAGATCACCGGCGAGCATCCCGAAGCGGACGGCATCCGCCTGGAAGGGGTCATGCAGCCGACGCTGACCGGAGTCCTGATCCGCAAGGTGCGGAACGCGGTGCATGTCACGCGGAGGTCGCGGAACATCCTCATCAGCCATTGCCACATCTATCAGAACACGGGCATCGGAGTCTTCCTCGACCACTGCAATCTGCACCAGACGATTATTACCGGTTGCCACATCAGCTATTGCCGGTTGGGAGGCATCCGCATTCAAGGAGGTGAGATTCGGAACTTCCAAGTCACCGGCAACGACATTGAATACAACAACAACCGCGCGATCGGCCTCCCGGACGCCGACGCCGAGCCGACTGCCGAAATTTACATCGACGTGGAGGACGGCACCGTCCGCGAAGGGACGATTTGCAGCAACACCCTTCAAGCGACCTACAGCCCCAACGGCGCGAACATCCGCTTCATCGGCAGCGGCTCGAAGGGCAATCAGCGAGCCGGCATGTGGGCCATTGCCGGCAATTTGATCGGCAGCCAGGCGACCAACATCCATCTGACCTCCGCGTTGGGATTCGCGATCTCCGGCAACTACATCTACAGCGGGCACGAGCGGAACATCGTCATCGAAGGCTCGCGCAGCATCGCCATCGGAGCCAACACGCTCGGCCATAATCCCGACTACGGAGACAAGGAACTCTCGACCGGCATCCGCTTCGTCGATTGCGAAGACTGCACGGTCACGGGGTTGATCATCCAAGACGCACTCGCCGGACAGACCACGGTCGTGGGGGCCATCGCGAATCAAAAGGAGGGACTGATTGAACTCATCCGCTGCCGCCGCATGAATCTCACCGGCTGCCAAGTTCTCGAAGGAACGCCGAACGGACTCGTCCTGGAGGACTGCTCGGACACGCTGATCTCCGGCTGCACGGTCCACGATCGCCGCTCGCCGAGATTGATGGAGCACGCCATCGTATGGCGAGACTCCGCGAAACCTACCACGGGCAACCTGATTCACGGTTGCCGCATCGGCACCGGCAGCCGAGGCCATCTGAACGTCGCGAATCGCGCGGGAGTTCATGTGTCGGAGAACGTGTTGGACTGAAGCTCTTCGTGACCCGATTCATCGGGTCGCCGAAGAGATTGGCGGGCATACGGCATGTAGGTTCGGATGAGCCGATTAACCATCGCGGCGAAGCCGCAACCTGTGTGGCTCGACGCTCCGCGTCGAGAGTCGCGACGCGGAGCGTCGCGCCACAATGCGCGCCGACAAGACAAATTTGAGAACGAGTAGTACACCGAAGTCACAGCCGCGTGCGATTTCGTTGCCCCTTCGACCGCAGGAATGCGGTCACTCCAAGCAAGAGGAATGTCGTTGTGCCTGACGGTTCCGAAATCCTGCCGGCAATTCGCCACCTGCTGACCGAGGCGGCGATCACGTTTCGCGAAGTGCATCACGAGCCGACGCGCACGTCGGAAGAGTCGGCGATCGCTCGCGGCGAGGAGCTGAGGATCGGCGGCAAGGCGTTGCTCATGAAGGGGGACGACGTCTTTCGGCTGTTCGTGATACCCGCCGATCACAAACTCGATTCGGGAGCAATCCGGCGCGAGTTTGGTTGGAAGAAGTTGCGTTTCGCGACTCCCGAAGAGCTGCTCGAACTGACCGGCCTAGTCCCCGGCTGCGTGCCGCCGTTTGGTCCGCCGATCTTGCCGTTCGAGTTGTGTCTCGATCAGGGCGTGACATCGAACCCTCGCATCGCGTTTAACGCCGGCTCGCTGACCGATTCGATCATCGTGGGGATGCCCGATTACCTCGCCGTCGCGAAGCCCAGTCGAGTCTTCACGTTCTCCGCCGAGAAGACTTCGCCCCCGTCCAACATCAACACCAGATTCTGATGGGCCGCCATCTGCCTTCCTCCGTGCTCCGGCCCTGCCATCCGTGCGGTATCTAGCCGCGTGAAGAATCGCGGAAAAACACCGAACGGTCGCGGCTCTCAACTCTGACGCGCCCGACAAAATTCGGATTTAAAAACCAAGTGTTCAGGCAGCCCGTGAGAGATTCACGAACCCGTGGCGCGGGGACGCAGTTTTGAGCGGAGGAAGGGGCCAATGAGAGCTCCAGACATGTGCCTGAGACGCAAAAGCGGCACAACGGCCCCCTCCAAACGCCCCGCTTTCAGCAGGCGGTTGCGGAACTCGGCCATCTCTTGATTCTTCCGCCGCACCCCAGCCGATGCTCCTTCGTCGTGAGGTACAGGCCTTCCAGAAGAACCAGGCCAGCGGGGCAGGCCGTCACGGTGTGCGTCAGCGGATCGAGCGGGAAGTCTTCCGGTCCGAGCCGGTCCGTACCGTCCTGCTCTTTGCGGGCGCAGACCGGACTGACGATCTCCACGCCCTGCTCGCTGACCTTCCGCTTCAAGATCCCTGCCAGCGATCAAAATGCCGTGCGAGCCGACCCACGGGCAACAGTTCCCAAACGACTTCGCGAAAGATCCCCTGCCAGCCGTCGCTGATCCGCGTCCACCCCGCCGCGGAAATGACGCCGTCAAAAGGATCAAACATCATTTGCTGCTTCGGATCAACAACCTGCCGCATGGCACCGACTCCCGAGACCGCCAGACTCCGAATCACACGG